>JAACDB010000094.1 GCA_009937095.1 Verrucomicrobiota bacterium
CGGGCTCTCCTCTTTTCCCGAGGACCGGCCCATCGTCATGGGCTACGTCAATGGCCTCCGCTCCGCCACCGGCGGCTGGCAGAGCCTCACCCCTGCGCAGATTGACGCGGAAATGGCCGCCCTACACTGGGAAGGCTATGATGCAGTGGTACACGCCTTTATCGAACCCCTCGGCAAGGGTTCCCTCGGTGAAAACCTCCCAAATTTCAAAGCTTACCAAAGTGCCCTGATTAAATACGCCCACCAAAAAGGTAAATCTGTCATCCTCTCCGTGGGCGGTGCCTCTCCTGAACGCATGGCGGATCAATTCCTGGAACTTGCGAGTGACGCCACCAAGCGTGCCACCTTTGTCGCCAACTGCATCAATTACCTCAAAACCCACAACTACGACGGCATCGATATCGACTGGGAATTCCCCATGATTATACCGGCTGAGAATCGTGACGACCGCCCCTTTATGACCCAACTCATGAAGGATCTCTACGCCGCTGTGAAAGCCGAGAACGAGGACTACATCGTCATGTTTGGCACCGGCCCGGGTTGGCATATGGGCTCGTATGATTTTGCCGCCCTCAAGGATCACACCGACCTTTTCTTCTACTTCGGTTACGACTGGAAAGATGCAACCCCTACCGGTGCCAACTGCCCCATTAGCGCACCAGGCAGCGGCCCGCAATCGACCTCAGCAAACGATAGCATGTCTGAAAAGTCCGTTCGCGCGGGCATTCAATACGTCATCGACAAAGGCTTTCCCGCTTCAAAAATCATCTGCGGCCTTCCCTTTTACGGTTACGACCCGACCAACAAAACCTCCTCCTCCTGGTCCGCCATTCGAACCACCTATTTTGGCAACCAGGCCACCTACGATGCCGCCATCCACGCCGACGCGCTAGAAGTCAAAATCGGCACCGAATGGTTCACCACCCCGCCCGCTCTGAAACGGAAAATGGACGCGCTCCTGACGGAGTCCAAATCGGTCCTCACTGACAAGGCGACCATCCGGGGCGTGGGCACCTGGGAAATCGGCCACGAGCACAGCAGCAACCCCGAACTCTCGACCGCCTTTGAGGAATGGATCACCGCTTACGCCCCGCCCACCCCTGCCGAGGCCACCTTCACCATCGCGGACGCCACCATCGCCGAGGGCCACAGCGGCAGCACCCTCCTCAACTTCACCATCACGCTCAACCCCGCCGCCTCGGGCCCGGTCTCGGTTAGCTACGCCACCGCCAACGGCACGGCCACCGCCGGCACGGACTATACCGCCGCCAACGACACCCTCGATTTTACCACCGGCCAAACCACACGCACCCTCGCCATCACCATCAGCGGCGATACCGACGACGAGCCCAACGAAACCTTTACCCTGACCCTCAGCAATCCCACCGGCGGCGAAATCACCTTCATCGATTTTAGCGGCGTGGGTGGCAGCATCGCTGATGGCATCAAAATCAGCAGTAGCTCGAGCCCCGCTCTGGACCTTAATCTCCATACCGGCGTGCCCGGCTTCAATGGCAGTACTGACATCTATACTCCCGCTACCCCCATCCGTTTGGAAGCGGGAGAAACGATTTCATTTACCGGCAGCAGCGATACCTCGAATTTTGAGCTGCACAATATTCAATACAAGGTCATCCCCGAAATGAGCGCCCAGTCCCTCACCACCGGTGCCGCCGGCCTAACCCTTGTTATCCTGTCGCGCTTCCTCC
Source organism: Verrucomicrobiota bacterium (assembly GCA_009937095.1). Lineage (GTDB taxonomy): Bacteria > Verrucomicrobiota > Verrucomicrobiia > Opitutales > Coraliomargaritaceae > UBA7445. Next base: position 1,710 of record JAACDB010000094.1, read on the forward strand.
CTTAATCCTTTTTAAAATCAAAACCACTAGGCCCGGTTCACCCGGGCCTTTTTTATGCCATCCGTCTAAGCCTGAATTCAAACATGAATAGCATTGGCAGCCCTCATCTCACTCGACAATCTGCACCTTTTAAAAATTTATTGTGGCCCTCCTTGCATACAGAAATCTCTCCGTCTCTTTTGGAGGCCCCCGCCTTCTCAACAACGTCGCGCTCACCATCGATAAGCGAGAACGTATTTGCCTGATCGGTCGCAACGGTGAAGGTAAATCCACCCTCCTCCGCATCATCGAAGGCCAGATCAAACCCGACGCCGGAGAACTTGAAGCCATTCCAGGCATCCGAGTCGAGAAACTGGACCAAGAAGTACCCGCCGACCTCACCGGTACGGTCTTTGAAATCGTAGCAGCTGGCCTCGGCCCTGCCGCAAAATCCATCGCCGAATATCACCGGCTTGCCCATGCCTACGCAGAAGATCCCAGCGAGGCAATTGCCAACCAGCTCGATGCCCTGCAAACCGAACTCGACCGCAACGATGGATGGTCGCTTGAACATAAAGTCGAAGGTATTCTTGACCGTGTTGAGCTCGACGGCGAGGCCCTCTTTGCTTCACTCTCAGGCGGCAACAAACGCCGCGCCCTCCTTGCTCGCGCCCTCACCGCGGAGCCTCACATCCTGCTCCTCGACGAACCCACCAATCACCTCGACATCCCAGGCATCCGCTGGCTTGAGGATTTCCTAAGCAAGACCGACATCGCCTTACTTTTTGTTTCGCATGACCGCGCCTTTATTCGCTCCGTGGCTAATCGCATCCTTGATCTTGACCGCGGGCGACTCACCTCGTGGCGCTGTGACTACCCCACCTACCTCAACCGAAAAACCGAACTGCTCGCGGGCGAAGCGAAACAACAGGCCGTCTTCGATAAAAAACTAGCCGAAGAGGAAGTCTGGATTCGCAAAGGAATCCAAGCCCGCCGAACCCGCAACGAAGGCCGCGTTCGAGCCCTACAAAAAATGCGACTCGAGCACGCCAAACGCCGCGAAACTATTGGCACCTCCAAGCTCAACTTAAACCAAAGCCAACTCTCTGGGCGCAAAGTCATCACCCTCGACGACATCAGCTATAATTGGGACGAAAAGCCCCTCATCGAAAACTTCTCAACCGTTATTTGGCGTGGTGATAAAATTGGTATCGTCGGCCTAAACGGTTCAGGAAAAACCACCCTCCTTAATCTCATTCTTCAAAAAATCAAACCACAGTCCGGAAGCGTCACCGCGGGAACCAAACTTGAAGTCGCTTATTTTGATCAACACCGTGCCCAACTAGATGAAAATCTAACCGTTGCTGAAAACGTCCATCCCTACGGCGAAATGGTAACCATAAACGAAAAATCACGCCATATCCTCACCTACCTACAGGACTTTCTTTTTACCCCGCAAGTAGCGCGCTCTCCTATCAAAAAACTTTCCGGCGGAGAGCGTGCTCGTCTCCTCCTGGCCCGTCTCTTCCTTCAACCCGCCAACGTCCTCGTCCTGGATGAACCCACCAACGACCTCGACATTGAAACGGTGGAACTCCTCGAAGAGCGCCTCCTTGAATACCAAGGCACCCTCCTTCTCGTCAGCCATGACCGCAGCTTTCTCAACAATGTCGTCACCAGTACCTTTGCCCTCGAAGGAGACGGACAGGTCATTGAACACAACGGCGGTTGCGAAGACTGGCTCACCCAGCATGAGGCCCGTAAAAACGCCCAAGCCCTTGCAGTTAAAAATGCCGCCAACGCCAGCAAAGCGAAAATTAAAGACCCACCGGCCGACCCGCAACCAGCGGTTCAAAAACTAAACCAGCAAGAACGTGAGCGCCTAAAAGAACTGCCTCAAGTCATTGAGCGACTCGAAGCCGATCAAGCCGCCCTCTGTCAAAAAATGGCTGCACCCGATTACTACCAAGACTCCGCAAACGACCTCGCCGCAGATGCAAAAAAAATCGAAGCCCTCGAAGCGAAAACCCTTCAAGCCTACGAAGCATGGGAGGCCCTGCTACGCTAGGTAAAACCTGCTTGTTCGCTGCTCCTCATCGCTGGCACCCTACCACAAAAAAGCCCCCACTCACGTGGAGGCATTTTGGTCGGGGTGACAGGATTCGAACCTGCGACCCTCTGGTCCCAAACCAGATGCGCTACCAGGCTGCGCTACACCCCGTTCCAAAGAAGGCGTAAACTCGGGCTTTTACGCGGAACTGTCAATCCTGATTCCTAGGCTGCGCCCGTTAAATGAGCCTTCATTTCGCGGACGGCGGGTTCGATTCCAGCCGTGAGCGCACGGCTAATGATGGAGTGTCCAATGTTGAGTTCGTGAAGATGGGGAATACTGAGGATTTCAGAAATATTAGTATAATTGATTCCGTGCCCGGCGTTGACGACAAGACCAAGGGCATGCGCTTGCTCGGCGGCGCGAACTAATTCGGCAAGGGTTTCGGCTCGGCCTTCGTGAAAGTAGGCGTTGGCGTAAGCCCCGGTGTGAAGTTCAATCCAAGGAGCGTGTAATTCGGCAGCCATCTCGATTTGAGCGGGGTGCGGGTCGATAAAAAGACTGGTGGCAATTCCAGCAGCACTCATGGCGGCGACAACCTCTCCGACCCGTTCGCGTTGACCCACTATATCAAGCCCGCCTTCGGTGGTGATCTCTTCGCGACTTTCGGGGACGAGACAGACGGAGTCGGGCTTTAGCCGCAGGGCGTAATCAATCATTTCTTGCGTGCAGGCCATTTCCAAATTGAGGCGTGTTTGGATAGCGGCACGGGCGCGCTCGATGTCGGAGTCCTGCACATGGCGGCGGTCTTCGCGCAAATGCATGGTTATGCCGTCCGCGCCTGCCGCTTCACAACGGAGGGCAAAATCAACCGGATCCGGCTCCACTTCATCGCCGTGATCAAGGGCGTGCGCACGATAGCGCGCCTGCCGCACGGTCGCGCAGTGGTCAACGTTGACGCCTAGAAGTATTTTATCCTGCACTTGGCTCATTGTTGGAAAATAGCCCGCATCCTAAAGACATCAAGAGCGAGAGGCAGTTTATTCCGCAGCGGGAGTTTCTTGACCAAGGGTTCCATCGTCCGTTCGGAACGGAGTGACCGGCAGACCGTTGCGGTCAAAAAGATTGAGCACGGGGTTCTCCGCCCAACCGTAGCGGACTGCCGCAGGATTGGCGATCTGGGGGTGCGAGACCACAACCTGAGTCTTCCCCTCAATACTGGCTGTTGCCTGGCGGAAGACACCGTCCGCTCCTGCAATATCAAAACCCTTCACTTCGGGCACATCAAAAGCGTAGAGACCACCCGCGCTCACGTGATCAAAAGTCACGTTCACCTCGCCGCCCGAAATTTCCATTTTGGAATAACGCGGGCTCTCTGAGGCGATGTTAAAACCGTAATCCTTGGCAAGCGCATGACGGGCAAGGCGGTCGCCAACCGTGCGCTTGTTGCGCGGGTGGATGTCGCGACCTTCCCCTACGTCAATAATGACGGCCTGTCCGGTATTGGGGAGTGAAAGGGTATTGGTCTGCGCTTCGCGCAATTCAGCCCACCAGGAATTTTGCTGAGGATCCGGTAATTCCTTGGAGAAATCGGCAAGTTGCACCCAGTAGAAAGGGAAGTCGCCCTGTTTCCAATGATCGCGCCACGTGTTGATCATGAGCGGGAAGAGATGGTTGTAATTTGCAGCACGACCTGAGTTGGTCTCGCCCTGATACCAGATGACTCCGCGAATCCCGTAGCCAATGATGGGATGCAGAGCCCCGTTATAGAGGTTCGCAGGGCGGTGTTGTCCAACTCGTATATCGTTGGGCCAAGGAGCGCGACCCTTACGACCATTTGCTTTCCATGCTTCAAGACGAGCCACTTTTTCAGCATGTACTTCGTCGGTGTAAGCCGCGACCTTCTTGTCCCACTCGGCAAGATAAGCATCGCAATGGCCATCCGCCTCAAGGATGTCGCGCGGTACCCAGGCTTCGGCTGCCGAGCCGCCCCAGGCGTTATCAATCAAACCAATGGTGACACCGAGCGCCTGCTTGAGGCGTTGTCCAAAGTGATACCCCACCGCAGAAAATTCTGCAGCGATCGCAGGGCTGGAGTGCTCCCACTTGCCATTAAAATTATCCTGAGGCACCTGCGTTCCAAGCTGTGGGATCGAAATCATTCGAATCATGGGTTCATTCGCGAGCGGGATCTCCAAATCGCCACCATCGCTTTTATTCAGCGACCATTGCATATTGGACTGCCCGGAGCAGATCCAGACCTCCCCCACCATGACATCCTCAAAACGCAACTCGTTGTCGGCCTTCACTTCAAGCGCATGCGGCCCCCCCGCAGACATGGCGCGGAGTTTGACCTTCCACCGACCATCGGGTCCCGCGTAGGTACTGTGGCTTTGACCGCCAATGCGGACGGAGATGCGTTCCCCCGGAGTGGCGGTACCCCAAACAGGGTTCAATTGGTCACGCTGCAAAACCATGTGGTTACCAAAAATATTTGGCATTTGGACCTCCGCGAAGACCAGCTTGCTTGTTAAAAGTATTAAAATGGAAAGAAAAAATGGGGTTTTCATACGTTTGGAATTTCTATTTTTTAAAACAATGTAACTTTTACAGTGCATCGTCTATTGATAAAGCGCAATCACACATATGCTTGGTTTTTTGAAAATTACCGGGCTTTACCAATCTTTACCCATCTTCTTAAAAACTGTTTAAAAGTATTATGAAAACCTGTCTTCTGAAATGGCGATTCTTCTGTAGCATTCTCTTGGTACTTAGCATGGCATCCCAAACATTAGCAGTCGATATCCTGGTGAAGGCAAGTGCCCGCGAGGACTACATTCGCCCGGTAAACGATGCGGGTAATACCAAGGCGGAAACCTATACCTTCCTTAAAGGAAAATACTACCCCTATGAATACGAAAATCCCGAAGATGAAATTCGTTTCGAAGAAGTAGCTTATGCCCTAAAACAAGAACTCACCGCCAAAAACTACGTGATGTCCAAGGATCCCATGAAAGCGGATTTTATTCTCGTGGTGCACTGGGGGCAGACCAATTCCAATCCTGACGTTGAATACTTTGATGTGGCCGCGGATTCCGAAGATCCCTTCGACCCGATGGCAGAACTCGACGCATATGAAGCCGACAAACAAGCACGCGAAAACGCCCGTATCATTGGAGCTACTTCCTTATACGACATGCATGTTTATTCACTTAAGCGGCAACAACTCGAAGAGGCCGCACGCCACGACCGCTACTTCGTCAACGTGCTGGCGCTTTCGGTTGAGGAAATCCGCACCCGCTCTGAAAAAGAAGTGATGCCCAAACCATTATGGACCCTCCAACTCAGCCTGCCTACCGGTCGCGCGGAGCCCACTGAAGCTTTTGGAACCCTCGCCAAAACCGCAGGTCGTTATTCCGGGGAAAACCTCCTCAACGCTGACTTCATCCGCGAAAAGGAAAAGCGCGGCATCGTGCGCATTGGCAAACTCGAGTTCATCGAAACGATCGACGAAGCAACTGAAGCACCTAAACAATAACGGCGACCCTATTCTGCGGGACGCCAGTCCAGCAAGGTGACTTGAAGGTTTCGCGAGCGACGCCAGTAATTCCATCCGATGCGTAAAGCGAGATCTACCGCCTCGCCCGCCAATGGCATGGTCTCCATTTGCCAGGCCACCCCGCCAACACCACGGCCTTCACCTGCTGGACCCGACAAGCGAAAACTGTAATTCCCTCCGCCTTTTGCAAAGGCCCTGGGGTTCTCCTTCAGCACCACACCGCGCAAACCAAAAACCGGTTGGCGGTTGCCTTGACCAAAGGGCTGCAAACGATCCAAAGATTCCAAAAAGGCTGCATTTAAATCCTCCAACCCTAACCAAGCGGAAATCTCCAGCTCGGGTTCCGGCAAACCCGCAGGATGAAGTTCCGCTAATGCTGCAAGGAAACGTTCGCGAAAGGCTTCAACAGAAGACGCTGGCAACGAAACCCCCGCCGCCATGGGATGCCCACCCCAATTCTCTAGCAGGTCATCGCAGCGTTGAAACAACTTAACCAGATCGATTCCGGCAACACTGCGCCCTGAGCCTTTTGCGGTATTTCCTTCGCTGCCCAAAACCAGGCACGGCTTGTAAAAACGACGACTCACCCGACTGGCCACAATCCCTACCACTCCGGGGTGCCAGTCCTTGTCGTGAAGTATAATTCCGGGAGCATCCGCATAGTCTGCCAAAACAGCCGCTTCTGCCTCCATTGATATTTTGCGCTGGATTGCCTGTCGGTCGCTGTTGATGGCATCCAGTTCCTGTGCAATAGATTCACAGACCCTCTCATCATTCCCCAAGAGCAATTCAATCGGCTGACTTGCATCCGCTAATCGCCCGCTGGCATTGATGCGCGGAGCCAATTTGAAAGAAATGTCACTACTCTCAAGCATTTGGCCGGATGCCATTCCACTGACAGCACAAAGGGAGCGGACTCCGGGCCGGCGATTCGCCCGTAAATGCCGCAGACCATACCATGCCAAAATCCGGTTTTCACCATGCAAGGGAACTAAATCCGCAATTGTTCCCATCGCCACAAGATCCAAATAATCCTTTAAATGAAGCGACTTAACACGGGGATCCTCAGTCGCACGACGGCGCTTTAGAATTCCATGCAGCAACTTAAAAACCAAACCGGCCGTACAAAGATCCTTCCATGGGCGCTCGTCAGAATCATACACATGGGGATTTACCAGTACGCAACCTTCCGGCACCGCCTCTTTTGCTTGGTGATGATCCACAATAATAACATCCGAGCCCATGGCATTCAGATATAATACCGCATCATGCGCATTCGTCCCACAATCCAAGGCGATAAATAAATCCGGCGTTGCTCCATCGAGCACGCGGTCAATCGCTTCGCGGCTCATACCATAGCCTTCTTCAAGACGAAGCGGTACGGAAAAACGCGGCTGCATACCCAAGGAACGCAAAAGGCTCACCAACTGCACTGTACTGGTCACTCCATCGACATCGTAGTCACCAAAAACCACCACCGATTCATCTCCCTCAATGGCCTGTTCAATCCGTTCCACTGCCGCTTCAAGATTCGTCAGCGCAAAAGGATCCTCGAGATCTGACAGTTGGGGACGCAAAAAAAGCTCCGCTTCCGTGACGCTGGTAATGCCGTTTTGGGTCAGCAGTTGCGCTATCACCGGATCCGTCTGGAGCCCCTCCTGAAGGTGCCTTACAGCCTCGGCAGGGCATTCATTCGTAGTCCAATTCATCGCATGTCTCGGTATGATCCAAAGAGACCTAACCCTGTTAGGCAGTTGAAAGTACGGCAAGAATAAAGGCGGCCAATTAATACACCCGCCTGAAATTCATATCGCTAAGGTTTTAACCTTCGCTGTTTTGCCAATCGTAGGTTTTGGGAGTCAACTCCCGTTCCTCGACGTGACGGCGATCCCCTTTGTGCCACCAGTAAAATAC
>JAACDB010000025.1 GCA_009937095.1 Verrucomicrobiota bacterium
GCGCTCGGCTAGGTTATTGCCTTTGGCATTTTCGCGCGCGAGCTCAAGGGCACCCACACTGGCATCGGTGGCGGTCACTTCGGCTTCCGGAAAGAGTTGCGCGAGGGCGAGGGCAAGTGCGCCGGAACCGGTGCCGAGGTCAAGGATGCGGGCGGGCGGGGTTTCCTGCAGGCGTTGACGGAGGTGATCGACCAGTTCCGCGGTCTCGGGCCGGGGGATGAGGGCGCGGGAATCGACTGCGAGGTTCAGCCCGGCGAATTCAACCGTGCCGAAAAGATATTGGAGGGGTTCGCGGGCGGCACGGCGCTTGACGAGCGGGCGAAGGTCTTCCAGTTGCGCCTCCGTGAGGGGACGGTCGAGGTCCAGGTAGAGGTCCAGGCGTTTGAGGCCGAGGGCGTGGGCAAGGATGAGATCGGTCTCCAGGCTGGGGTTGGCGATGCCTTTCTCCGCGAAGAAGGGTTCGGTGCGGGCCTTGATTTCGCGGAGGGTGTGCATGGGCGGGTCAGCTCGCCTGCTGTTTGAGGAGATTCTGGATACGTGCCTCGTAATCGACGTTATACAAGCCCTCGATCAAATCATCGAGTCCGCCGTCGATGGCAGGAGGCAAGGAAAGGTTCATGCCGATGCGGTGGTCGGTAAGGCGACCTTGGGGATAGTTGTAGGTACGGATGCGTTCCGAACGGTCCCCGGTACCGATCTGGCCCTTGCGTTCCGCGGCGTATCTGGCGTTTTCCTCGTCTTCTTTGGCTTTCAGGAGGCGGGCACGCATGACGCCCATGGCTTTGGCGCGGTTCTTGATTTGGGAGCGTTCGTCGGCGCAATAGACGGAGGTGCCGGTGGGTTTGTGCACCATCATGACGGCGGAATCGGTGGTATTGACGTGCTGACCGCCAGCGCCGGAGGCACGCATAGTGGAGATTTCAAGGTCGTTGGGGTTGATCTCGATGTCGACTTCCTCAGCCTCGGGGAGCACGGCCACAGTAGCGGTGGAAGTGTGGATGCGGCCCTGTGTTTCGGTGACAGGAACACGTTGCACGCGGTGGACGCCACTCTCGAATTTGAGGTGTTTGTAGGCGTCTTCTCCCGTGACGTTAAAAATAATTTCGCGGTAGCCGCCAGTTTCGGCGGGGCTGGTGCTGATGACCTCGACGCGCCAGCCCTTGGACTCAGCGTAGCGGGAGTACATGCGGAAGAGGTCGCCGGCAAAGATGTTGGCTTCGTCGCCGCCCGCTCCGCCGCGGATTTCCATGACGGAGTTGCGGCTGTCAGTGGGATCGGGCGGGATCATGGCACGGAGGACGGACTGAACAAGGTCTTCGCGCTCTTGGGTGAGGGATTCGATTTCCTCAGCGGCCATTTCACGCAACTCTGCCTCGACGGAATCGTCTTCCACCATAGCGCGGTTTTCTTCAATTTCCCGATCGGCTTTATGGTAGGCTTCGAATTTTTCTACCAGACCGCTCAGGCGTTGTTGCTCGCGGGAAATTTCTGCAGCGCGGCGTTGGTCCGAGTAGAAATTGGGCTCGGCCATCTGGGCATCAAGCTCGCTGAGCTTCTCGCGAAAAGGCGCAATGTCTGGAATCTTGTGCATGTACATGAAATGCGTTGCAGTTAATGGGAGGAAAGACAACTATGTAGTGCTTTGCCGTCCAAATGAAGAAACCGCTCCATCGCCAGAATATCGTCGCCTGTATTTGGGATTTCGACAAGACCCTGATCCCCGGCTACATGCAGGCCCCGATTTTCAAAGCCTTTGGAATCGATGCCGAGGCCTTCTGGAAAGAGGTGAACAATTTGCCGGAAATCTACGCCCAACGAGGCAATCGCGTCTCGGGCGACACAATCTACTTGAACCACCTGTTGAGTTTCGTGAAGAACGGGGAGTTGAAGGGGCTGACCAACGCCCGCCTGCGGGAATTGGGCGCGGAACTGGAATTTTACCCCGGGGTGCGCGAATTATTTGAAAATCTCAAAACCCTGGCTTCCGATAAAGCGGAGTACCGCAAGCACAACATCCAGCTTGAGCATTACATCATTAGTACCGGACTGGCGGAGATGATTCGGGGGAGTGCCGTCGCGCCGCTGGTGGAGGGCATCTTCGGCTGTGAATTCATTGAGGCTCCCCTGCCCCCGCACTATTCGCGACAGGACGAGTTGCCCCTGCATATGGAATTTGCATTGAGTCAGATTGGGACGACTGTCGATAACACCGCCAAGACGCGCTACATTTTTGAAATCAATAAAGGGACAAACAAACACCCGGGCATTGATGTGAATGCCGCCATCGCACCCGCCGCCCGCCGCGTGCCCATTGAGCGCATGATTTATGTCGCCGACGGCCCCAGCGATGTGCCGGTCTTCTCGGTAGTGAAGAGCAATGGCGGCAAGACCTACGCTGTCTTTAATCCAGAAAGCGAGGCGGAATTCGCGCAGAACGACGCCCTGCTCCATGCGGGGCGCATCCACGCCTACGGTCCCGCCGATTACCGCCACGGCTCCACCACCGCAAAATGGTTGCGCATGCACGTACGCGGCATCTGCGACACCATCGTGGCTGACGGCGAACAGGCGCTCTCTGAACATGTGAGAAACGCACCGCGCCACCTCCACGAAGAGGACGAACCCACCCACCCGGGAGCCCCCGCCAAGGCACAATACCCCGAGGACCTTTTTGAACAGGATTAAACTTTTCGGCGCATCTGAAGCCCTGTGCTTTACAAGCCTCCTTCTCAAGTTAGATATTATTATTATGAAACGCACCGAACTTCTTTTCACATCCGGCCTGCTAGTCGCCGTTTTTGGCTTCAGCGGTTGCCAAACCACAAGCCTTCCCGCTGGAACGATCACCGCACCGACACAAACCGTACCTGCGCCGGAACCCGAGGATTTCAGCTTTCTGCCCGCCGCTACGGAAGCGACCCCCACACCCGCACTCGCAGAGGTATTGGATCCCGCGCTCCTTAAAAGCGAGTCCCTCTTCAGTTCCAGTCAGCTGGAGGTCCATAAACGCCTCGTTCAGGATGGGCAGGTCAACGACCTTCTGCGCTATGTCTTGAAGATCGAAGTGAAGGAAGCGGTTGAAGGAGTGCGTATCACCGAGCTCTTGCCAGCAAATATTCGCTTTGTCTCGGGCGACCCCGCGCCTACGGTGCAGAACAATGAATACCGCTGGGATTTTGGCGCGCTTGAGAGAGGTGCTACGCGCGAAATTGCCGTCACGGTTCAAGCTTTGGATGAGGGTGACCATACCATTTGCTCCGATGTCTTCGTTCAGAACCGCCTCTGCCTGCCTTTCTTTACAGGTCAACCCAAGCTAGCGCTGACAAAATCCGGCCCGGCTACAATTGAACTCAATGAAAGCGGAACGTGGTCGGTTACCGTTTCGAATAAAGGCAGTGCCGTTGCCCGTAACGTGACGATTAAGGATGCCTTCCCCGCAGGCTTGCAAGCCACCGGGGCAGCCGAGCAGATTCTTGGCGATTTGGAACCGGACAGCAGCCGCACGGTTGCATTCAAGGCGCGGGCGGTTCAACAGGGCAGTTTTATCAACACCGCCAGCGCGAGTTATCGCGACGGCCCGGCCCCAGCGACTGGAAGCAGCCCGGTAACAGTGGTGCAATCCGAGATCCTCATTTCCAAAAGCGGCCCGACACAAGCCTATGTCTTCAAGCCGGAAACTTTTGAAATCGCCATTCAAAATACCGGTGATACCGACCTGCGCAATGTCCGCATCACCGATCTGCTGCCTGCGGGAAGTACCGTCGCCGAGAATGGTGGTGGTCGTGTTAAAGACAACGCCATCGGCTGGGTCATCCCCTCTCTCCCTGCCGGAGCGAGCCAGTTGATTACCACCCGCATCGCCGCGACCCGCCCCGGAATTGCCAACAGCCGCGTAAAACTCATCACTGCCAAAGGGCTTGAAGCTTCGGACAGCCATTCAACCGAGTGGCTCGCCGTTCCGGGAGTCACCATCTCCATTACGGACAGCAAGGATCCCATTCGCGTGGGCGAAAATACCACCTATACCATTCGGGTTCGCAACCAGGGTGACTTTGAGCCGGTCAGCGGAGTAGTAACACTTCAATTCAACGAAAAGCTCTCTCCGAAGAAGGTAGAGGGGAATGCCCGAGGACTCATCGACGGGCAAACGGTAACCTTCCCCCGCACGACCCTTGAGCCGGGCAAGCACATTAACCTACGCGTAACTGCCGAGGGCGCACAAATCGGACCCGGCCGTGCAATTCTAAGCTTTACTGCTGACTTCCTGAGCGAACCGATCATCAGTCAGGAAACGACCAACGTTTACTAAACGCACCTAGCCCTTTCCGCCATCGTATCTATCCAACTCAGTTAACACATGTCAGACGCAGTCTCGGAAATCGGCCTCATCGGCCTCGCAGTCATGGGCCAGAACCTCGCCCTCAATATTGCCGACCACGGCTTCAGAATCTCGGTCTACAATCGCACCGTTTCCAAAATGGAAAATTTTGTGGCGGCGAATCCCGACACTCCCGGCGGCTTGGTCGGTTGTGAATCCCTTGAATCCTTTGTGGCATCCTTGAAGCGGCCCCGCAAAATCATCATTCTTGTGCAGGCTGGCTGGGCGACCGATAAAGTCATCGAGGGCCTCTTGCCGCTTCTTAAAGAGGGCGATATCATTATTGATGGCGGCAATGCCAAATGGGACGACACCATCCGTCGCGAAAAAGAACTCACGGAACGCGGTCTCCGCTTCATCGGCTCCGGGGTTTCTGGTGGCGAAGAAGGCGCTCGCTTTGGTCCTTCGCTCATGCCCGGCGGCAGCCCCGAGGCCTGGACGCACCTGGAGCCTATTTGGAAAGCCATCGCTGCAAAAGTAGACCCCGAAACCGGCAAGCCCCTGGAGGGCGCCGCCCCGGGCAAACCCGTGGAAGGTGGATTCAGTTGTACCGCCTATATCGGCCCTGATGGCGCGGGTCATTATGTCAAGATGGTACACAACGGCATTGAATATGGTGACATGCAAATGATCTGTGAGGCCTACGACCTCATGCGGCAGGTACTGGGCCTCAGCCCCGCTGAAATGGGCGACATCTTTGCCGAATGGAACAAGGGTGAACTCGATTCCTTCCTCATTGAAATCACCGCCGATATTCTAAAACAAGCGGACCCCGTTACCGGGCAGGCCTTCGTTGATATCGTACTCGACACTGCCGGACAAAAAGGCACCGGCAAATGGACCTCCGTCAACGCCCTCGACATGGGAACGCCCGCGCCCACGGTGGCAGAGGCCGTCTTCGCGCGTTGCCTCTCTGCGGTAAAAGACGAGCGCGTGGCGGCATCTGAGATCCTGAGTGGCCCGGAAACAAGCCCCTACGCCGGCGACAAAGCCGAGTTAGTGGAAGCCATTCGCCAAGCCCTTTACGCCTCTAAGATCTGTTCCTACGCCCAAGGCTTTCAGCTCATGCGCGAAGCCCAGAAGGAATACAAGTGGAGCCTTAACTTTGGCGAGATTGCTCAAATCTTCCGCGGTGGTTGCATTATTCGTGCGGCCTTTCTCCAGAAGATTACCGAGGCTTTTGCCCGCGACCCCGAGCTCGCCAACCTCCTCCTCGATCCCTACTTTAAGGGCGCGATCGACGCTGCCCAAAAAAGTTGGCGCCGGGTGGTGGCACTCGCCGCCGAGCAGGGCGTATCCATCCCCACCTTTGGTTCCGCCCTCGCCTATTACGACGGCTACCGCTCTGCCCGCCTACCGCAAAATCTTTTACAGGCGCAACGCGATTACTTCGGCGCCCATACCTATGAACGGGTGGATCAACCGCGCGGACAATTCTACCACATTGATTGGCCGCAAGCCGAGCGCCCCCAGTTAGACGCCTAACGCGACGACTCAACCGCTTCCCGAATCATGGCAGGGGTCAAATTCTGCGGCAGGATTTTTGTTTCTCCCCCAGGGGTGTGCAGTAAATAAAGTGGCACCCCTGACCGACCATACGACTCAAGGGCATCCGTAATTGCGGCATCGTAGGTGGTCCAGTCTGCCTCCAATGGCACGATGTCATTTGCCTCAAACAGGTCGCGGGTGGCGCGGGTACGCAAAGCGGTACGTTTGTTGACCTGACAAATGAGACACCAACTGGCGGTGAAATCGACAAAGACCGAACGCCCCGCCGCGAGTTCTGCGGCAACCCGTTCCTCTGACCATGTTTCCCAGCTGTTTGCCTTCGCTTCCGCTTGCTGTCCCTGCTGCGCGGCATAAGCCCCGCTCACCGCTTGCGCGCCCACTACAAGGGCAAGGCTTCCCAGCACAAGCGCCAAGAATGTTGCGGTGCGGCGGGTGCTTTTTGCTTTTGAAACCGCAGCCCAGCGACCGTAAATCCACGCCGCCAAAGCCGCCACAAAAAGCGCCATTAACAAAGCGAGCATCCCCTCTGCCCCACCGGATTGACCGACCACCCAAAGCAAGAAAACCACTACCGCAAAAAGCACGAAGCCCATGGCCTGTTTAAAGGTCTCCATCCACGGTCCCGGCTTTGGCAGATAGACCGCCATTTTTGGAAATATTGAGAGCAGAAGAAAAGGGGCTGCCATTCCAAAACCAAGCATCGCAAACACCGCAATCCCGGTTAAGGGATCTGCCTGTAACGCCACGCCACTTGCGCCCCCTACCAAGGGACCTACGCAGGGCGCACCCACCACCGCTGCCAAAATACCCGTGCCAAAGGAACCGAACAAATCCTTCCGGCGAGCCACTTTGGAATCTGCGCCCACCAAACCTACGCCCATTTCAAAGACGCCTACCAGGCTCAGGGCGAAAACAAAAAGCAAAAGCGTCAACACCACCACAAAGGCGGGATTCTGGAGCTGAAAGCCCCAGCCGATCCGCTCACCCAAACCGCGTAAAACAAAGAGCGTCGCCGCGAGCGCCACAAAGCTCAGCACCACCCCAAGGGTATACGCCAAACCGTAAGCGAACGCTTGCCCCCGGGTTTGCCCCGCATGCTTGAGTAAGGAGAAGACCTTCAATGAAAGTACCGGCAAAACGCAGGGCATAATGTTGAGGATCACCCCGCCGAGAAAAGCCAGTAATAGCCAGCCGCCAAAACCCGTCTGCAATAATTTGCTCTCCCAGCCGCGCCCGTAAACCGCAACCGCCTGAGCTGCGCTTGCTGAATCCAGTTCGACCGCCCAGCTGCGCCCGTCCAATTCCAGCACTCCTGCAAGAAGCGATGGTAGCTCGCCTTCCAAAAGCGGAACGGTCAGGACACTCGCGCCCCCTTCCCGCTCAAGGATTTGCGGCGCATCGGCGTCTACCCAAGCGGCGGTCTCCGCATAAAAATAAGCCTCCTTGATTTCTGTATCCGGAACCTGAATACGAATATTTCTTTCGCCTGTTTCATATACAAGGGGGCTAGCGCTCCACACCTCCGGCAAGGAGGCCCGCGCCTGCTGAAAAACTGTTTTCTGCGCGGGATCTAATGTGGCTTTTTTTCCAAGCGGAAGGCTCAAGGCAAGTTCCGCGCTTCCCGGGACACAGGCGGTCTTGCATGCCAGCCACGAAACCGAAGCGCTAATCTGAAGTGGTTCCGTGGCAGTTTCCGCAAGCTCCACGGGCACTAACAAAGTGACGGTTCCGCTGTAGCCGTAATTGATAAAACCATCAAATTCGAAACGTTTCGGCGCGGGCCATTCCAAGGGCCCCACCGTAACGCCTTCGGGCAAATCCCAATCGACCGACACTCCGTAGCCGCTGCTGCCGGGGTTTTTCCAGTAGATATGCCATTCGGGATCGAGCTCAAAACGCAGCCCCATGTAGAAGCGTTCCCCTGCTGCCGCCGTCTGTAAATCCGAAACAAGCGCCAGCGAAACCGCGCCTGTCACGGCAGAAAGCCCCGCCAAACCATTCGTTAAAAACGACAGCAGTAAGATAAAAAGGGTTGCGCGCATTCGGGTAAGCATGACTGGATAAATAAACTAGATACCCTGCTTCCCTTATTTGTTCCAGACTGAAACGATGCCGGCCTGTAATGTATCCCCCCTGATCCAAGATATATTCTTATGCGTTACCTCTTACTTATTTTAACCTTAACCGCGACCCACCCCATGTCTGCCTACGAAAGTGCATTTCCCAAAACCGACGTGGGCGTGATTGAAATCAAGGAACTCCCTTCCTGCAAAGTAATCGTTGCACGCTCAAAGGTCGCATACTTCAAAGAAGCCAGTAGCCTGTTTCGGCCGCTTTTTGATTACATTAAGGATAATGAAATCGCCATGACCGTTCCGGTGGAAGCGGAAATCGACCCTGGGGCAATGTATTTCTATCTCGGCACGGAAGCCGCAGCACGCGAGCTCAAAGAAACTGATGGAGTGAAGGTAAAAGCCCTCCCTACACGTACCGTCGCCTCTATCGGGCTGCGCGGTGGATATGGAGAGGCCAATTTTCTTGCCGCAAAAGCGAAGCTCGAAGCGTGGCTCGCGGAACGGATGGATCTCAAGGTAACCGGTCCTGCGCGCGCGATTTATTGGAACGGTCCATTCACCTTGCCGGCATTGAAGCGTGGCGAAATTCATATCCCCATCGCTCCGGCTTCTTAAGCCCAAGCTTTACAGTACTGCCGCAATCAGGCAAAAGTAAATCTTATGCCTTTGCGAGTCACTCATTACGGAGAGCCGATCCTGCGCGAGCCAGGTGCCCCGATTACACACTTCGATGCCGACTTAAAGGCACTGGCTGATGCCATGCTGGAAACGATGTACGACGCTGACGGCATTGGACTCGCTGCCCAGCAAATCGACCAAGCGCTCCAGATTTGCGTGATGGATGTGAGGCCACCCGAGGAAGCTAACATTCAGTTCGATTACCAATACGACGGGAAAACCCTTCCCCTGGATTTTATCATGCCGCTCGCCCTCATTAACCCTCAGGTTGAAATTACCGACTCCGCCCCCGAGGTCTACGAGGAGGGCTGTCTTTCCTTTCCCGCAGTGAACGGTCGCGTGACGCGCCCCGCCGGCGTACGCTGCACCTTTCAAGACCTTCAGGGCGAGCAACATATCATTGAAGCCAACGGTCTTTTAGGGCGCTGTATTTTACACGAAGTGGACCACCTCAACGGTGTTCTTTTTACTGATCGTATGGATAAAAGCGACCTTCGCAAAAACGAAACACGCATCAAGCAACTCAAGCGCGCTTCCCGCGATTTCCTCAAAGGCAAATAAAGCCGCCCTAATGCAGGACCGCCACCCGCGCCCGCGGCACATCCCGCGCATCAAAATGCAAAATGTATTTCTCGGCGAAATAGGGATCCTGCAGTTCTGACTCCAAGTCGATACTTAAGCGCGGCTCGATTCCAATGGCGGCGTATTCCGCCGCAAGGTCGCCGCCTTTCCAATACAAGACTCCATTCGGGATGGAATTGCGCTGACCGCGCCGCAGGTTGCCTTGGATCCAACTGAAATATTGAGGGAGGTTCTTGACCGCCCGTCCCGTAATGAAATCGAATTCCCGCTTTATGGACTCAGCCCGCGCTTGATGCGCCTGAACATTTTTCAGCCCCAACCGCTCGGCAATGTCTCGCACCACTCCAATTTTCTTCCCTATCGAATCCACCAAAGTAAACTGCGCCTGGGGATAACAAATCGCCATAATCAAGCCCGGGAAACCGCCCCCGGTTCCGACATCAAGGATTCGCGCCCCTTGCATGAGTTGCAGATGATTGGTGATCGCCAAACAGGGCGCCAAATGCCGCTCCTCCAAATGTTCAATGTCTTTGCGCGAAATCAAATTGATCTTCTCGTTCCATTCCCGCAGCAAAACCGCCCACGCCTCCAGCGTTGCCCAAGTGTCGCCCTCGATCTTTGGAAACAATTGCCCCATTTCTTTCATAGCTCCACTAAAACAAGCCCCGACCGTTTGACGAGCGGCAAGCTTGCGCCTTTTATAATTTATTAAGTTTACCACTTGCAAAACGCATCAAGATATCATGATATGTTGATATTATATCAAAGATGACCTCTATCACTAAACCACTCACCACTAAGGGACAGCAGCTTGCCCGCTTGCTGGAGGAACGCATTGTCTTCCTCGATGGGGCCATGGGTACCATGATCCAACAGCATTCGTTGGAGGAAGCCGACTTCCGCGACGAAAGTCTCGCCGACGCGCCGGGCAATTTGAAGGGCAACAACGACCTCCTCAGTATCACCCGCCCGGAAATCATTGAGGGAATTCACCGCGCTTTCCTTGAGGCGGGTTCTGATATCATTGAAACCAACACTTTTTCGGGCACCACCATCGCACAAGCAGACTACGGACTCGAAAGTCGGGTGCGCGACATCAATTTGCACTCCGCCCGGATTGCCCGCAAGGTCGCTGACGAAGTCGCCGAAAAGGAAGGGCGCCCCACATTCGTAGCCGGTGCGATTGGCCCCACCAATCGCACCGCCTCGATGTCTCCCGATGTCAACCGGCCCGAATACCGCGCCACGAGCTACGAGGAATTGCGTCAGGCCTACTACGAACAGGTCGAAGCGCTCGTAGAAGGCGGCGTTGATCTCCTCTTGCCAGAGACTGTTTTTGACACCCTCAATTTGAAGGCCTGTCTGCACGCAATTGAGGATTTCTTTGAAACCCGCGACGAGCGCCTGCCCGTTATCATTTCTGTAACGATCACCGACCAGTCAGGACGAACCCTCTCGGGTCAGACGGTTGAAGCCTGCTGGAACTCCATCCGCCATGCCAAGCCGCTTTGCGTAGGATTGAACTGTGCCCTCGGAGCGGATCTCATGCGGCCCTTCCTTCAGGATCTCTCCCGCGTAGCCGATTGCTATGTACATGTGTATCCCAACGCCGGGCTCCCCAATCCCCTCGCCGCCACGGGCTACGACGAAACTCCCGACCACACCGGTGAAGCCGTTGGCGGATTTGCCAAGGACGGACTGGTCAACCTTGTCGGTGGCTGCTGTGGCACCACCCCCGATCACATTAGCGCGGTGGTACGCGAAGTCAGTCAATACCCGCCCCGCCCCCTTCCGGAGCTACCCGAGCGGCAACGCCTGAGTGGACTCGAGGCATGCAATCATACCATCGGCGACAGCTTTATCATGGTTGGCGAGCGCAGTAACGTTACAGGCTCTCCGCGCTTTAAGAAAATGATCACCAATGAAGACTGGGACGGCGCGCTTGCGGTGGCCGCTCAGCAGGTTGAAAACGGCGCAAATATCATCGATATTAATTTTGATGAAGGCTTGCTCGATTCCGAGGCCTGCATGGCGAAGTTCCTCAATCTGATTGCCTCTGAGCCCGCCATTGCCCGCGTGCCCATCATGATCGACAGCTCCAAATGGTCGGTTATCGAAGCGGGACTTCAATGCGCACAGGGCAAATGTATCGTCAATTCCATCAGCCTTAAAGAAGGCGAAGCAACTTTCCTTGAACATGCCCGTCTCTGTCGCCGTTACGGTGCGGCGGTGGTGGTAATGGCCTTTGACGAAAAAGGCCAAGCCGCGACCAAGGAAGACAAGGTGCGCATCTGCAGCCGGGCCTACAAACTACTGGTTGAGCAGACCGGGCTCGACCCCAACGATATCATTTTTGACCCCAATGTCCTCACGGTTGCCACCGGAATGGAGGAGCACAATAACTACGCGGTCGATTTCATTGAGGCGGTTCGTGAAATCAAAGCGGCCTGCCCCGGAGCACGCACCAGCGGAGGCGTCAGCAATATCTCCTTCTCTTTCCGTGGCAATAATCCCGTTCGCGAGGCCATGCACGCGGCCTTCCTTTACCATTCCATTGAGGCCGGACTCGACATGGGTATCGTCAATGCCGGGATGCTCGAAATCTATGAGGAAATTGAACCCGCGCTGCTTAAAAAAGTTGAGGACGTGCTCCTCAACCGAGACCCTGAGGCAACCGAAGCCCTCATCACTTTTGCGGAAACGGTCAAGGGCAGTGGAAAAAAGGAAGATGACTCCAAAAAACTCGCCTGGCGCGAGGGCACGGTAGAGGAACGGCTTGCTCATGCCCTAGTAAAGGGAATCGTTGATTTTATCGAACCCGATACCGAGGAAGCACGCCAACAACTTGGTCGCCCGCTGGAAGTGATTGAAGGCCCGCTCATGGACGGCATGAAGATTGTAGGCAATCTCTTCGGGGCCGGAAAGATGTTCCTCCCGCAAGTCGTGAAGAGTGCCCGCGTAATGAAACGGGCGGTCGCTTACCTCACGCCATATCTTGAAGCCGAGAAAGCGGAAAACCCGAATGCCCGTGCTCAAGGCAAGTTCCTTATCGCCACTGTCAAAGGCGACGTACACGACATCGGTAAGAACATTGTGGGCGTGGTGCTCGCCTGTAATAATTACGAGGTCAAGGACCTCGGCGTGATGGTCGATTGCGATACTATCTTAAAAGAAGCCGAAGAATGGGGCGCGGATATCGTAGGGCTTTCCGGCCTGATCACACCCTCGCTGGATGAGATGATTTTTGTGGCGCAGGAGATGCAACGGCGCGGCTTCAAACAACCCCTTCTCATTGGAGGAGCGACGACCAGCGCCGCCCATACCGCCATAAAGATCGCGCCGCACTATGACCAGCCCGTGATCCGCGTGGGTGACGCTTCTCTCGCCACGGGAGTTTGCAATAGCCTCCTCAATCCGGAAAAAAGCGGGGCCTACATCGCGCAGGTCAAGGAAGAGCAAACCGTGCAGCGCGAACACTTTGAAGCCAATCGAGGTAAAACCGAGTTCCTTGCCCTCAAAGAGGCCCGCGCCAAACGCTACACCTGCGACTGGGAAAAGGCGGATCTCAAGACCCCCAACCAGCTTGGTCTGACGGTTGATGACGCTATCGATCTCAAAACCCTCAGCGAGTACTTCGACTACTCTCCCCTCTTCTGGACTTGGGGGCTGAAGGGCATCTATCCTCGCATCCTGCAACACGCCACCTATGGCGAGCAGGCGCGCTCCATTCTTAGCGATGCCAAAGCGATGCTGGAACGCATTATTAAAGAAAAGCGTTTCCGTGCCCGTCGCACTGTGGGTCTTTTCCCGGCAAACTCAGTGAATGATGATATCGAAATTTATGCGGACGCCTCAGGGAATGAAGTCGTGAATACCCTGCACACCCTCCGGCAACAGAAACGCAAAGCGCAGGATGGCGCCTATTTCGCACTCTCGGACTTTGTCGCCCCGAAGGATTGCGGACAAGTCGATGCCTGTGGTGCTTTTGTATGCAGCATCGAGGGCGTGGATGCCTTTGCCAAAGAATTTGAGGATGCGCAGGACGACTACAACGCCATCATGGTAAAAGCAATTGGGGACCGTTTTGCGGAAGCCCTCGCAGAGCAAACGCATGCGCATGTACGCAAAGAGCTCTGGGGCTACGCGCCCGATGAGGCCCACGACAACGAAGCGCTCATTATGGAGCGTTACCGCGGCATCCGTCCGGCGGCCGGTTACCCCAGTCAGCCAGATCACACCGAGAAGGCCCTGATCTGGGAATTGCTGGATGCGGAAAACACTACCGGAGCCACCCTCACCGAGAATTTTGCGATGTCCCCGGGTAGCTGCGTGAGTGGACTCTACTTTGCCCACCCCGAGGCAAAATACTTCCAGGTGGGGCCAATCCAAAAGGATCAGGTTACAAGCTACGCCGAACGCAAAGGCCTTACGCTGGAAGCATGTGAAAAGTGGCTCGCCCCCAACAAAGCTTACTGAAGCAACAAAAAAAGGGGCGACCCGCGCAATGCGAGCCGCCCAACCTCAAGTTTTATTGAACAATTCCCTCTTAGAAGGGATAAACTGCAGAGAAAGTCCAGCGGTAATCAAACAGATTTGAGCTATCGGATACATCGGTTTCATAGGCCGCGCGAACGGAAACATCATTGTTATCAAAGGGGCGAACTTCCGCGCCAAGGGCGGCCGTCCAAACATCCTCGTCCTGACCGGACCCAAGGCTACCCGCGTCCATGCCGGAGTACGGAGCAACGCCAGTGCCGTTGTCGTCGGTTACAAAATAACCGTTGATTTCAAAAACCGGGCTAAGCCATTCTGTAAGGTAGTAATCACTGTGGAAGTGAAGAGTCAGCATATCAGAACTGCCCAGCTCTCCCTGATTTTTATTAACGGCAATGAGGTAATTAAGGGTCGCGCCGAGGTGGAGCTTGCCGAAGGATTTGTTTTCTGAGATCCACAAGCGCAATTCATCGGTATTTTGCAAGGCCTCGGAGTTGCCCCAGTCAAACTCGTAACCAACACCGACAGCGATGTGGTATTCATTCGCCCAATCCTGCACAAGGGCGTACTTGATTCCAATCCCAACGTCATTACAGCCATCTTTGCCATCCAAACTACCATCCGAGAATTTTGTGTAGCCGTCCTTGTAGGCAACCAGTTGGAGTTGCTCGGTGAGTGCGACCCGCACCTGAAGGGCAGCAACGGTAACTTCACCTCCAATTCGATCGAGCTGATGACTCAAATACCAAGCGCGGAGGTCACTGGTGATAAAAGAATCCTCGTGATAGTAAGGAGAGGTCAAGGGAGCGACCGTGCGCTGTTCCGGCGAGAGAGTCCGCACTTGCTCGCCAGAGGCAACGTAGCCGGACTGCGCAAGCAAGGCGTTGGCGGCAAGGCAGCCAGCGGCGAGAAGAATTGTAAGATTTTGTTTCATAATAATTTTGGATTACTTTTCCTTTTTGTACCTTAAATACCCTATGTTAACCTGATTAGAATTGTTTAATTATAAAAAAATAGGGGCCTCTATAATTGTTTTTTGCTTTCCTTGAAGGCTTCTCGCGGTAAGCCTCTAAGGTTGATTGCCATGACTCTTTTTCAAGCCACGCTTTTTACCGGAATCGCGCTTATCGCCGTTGGAGCTCACTTTCTCTGGCATGGCATGCGCAGTGCCCCTGCCCTCAAGGCCTTCCCCCGCTCCCGCGTTGCCGCGATTCTGCTTTTTGGCTCTGCCAGCGCCTGGTTTTTATGTCACGTCTGGCATCTTGGGCCGGCAGATTTTGGGCAATATCGTCAACTCCTCTTTGCGCTCTTTGGTATATCGGCGCTAGGAGCCTTTTATTTTGTGCCTGACTTTCTGGCAGTGCGCGGACTGGCAGCCCTCCTACTTTTAGCGGCCCAACCTTTGCTCAACGCCGCCTACATGCAAGATCCGGCATCGCGACTCTTTCTCGTCAGTTTCGTATACTTGACGATTGTGGCGGCCCTTATCTTTGGCGCGAGCCCTTATCGTTTGCGTGATTGTATCGATTGGCTCTATCGGGGATCCACCCGCCCACGCATCTTCGGTGCATGCTTTGCGCTTTACGGTGCGTTGCTCGTCGCGACCGCTTTGAAATATTAATGCTGTGCACGCGCCCAAGAACAATTCCGCTCAACTCTTAATCGTTTCCGGTCCGGCAGGTAGCGGCAAAACCACTGTCTGTGAAGGCCTCTTGCGAACAGAAGCCCAACTCGAGCGTGTCATCACCACCACCACCCGCCCACCCCGGGGGGCCGAAGTGAATGGAGGGGACTACCACTTTCTAGAAGCGGAGGAATTTGAGGCCCGTATTGCAGCAGGGGATTTCTACGAATACGCCCGCGTCCACGGCAAGCATTACGGTACTCAAAAAAAGGCGGTGCAGGACAAATTGGAGGCGGGCATCAATCTCTTGCTGAATGTTGATGTGCAGGGTGCCGCAAGCTTTCGAGCGGCTGCAGGAGAGGATCCCCTCCTTGCGGGTCGGGTCACTACGGTTTTTATAATGCCTCCAGGTTTGGAAGCATTAAAGGAACGCCTCGAAGGTCGCGGTACGGACAGCGTAGACGAGGTACAACGGCGGATAGAAGTTGCTAAAAGTGAAATGCAGGAAGCTAAGCACTACGACCACCTCCTGCACAGCAGCACCCGCGAAGCGGATCTCGTCGCCCTGCAGGCAATCTACCGCTCCCTCTAAAACTACCGCGCTCACGCGCATTCGGCATTGCCCTATTTTACATCCCGGGCATCTTTTAAGCATGTCCGATGGACCGCGATTCACTAAAGAAAGCCTTTTGGCCCGCTTGAGCTGGGAACAGCTTGATTCTGATTACCTGCGCCAATTGGTCGGCTTGGCAAAAATTGAAGACCTCGCCGGGGCGGGTCTTGCCGAACGCCCGGAGCAATTAGGAGATGTTACCACGGCACTCATGCCCGAGGGCGCAAGCGGTGAAGCGCAATTGACCGCCCGCGAAAGGATGACCATCTGCGGCCTGGGTCTCGTCGGGCTGGTACTCGCCAGTTATGGGGAGGATTGTTCCTTTGAAGCGAAGGTTCAAGACGGCGGAAGCCTCTCTCCGGGAACTCCTATTGGCACTTTGCGCGGCCCCGCCGCCACTCTCCTGCAGGCTGAGCGAGTCCTCCTGAATTTCCTGCAACACCTCTCCGGGGTTGCTACGGAGACACGTCATTATGCTGATGCCCTTGCCGGAGCCTCCACCGCCCTCCTCGACACCCGCAAGACTTTACCGGGATATCGCGTGCTCCAAAAATACGCCTTTGCCTGTGGCGGCGGGTACAATCACCGTATGGGGCTTTTTGATCGCGTCATGTTTAAGGACAACCACCTTGCTCTCACTGGAGCCAAGCTTACCGAGACGGTAGCATTGGCACGCTCCATTCATCCCAAGCTACCCGTGGAAGTCGAAGTTGATTCCCACGATCAAATCGAACCTGCCCTTGCCGGAGGGGCCGACATCATCCTGCTCGACAACTTCAACGCCGAAGCTCTGAAAAAAGCAGTGGGTCAAATTGACGGTCGCGCCTGCACTGAAGCCAGTGGTGGCATCACTCTTGAAACCCTCCCCGCGCTTGGGGCGCTGGGTCTCGACTTCATCTCCACCGGCGCGCCGGTGCATCAAAGCACCTGGAAGGACATTGGTCTCGACTGGCTCTAATCATACACGTGATGTCCTCAGCTCCACACAGTGAATATCGCAGGGTAAGCGCCCAACCCGACGAACATCAACTCTTGCGCAGTCTCATAGACGCAGGTGATGCTTTTGTCTCCGGAAGCGACCTCGCTAAAATGATCGGGCTCTCCCGCCCGGCGGTCTGGGGAAAAATCAAAAAGCTACAGGAATCCGGCTTTGAAATTGAGGCGGTGCGCAATCGGGGTTACCGAATCACTGCCCAACCAGAGGTTTTGCACCCGACCCTCCTGCAAATTGCTGCTGAGGACTGCGGCCTCGAAATGGACTGTCTTTACTTTCCAGTGCTTGACAGCACTAACAACGAAGCCGAGCGCCAAATTGCCAACGGTCGCGCCGGCCCCTTTGCAGTGCTCTCCAGTTGCCAGACCAAAGGTCGCGGGCGTCTGGGCCGGGAATGGTTCAGTGGCTCTGCTGAGAATCTATACCTTACGGTAACCTATGAGCCGCGCCTTCCCTCCCAAAAACTTCAACACTTTACCCTCTGGTGTGGCATTCAAATCTGCCGCGCCCTCCAAGCACTTCTTCCCGACAACCGGCTGGAAATTAAATGGCCCAACGATCTACATTGTGCCGGGCATAAATTCGCGGGGATGCTCACGGAAGCCAAACTCGATGCGGATGGATTAAAGGCCCTTTTCTTTGGGCTGGGACTCAATGTAAACAGTAACCCTGTGACTTTTCCGAAGGAACTTCATAACCGCGCCACCAGCCTACAAGCGATCAGCGGGAAGGCCCTTTCCATCAACGCCGTTGCGGCGCTAGCCCTTAAAGCCATTCAAGACGCTTATAACATTTGTATTCAAAATCCTGATACCGAAAGCAATGCCCTACTGGAAGCCTGGAAACCCTACGACGGACTCTTTGGCCGGGAAGTCGTTACGGAACAGGCCGGACAAACGATAAAGGGGATCGCCCGCGGCATTGACTCCAGTGGCGCGCTCATGCTCGATGCCGCTGAAGGAAAACAAGCGTCCATTCGCGCTGGCGATGTGACCCTAAGCCAATTTTAAATCGCACCCATATGAAAACCCTTTGTATTGATATCGGCAACACCAGTACTCATTTCGGATTGGTGGAAGGTGAAAGCGTGAGCCATGCCGGAGATCTAGCCACCTCGGATCTTCTGGCAGATGCCCCTGCCGCCGCCGCGCCGTTGCTGCCCTTGTTGGAGTCTGCCGCTGGCAGTGCCTATTGTTCGGTTGTGCCTGCGGTAAATGCTGAACTCGAAGCCCTACTTCAAACAAACAGCAAGCCTTGCCTCCACCTGACTGCTGAAAATTGCGGTGCTTTGAAGATTCATTACCCCAACCCGGAGGAAATCGGCGAAGACCGACTGGCGAATGCGCTCGCGGCACAAAGGTACCACCGTGTTCCCGCTATCGTTATCGATCTCGGCACCGCGGTAACCTTTGATATTGTAACGAGCAAAGGCTACGAGGGAGGGATCATTGCCCCCGGTCTCGGTCTTATGTCACGCTACCTGCACGAACAGACCGCCCTCCTTCCGGAGTTGAACCCCGAGGATTTCGTGAAGGTTGAAGGTGCTATTGGGAAATCGACCCGTCACGCTATGCAACTCGGGGTCGCCATCGGTTACTCCGGCATGCTCGACGCCCTATGCGAACGCGTCATCGGGGAATTACGCGAGGGTGAAGGCGAGGGACCTCTGGTTCTCACAACCGGCGGCAGCACCGCCGACCTAACCAGTGACTGGGCCACCAAAGCGGAATTTATCCCACACCTCACCCTGCTGGGCCTGGCGGCCATTCACGCCTAACGGCGGCGGCCTTTAGCCAGTTTCTGGGCGATAAGGAAGCTAACCTTTTGAGCGAGTTGCTCGGCTTCCTCGGGATCCTGGCCTTCGGCTTCAGCAGCCTTGAGTGCCGCCTCCGCGCGGGATTGTGCGGCTTCAACCTCGGCGAGGTCGATGTCGTTGACGTCGATGGCAGCTTCGGTAAGGACTTCGACGGTGTCGCCCAAGACGCGGGCAAATCCGCAGTCCACGGCAATGTATTCCGTCTTGTTACCCTTGATCACCTTGATTTCACCGGCCTTGAGCTTGGTCACGAGCGGGATGTGGCCGGTCAGGACGCCGGTCTCGCCCGCTTCAGCGGGGAGGACTACCTGGTCGGCCTCGGTCTCGAGGACCTTGGCGTTTGGAGTGATGATTTCGAGAGCGATCATGTTGCTGTGCCTACGGCTTAAACGTTGACGCCTTCAAGGGCCTGCTCGATGGAGCCCTTCATATAGAGGTCGTTTTCGGCAAGGTCATCGCATTCGCCCTCAAGAATCATTTTGAATCCTTTGATGGTGTCGGCAATGGAAACGTATTGTCCGGAGATACCGGTAAAGACCTCGGCCACGTGGAAGGGCTGGGAGAGGAACTTCTGCACTTTACGGGCGCGGTAAACGAGTTGTTTGTCCTCAGGGGAAAGCTCATCGAGTCCGAGAATGGCGATGATGTCCTGTAGATCCTTATAGCGCTGAAGCACGTTTTGAACGCCACGGGCGACGTTGTAGTGTTCCTCGCCCACAATAGCGGGGTCGAGCGCGTTCGAGATGGAAGACAATGGATCCACTGCAGGATAAATGCCGAGCTCCGCAATGGAACGCTCGAGCACGATGGTGGAATCGAGGTGGGCGAAGGTGTTGGCGGGTGCGGGGTCGGTCAAGTCATCCGCAGGAACATACACCGCCTGGAAGGAGGTAATGGACCCCTTCTTGGTGGAGGTGATACGCTCCTGAAGGTTACCCATTTCCTGAGAAAGGGTCGGTTGGTAACCCACCGCAGAGGGCGAGCGTCCCAGGAGGGCGGAAACTTCAGCTCCGGCTTGAGAGAAACGGAAGATGTTATCCACGAAGAGGAGCACGTCCTGATTTTTCTCATCGCGGAAATACTCCGCCATGGTGAGCCCGGAAAGGGCCACGCGCATACGGGCACCGGGAGGCTCGTTCATTTGACCGTAAACAAGAGCCACTTTTGAATTGGCGATATTTTCCTGGTCGATGACCCCGGCATCGGACATTTCGTGGTAAAGGTCATTACCTTCTCGGGAACGTTCCCCCACTCCGGCAAAGACGGAATATCCACCGTGCGCCTTGGCGATGTTATTAATAAGCTCCATGATCACCACGGTCTTGCCCACGCCGGCACCACCAAAGGCGCCCACTTTACCACCCTTGGTGAAGGGACAAATCAAATCAATGACCTTAATGCCGGTCTCGAGAATCTCAGCTTCAGTGGCCTGATCGACCAGCTTGGGAGGCATGCGGTGAATTCCACGGCGTTCCTCGGTGGCAACCGGGCCTTTTTCATCCACGGTGTCCCCGGTGACGTTAAAGATGCGGCCGAGAACCGCTTCGCCGACGGGGACGGAGATGGCCGCGCCGGTCCCTTTGACTTCCATGCCGCGAACGAGGCCGTCGGTGGAGGACATCGCGACTGCGCGGACGACGCCACCGCCAAGGTGCTGTTGCACTTCGAGGGTGAGTTGTTTGTCTTCGCCGCCGACCTTGAAGTCGATTGTGACGGCGTCGAGGATTTCGGGGACGTTGTCGGCGGGGAAGACGGCGTCGACAACAGCGCCGATAACTTGAACGATTTTACCTTGGTTGCTCATGATACTAGAATGGAGTGCTTTACTGATTGAAAGTGGGTTTTAGTTGGCCGCAGCGGCGGCGATTTCGAGAATTTCCTGAGTGATAGCTGCCTGACGCGCTTTGTTGTAATCGAGGGTCAGGTCATCCACAAGGCTGCTGGCGTTATCGGTGGCGGCCTTCATGGCTACCATGCGGGCGCAATGCTCGGCGGCGCGGCTCTCGAGGAGGAGTTGGTGAATCATAACCTTGATGTAATGCTGGGGCAATTCCGAGAGGACGGCCTTTGCACTGGGTTCAAAGCAAATTTCGCGGGAATCCCGACGGGCTTCCAGGGCATTGGTTTCGCCCGGGGTGCGCTTGCGTAACTGAGTGAGTACCTCTTCGAGGTCAACAATCGGCAGAAGTTTTTGGATGACGGGTTCCTGGACGAGCACGTTGACAAAGCTTGGATAAGCAATCTCGATGGTGTCAATGGTGCCGTCGAGATAGGCGTCGATGGCAAGTTTGAGAAGGGCGCGGATTTCTGAATAGTCGGCTTTGTCGGAAACCGTGAAATCTGCAAGGAGGTCGCGCTGGCTACGTGCTATGAATTGAGTTCCCTTACGCCCGACGGTGATGAATTTGGCCGGGCCTTTAACCTGATCGAGGATTTCGCGGAAAAGGTTGGTGTTGAGTGGGCCGCAAAGACCTTTGTCGGTGGAAAGCACCAAAATGCCACGAGTTTT
The DNA here is from genome assembly GCA_009937095.1 of Verrucomicrobiota bacterium. Taxonomy (GTDB): domain Bacteria; phylum Verrucomicrobiota; class Verrucomicrobiia; order Opitutales; family Coraliomargaritaceae; genus UBA7445. The sequence goes on from JAACDB010000025.1 coordinate 21,273, forward strand.
GGTTTCGCGCTTCTCAAAGAAGGGGTGCTCAAAGTCGGCCCCACTGAGGTTTTGCTTTTCACTGACGGAATCGAGGAGATCTGCCAACATGAGCGCATACGGGCGACCTGCGATAGCGGCATCTTGAGCACGCTTCATCTTGGAAGAGGAAACCAACTGCATGGCCCGCGTAATCTGGCGGGTGTTTTTGACCGACTTGATGCGTCGGCGAATATCGCGAAGGGTGGCCATCTTATTAAGTTAGGCGTTTGTGAAAAGGGTTATACTAAGCGGAGAAGGAGGCCTGCCATTCTTCGATGGCGGACTTGAGGTCGGCTTCGATGGCGTCGTTGAGTTGCTTTTCAGCGCGGATAGTGCCCATGAGTTTAGCACCACGTGTTTCAAAGAATTCACGGAGGCTAGTGGTCGCTGCCACGACCTGCTTGGTTTCCACTGCATCAAAGAATCCATTTTGCGCACCCCATATAAGGGCGGTCTGGACTTCAACGGGAATGGGATTGAAGGCGGTTTGCTTGAAGAGTTCGACCACACGGGCACCGCGTTCGAGCTGGGCCTTGGTTTTCGCGTCGAGGTCAGATCCGAACTGGGCGAAGGCAGCGAGTTCGCGGAATTGAGCGAGCTGGAGCTTCACTTTACCCGCCACTTTTTTGATGGCTTTGATCTGCGCGGCAGAACCCACCCGGGAAACCGAAAGACCCACCGAAATAGCAGGACGGATACCCTGATTGAAAAGGTCGGTTTCGAGGAAGACCTGCCCGTCGGTGATGGAAATCACGTTGGTGGGAATGTAAGCGGAGACGTCGCCCGCTTGAGTCTCGATGATGGGCAATGCGGTTAGGGAACCATTACCGTTTTCCTCATTGAGGCGCGCGGAACGCTCAAGCAAGCGGCTATGCAGGTAGAAAACGTCGCCGGGGTACGCCTCGCGGCCGGAGGGACGCTTGAGCACCAAGGAAATTTGTCGGTAGGCGACTGCTTGCTTGGACAGATCATCGTACACGATGAGGGCGTCCATACCGTTACGCATAAAGAATTCGCCCATGGAGGCGCCCGAGAAGGGCGCGATATATTGATTGGCAGGATTGTCGGCAGCGGGTGCAGCAACAATAATGGTGTATTCCATGGCGCCGGATTTCTCGAGTACGTTGATGGTACGCGCGATGTTGGCATTCTTTTGACCGATGGCCACGTAAATGGAATAAACAGGGCGGAAGCCTTCTTCAAAAGTACCGTCTTCCTTGAGGTGCTGGCGATTGATCTTGGCCTGATTAATAATGGTATCAATCGCAATGGTGGTCTTGCCGGTCGAACGGTCACCAATGATGAGCTCACGTTGTCCGCGGCCAATGGGAATCATGGAGTCGACCGCCATGATACCGGTCTGAAGGGGCTGATCGACCGATTTGCGGGGGATGATGCCCGGGGCAATCTGGTCGACAGGGTAAGTCTCAGTGGTGTTGATAGGGCCCTTGCCGTCAATAGGATTACCAATGGCATCCACTACGCGTCCGAGGAGGCCTTTCCCGACAGGAACCGAAAGGAGCTTGCCGGTAGTGCTGGCTTCGTCGCCCTCTTTGAGCTTGGAATAGTCGCCTAGAATAACACAACCGACTTCGTCTTCCTCAAGATTGAGGGCGAGGCCGTAGACCCCATTTCCGAAATCAATCATTTCGTTATACATGACCCCGGACAAGCCCGCGAGCTTGGCGACCCCGTCCGCGATGGTGACGATGGTTCCGGTATTGGATTTGACGGCACCCGTTTCGAGTTGGGCGATTTCGATTTCAATTTGTTCGACTATTGAGCTCATGAGAAGAGGACGTATGGATGAAGCGTGTGTATTTAAAAATGTTATTGAACGCGTTCGGCAAGGCGCTGGAGGCGGCCGGACACGGAGGCATCGTAGCTGTCGTCACCGACGCGAACGCGAACGCCTGCAATGAGCGAGGCATCTTCAGCGGCAACGGCTTGGATCGGACGGTCGTAGACTTTAGAAAAGTGTTGGGCAATGCCATCGAGTGATTCGGGCGAGAGGACGGCGGGTGAAGCAACCACAGCCGTTTGGAGAGCCAGTTCTCGGCGCAGGTAACTCAGGTACTTCCGCACGAGGAGCAAATGATGGCGGGGTTGTACCTGGCGCAAGCCAGCAAGGACTTCCTTCACCCGCTCTTCAGTAATGGCACCGGCGCTATCTTTTGATAACACCACCATCTTTTTGGCGAGTTGAATGACTTTCTTATGGCGTTGCATGCGTTAAATTTAGGGTTGCGGGCTTTAAGAATCAGCAAGTTCTTTAGCGGCGGCGTCCGAATACGAGGATTTCTCATCCGCACTGAGCTCGCGGGTGAGCACCTTGGCAGAGGTTTCGACGACCAGGCGGGCAACTTCTTGACGGACTTCGGGAAGCATCTTCTGACGCTCAAGCTCGGTAGCTTCGCTGGCTTTGCGAATGATCGCTTCCGCTTGAGCGGCGGCTTCTTGGGTTTTCGCCTCGATCATTTCCTTGGCTTGGTCACGGGTCTCTCCCAGGATGCGTTGTGCTTCAACGGCCGCTTCTTGAACCTTCTCGGAACGTTCGCGTTCCGTAGCGGCGAGCTGATCCTTCATTTCCTCGGCATACTGCAAGCCTTCGGCGATCTTCTGCTGGCGCTCGTCGAGGGTCGCCATGACGGGCTTGACCGCGAATTGGTACAAAATGATTGCCACCAAAATGAAGTTAATCATCTGCGCAATGAGGGTGGGCCAGGTGACGTCAAATTTTTTAAAGATCGCGCGGAAGGTATCGAGAATGCTGTCTTCCGAGGGTTCCTCACCCACTAGTGCCTCAACGGATTGGTGCGCGTCCGCATGATCCTCACTTGCGGCCGAGAGGGCGAGCGGACTGATAAATACGAGCAGGAAAAAGAGGTACAGAGCCTTCATAATATGCGTTCCAGACGGATTTAAAAGCCGACGACCCAAGCGGGCCGTCGGCAATCAAAGCCTTGAAGATTAGCCAAGGAAGATTGCGAAGAAGATAATCGCTTCGGCGAAAGCCATGGCGAGAATCGACTGAACCAAAATCTTGGTGGCAGCCTCAGGGTTACGGCCAACGGATTGGGAGGCGCCGAGGCCGATGAGTCCAATACCGAGCGGCACGCCAAGAGCGGCGGCAGCAACGTGAACCTTACCGGAAACTTCTGCGAGGATGTCGATGATCATTTTGTGTCTGGGTTGTTTTGTTATAGTAGGTTTCAGCGCCACCCACACGTTGTATGGTCATGGTGGAGAAAGTCTGGAAAAGTTAGTGGGCGTGGTCTTCGTCGTGATTGGTCATGAGCCCGATGTAGATCGCCACGAGCATGGTAAAGATGAGGGCCTGCACCACCCCAACTAACACTTCATAAAAATAGAAAACTGCCGGCACCACGAAAGGTGCTTTCTCAGTCATGCTGGCTAGAAGACTTTCACCGCCAAAGACGTTGCCGTAGAGACGAAAGGAGAGGGAGATGGGTCGGAAGCAGATGGAAACAATTTCAATGAGCCCCACCCCGAGAAAGATGGGGATTAGAAATGCGTAAATCGCGGCCGGGGTTTCCTTTTTATCCGCCTTGTTGCCAAAGAGTTCCCAGATGAAAAACTTGGGTCCGGCAACCTTGAGGCTAATAAAGAGCCATGCCATCGTGGCAATAAGCGCCATGCCGAGGGTGGCATTGAGGTCGGAGTTTGCGGGGCGCATCCAATATATGAAATGCCCGTGATCGTCGTAATGCCCAAAAGTACCTACCCCGGGAATGAGACCGCTCCAGTTATGGATTAAAATGAATACAAAAAAACCAATGAGGAGGGGGAAGACCATGCGGAAGGCTTTTTTGCCGAGGATAGGCTCGAACAACTCCTGCAGGCCCGCGACGAGATTTTCAATTACGGCCTGTCCTTTGCCCGGAATGAGCTTGGGCTTTCCAACTGTCAGCCGAATGACCACGATGAATAAAATCGAGACTACCCAAGTCGTGAGAATAGTGTTCGTCAGAGGCAGCCCAAAAATCTCAGTCAATTTGTAGGGACTGGGGCTGACCGCACCCTCAGCCGCATTGAGCGCAACTGCAGAAGCAGGAAAACTAAGGGAAAAAATAGTGAATTTGTTCACGTGGAACACAAAATGAATATAATAACCTCAATACGGAAAGCGAATGGCATGCCTTAAGTCCCTTTGTCAGTCAATACCGTAATGTAAAATGCCCTTGCAACATTAGCACTTCTTATGGGCTTTATTACTTTTCTTTTCGCGGAAAGGCGCTTGCCCGAAGCAATCCAAGGCTCAAAACTGCTTCCATGGCTTCCCCCAAAAATCTAACCGGTCAAATAACCCGCTTACGGGAGCGCAAGGGCGGATTCCTTCCGGAAAGCTCGGTGGCGGACGAACCCGAACGCCCTTCCCCCGCCCTGCCCGCCGCACCGGCAGCCCACGGCCGACGCATTGCCAACGATACTTTCATGTGGTTCAGCTACGCCCTTTTTGCGGCGGCTATGGTCACACAGCTCGCCCTGGTCCTTTGGATGGATCTCTTCTAGGCTAGCGCCGACGTGCCACCACGGAATCGAACGAATCCATCAAGCTCTGGAAATAGGTTTCCATTTCATAGGGCCACGCCCCATCTGACTCGATTTCCCAATCCGGATGCGCCTCCAAATGCTCAACGGTCCAATCATAGTAGGGACGGTCGTCTGAGCGGAAGCAAAAGCGTCCGCCTGAATTGGTACGCTCTGCCAAGACATCAAGAAACGCAGTTTGCACCATCCTGCGCCGGTGGTGCCGCGCCTTGGGCCAGGGATCCGGGAACAGTAAGATCGTCATTTCAAAGCGGACTGCTGGCGGGAGGATCTCGAGAAATTCTCCCAGCTCCGCTTTAAAGAAATGTAGGTTTGGCAAATTCCGCTTCGCGCACTTCTCCTGACCCTTGCGGATGCGGTGAGCGATAAGGTCGATTCCCACACAACACTGCTCCGGATGCGCCTCGGCGTAGGCCGTCAGCCAATGACCGTGTCCGCAGCCCGCCTCAAAGACGATACGCTCCACTCCTTCCAGAGCCTCTAAGCATTCGCTGCGCAAGGCTTCCTTGCGAGCCGCTTGTTTCGCTAATTCCCGGGCATGTCCAGCACTCAGTTCCATTCCGCAAGATGGACTCACCCACTGACCGAGGTCAAGCAATTGGCGCACCGGGAGCAACAGAGCGGTAAGGCAAACTGAAGCGAATACAGGTTCCCTTGCCAAGGGTGCTTTCCACAGCAACCGCCCCTCCGTGTAACTGCACAATGTGCTTCATGATGCTCAAGCCCAGGCCTGTGCCCCCGCGCTCACGCGAGCGCCCCTTGTCAACGCGGTAAAACCGCTCGAAGATATGTGGTAAATCCTTCTCTGGTATGCCCGGGCCGTCATCCTCGACACTGCATTCCACGTATTCTGCGGCGTCATCCAGTCGCGCCCGCAAGATGAGTCGGGTAAACTCCGGCGCATAGCGAAAGACATTCTCGACGAGATTATCCAGTACTTGATTAATGCGGTAAGGATCAAAGCCGAAGGGCTGAATACGGGGATCTACCTCCAAGGCAAAGGTCTGGCTTTTGATGATGAGGCGACTCTCGTTGTTTTCGATGGTCTCCCTAAAGAGTTGTTCGAGCGAGGCCTCGCTACATTCAAATGAGTCCGGTCGAGACTCCAGGCGAGAGAGCGTTAGGAGATCTTCAACCAGAACATGCAACCGCTGGGCATTATTAACGATTTTTCTAATAAAACGGTTCTGTGCCTCCGGCGTAAGCGTGGCGCCATCCTCTACCAGTGTTTCCGCAAACCCCTTGATAACAGTGAGCGGTGTGCGCAATTCATGCGATACATTGGCAACAAACTCCCGCCGCACCTCTTCCAGTTCCTTCAAGCGAGTGATATCGTGGAGCACCAAAAGCGTAGAGACCGATTCCGCCTCTGAGAGCCCCATAAGCTCCGTGCAGGACGCCTCAAACCAAAGCAACTCTCCCCGCCATTCCAAGCTGATCTGGCTTCGCTTCGAATGCTCATTTTCGCGGTAAGCATCCAAAAATTCCAGGAGACTGCTCGAACGCAGGATCGCATCCAGACGGGTTCCCTTCATGACGCCACTATGTGGGAAAAGTCGTTGCGCCGGCTGGTTTGCAAATTCAATGCGTCGCGCTGAATCAAAGATCAAGACCGCTTCCTGAATCGCCCCAAGGGTTGACTTCACTTGATTCAAGCGTCCGGTTTTTTCCACCGATCGCGACCGTAGTTTATCCACTAATTGATTGCTGGTCAGCACCAGAGACCCGAACCCTAAAAAGCCAAGCCACCAAGTGGAATCACCATAAAGCAAGCGCCGCTTTTCCAAAAGCGATGCCTCCAATTGACGGATCTGGCGACGGATGCCCGTAGCCAAAGCAAACAATGCTAAAATCAGCCCCAAACATAACAATATTAAGAACCAATGCATTTAAATATCCACCACGCGGTAGCCCACCCCGCGAACCGTTTCGATCATTTTAGCATAAGGACCCAACTTTTCCCGAACGCGACGCACGTGAGTGTCAACTGTCCGCGTTTCAATGTCGGTGTCGTAATGCCAGACGTTTACCAAAAGATTATCCCGCGACTGCACCCGCCCCTTGCGCTCCATCAGTAGCGTGAGCAAACGAAATTCTGTTGCGGTTAACTCGATCCTCTTGCCGTCCACTTTCAATTCATGAAACTCCGCATCCAAAATCACCCCTCCGTTTTCAATCCGGCTTGCTGGGCCGCGACTTGCGGGAATATTTTCACGCTTCAGCACGTTTTTAATTCTAAGCATTAACTCCTTGTTGTTGAACGGCTTAGAAATGTATTCGTCTGCTCCTGTTTCCAGCCCTTTGATGCGATCCTCCGCTTCACCACGGGCCGTCAAGAATAGGATGGGAATATGCTTCATGGAGGTATCCGCTCGCACGATACGGCACAATTCTATGCCGCTGAGCTCCGGCATCATGATATCAAAAATAAGTAAATCCGGACGAAAGTCCCGCGCCTTGCCCACAAATGCCAACGGATCATTTAAAGCTTCGCAGACATAACCTTCCTGCTCTAACTTATATTTGAGCAGTTCGGTGACGTCGGGTTCGTCATCCACAACCAATATACGTTCCGTCTTTTGAGCAGTCATAGTAATACGATAACTTTTGAACCATTATACACTGCTTTACCAGCAGAAAGCCAAATTTTGAGGAAGGCATACATTTTTATTATCTATTCATAAACCTTTCTTAATCAGCAACTTGCGGGATCAGTAAATCCGCCGCAGAAAGTTTTTACGCCGGGCGCCTATTTAGCAGCACCGCCGTTACTTTTCCAGAAGCATCAACGCGCTTCAAGATATACCAGCAATATGCTGATATCGGCAGGATTAACACCGCTGATACGGCTTGCCTGCCCCAAGGTACGAGGCTGGATCGACGCCAATTTTTCAGCACTCTCGTTGCGTAGACCCCGCACGGCCCGAAAATCCATGTCCTCGGGAATGCGCACTTTGTCGATATGGCGCAACTTCTCGATTTGCTTTGCCTCGCGCTCCAGATAGCCGCGAAAAGCCACCCGATAAAAGACCTCCTCTCGTACTTCCGCTGTTTCCTCGGAAAGGGCCTCCGGAAACGGTGCCTCGCTGCGTTCCCGCCGCACCTGATCTGCTAAAAGCTGCCCCCCTACCCGTTCACGCTCCAGTGCCTCCACCCATTTTTCAATGCGCTTGGATTTCTCTTTTATCATTGCAAGTCGTTCTTCGTCAACAAGTTGTAGTCGCTCGGCATGTGGCAAAAGTCGCAACTCCGCACTTCCGTGATTGAAGAGCAAACGATGCTCCGCACGGCTGGAAAACATGCGGTACGGCTCCTGGGTCCCCTTTGTCACTAAATCATCGATGAGCACGCCAATGTAGGCTTCGTGGCGCTGTAAAACCAAAGGTTCCCCACCCCGCAATTTCTGCACGGCATTCACACCCGCAACCAAGCCCTGGCCCGCGGCTTCCTCATAACCCGAGGTGCCATTGATTTGTCCAGCGAAGAACAAATGCTCCACCTTTTTGGATTCCAAAGTGGCATGCAATTGAGTGGGTGGAGCAAAGTCGTATTCGACCGCATAGGCAGGTCGCAGCATGTGCACATCCTCCAGCCCCGGAACACTTTGCAGCATTTCCAGTTGTACCTCAAAGGGCAGACTCGTCGAAAGTCCGTTAATATACCATTCGTTTGTGTTACGCCCTTCCGGCTCAAGAAACAAAAGATGGCGGTCTTTATCTGCAAAGCGCACAAACTTATCTTCAATGCTCGGACAATAGCGCGGTCCCCTACCCTCAATGACCCCTGAATACATGGGGGATTTGTGGAGATTCGCATCAACGACCTCGCGGGTTGCAGGACTGGTATAGGTCATCCAACAGGAAACCTGATCCTCGCCCGGCAACCAACCAAGCTTCCGCTGACCGGAATGTTCCACGTGGAACAAATCCCTTTCGCCTCGGGTATCATAAAAGCCAAAAAGCGTGGGCTTTAAATCGCCTTTTTGTTCCTCGAGCTGAGAAAAATCAATGCTACTGCCCAGTATGCGTGCCGGAGTACCGGTTTTTAGGCGTTCTAGCTCAATCCCAGCCTCTAGAAAGGATCCGGACAAACCGCTTGCAGTGAAATCGCCCATACGGCCGCCTTCATTTTTGTTCTGACCAACGTGCATGAGCCCCCGCAAAAAGGTACCAGTGGTCACGATGACCGTCTTTGCGTAAAATTCCACGTCAAGATTGGTGCGGACGCCGACCACCTGACCGTTCTTGTAAATCAGCCCTTGTACCATTGCCTGAAAAATATCGAGCTGATCCTGTAGCTCTAATACGTGCTTCATTCTCAACTGGTAAGCTTTTTTGTCGCACTGTGCCCGTGGTGCCTGAACTGCGGGCCCTTTAGAGGCATTTAAGAGACGGAATTGAATTGCGGTGGTATCGGTGTTAACCGCCATTTCTCCTCCGAGTGCATCAATCTCGCGTACCATGTGTCCTTTGGCTTGACCGCCAATTGCGGGATTGCAGCTCATCTGGGCAATGGTATCGAGATTACCAGTCAAAATAAGGGTATCTGCGCCTAGACGCGCAGCAGCCAATGCTGCCTCGCAGCCTGCATGTCCCGCGCCGCAAACGATAACCTCATAAGGTTGGTTAGGTCCGTGTTTTAAACCGCCGCTCATTTTCCGATACAAAATTCTTTAAATAGCCGATCCAGCATGCGTTCGTTGTCAACCCGTCCCACCACATCACCAATACCTTCAACAGCCTGGCGCAGATCGGCAGCGATTAATTCTGAAAGTTCGCCTGCAGCCATCTTGTCGAGTGCTGATTGCAGTGCGTTCGTCGCCACGGATAGCGCAGCAGCATGTCGTGCGTTCAGTACCAATCCATCGACCGCAGAGAGTGGGGCGGTATGCGCTTCAAGAAGTTCTGTCCAAGCCGTTTTAAATTCAGGCAAGCCCGAGCCATGCTTTGCAGAGATCTGGCAGTGACGAAACTTGGGCAAAAATGCTGCACCTTCCGAGGCCACGCCGAGATCTATTTTATTCTCCAGCACCAGGGTATTTTCAGGCGTCATTTTTTGTAGTAACGACTCGGGAAGAGTAGGGGAGTGCCCAGTTGAATCCAGAACTAAAAGAAAGCAGTCGGCAGTTTCTGACTGCTCCATAGTACGTTCTATACCAATGCTTTCCAAATCTTCTGCCCCCTCGTGTAGCCCAGCTGTATCCAAAATTTCAATACGCCAGGCACCTAGCATTATGAAGGCCGAAAGGTAATCGCGTGTGGTTCCCGGACGATCGCTTACGATAGCGCGTTCACTGCCAACCAAAGCATTAATAAGGCTGCTTTTCCCGACATTTGGTTCGCCCACGATAAGCGTTTTAACGCCTTCATGAAGGAGGGCGGCATAGTGGCGAGTTTCCATTAAGGCCTTCAGTTCTTCAATCAATGTGCGGAGGTCACGCGCTGGCCCAGCCTGATCTTCAGAGGGTAGGTCTTCCTCGGGAAAATCAATATACGCCTCCAAGTGCGCCATGATTTGCAGCAACTGATCCGTTAAGGCGCTCATTTTCCGTCCTACCGATCCGTGGGGTTGGCGCCGGGCCAATTCGAGACTTCGCTCGGATCGAGCGTGAATCAAATCTGCAACTGCTTCTGCCTGAGTGAGATCCATGCGCCCATTTAAGAAAGCAGTCCGGGTGAACTCCCCGGGTTCCGCTAATCGACAGCCACGACTCAAAAGATCCTCCAGGATTAGTTGAACGACTAGAGGGTTACCATGCGGTGCGATCTCCAGCATAGGAGCTCCGGTAAAAGAATGTCCTTCGGCAAAGTAAGTTAGAACGCAGCTATCAATGATCTTATCCGATATAGCCCGATAACTGCCATAATACGCATGTCGTGGGGACAGGGGCTCGGCTTTACCTAAGAGGCTAGATCCCAAATCGGCACAATCCGGCCCGCTCAGGCGAATCAAAGCAACTGCCGATTCTCCTGCAGGTGTAGAAAGTGCGACAATGGTGTCGGTAGCAGACATAACAGACTGCTACCTTCCGCGAAAGGTGGCTGGCGTCAAGCCTCCAGCCCCGAACTAAAAGGGGCAGGGGAGTGATTGAAGTGATTATGCTTCTGCTTCCGGAGTGGGCTCCTTGTCGCCGGTGAGTGACTCTCCAGCTTTGGGATGCACTTTTTCCAAAATGAGCTGGGTCAATTCATCGGCAACATCGGGATTATCAATGAGGTGCTGTTTGGCGGCTTCGCGGCCTTGTCCGACCATTTCACCCTTGTAGGCAATCCATGAACCCTTCTTCTCCAACAACTTATGCTCCACACCAAGGTCGATGAGGGAACCGGAATGGGAGATCCCCTCGTTATACATGATATCGAATTCGCAGTCGGTAAAGGGTGGGGCAACTTTGTTTTTAACTACCTTGAGTCGGGTTCGGTTGCCGACTACCTTACCGGAGGATTCTTTGATTTGACCAATTCTGCGAATATCCATGCGGACCGAGGAAAAGAATTTCAGGGCGCGACCACCGGGCTGGGTCTCAGGACTACCAAACATAACTCCAATCTTTTCGCGGATTTGATTGGTAAAGAGGACCACGCAGTTGGATTTATTGATGGCACCGGCAAGGCGACGCATGGCCTGGCTCATCATTCGGGCCTGTAAACCAACGGTTGTATCGCCCATCTGACCATCGAGCTCATTTTTTGAGACAAGTGCGGCCACGGAATCGACTACAATGATATCAACTGCGCCGGAACGGATAAGGGTTTCGGTAATGTTGAGGGCATCCTCCCCGCATTCCGGCTGGGAAACCATAAGGTTTTCGAGGTCTACTCCCACAACCTTGGCGTAGCGGGGGTCAAGGGCGTGCTCAACGTCGATAAAGACCGCATTTCCGCCTAGTTTCTGGGTTTGGGCGATGGCGCTCAAGCAGAAGGTCGTTTTACCGGAGCTTTCCGGCCCGTAAATTTCGCAAATGCGCCCTCGGGGGAGTCCGCCGATACCAAGGGTGAGGTCGATTGCAATGGAGCCGGTTGAAATAACGTCGACTTCCATTTGGACGGCTTCTCCCAAGCGCATTAGGGCACCGGGGCCAAATTGTTTGTTAATGCCCGAAACGGCGAGGTCGAGGTTCTTGCGGTCTTTTTCGGGGGTACGTTCGGTTCTCTTTATTTGTGTTTTTGCGGGCATACTTTAATAGTTTGGGATTAAATTTGTAAATTGCGACGAAGCTTGTGAAAGGAAAAAGAGATGGCAAGCACAAATGATAATTTGTTCACTAGTTTTCCAAAAGGGCGGCAACGCCTGACGTTCCGTCATACCATCAGCGGGAAAGTAGCTTGGCTCCATATGGAATGGCTGGATGGACGCTTGCAAACGGCAGAACTAAAGGCTGTTTCGAGCAATCGAGGGCAGGCACGTGGGGCGCTTTACGAATTTTTTTGGAATGGTTAAGGGTTTTTGAAGCAGCAGAGACACGGGTTCGTTGGGAACTGCTCGCCCCGAAAGGAACGGTCTTTCAACAGACTGTCTGGAAAGCCTTGCTCGAGGTGGAGTGGGGGGGCGCGTACAAGTTACGGATCACTTGCAGCTACCATTGGGCAACCCAGTGCGGCGCGAGTGGTGGCATCCGCAGTGGCCGCCAATCCGATCGCGCTATGGATTCCCTGTCACCGCGTCATTCGGGGTGATGGTCAGCTGGGGGGTTTCCGCTGGGGTAGGGCGCTGAAGGCGGCCTTACTGGAAATGGAAGCCTGTGAGGCTGGCTGGCTGGCGTCCTTTCGAAAAGATTCGATCACTTAGGCTTGCAGGAAAAGCCCGGCGGTCACTTGTTAGACAAAATGGAAAGTCGCTATCAACACATCATCTGGGACTGGAACGGAACCCTCCTTGACGATACCTGGCTTTGTGTGGAGGTTCTGAACGTTTTGCTTGCCGAGCGGGGAAGGCCCGCCATTGCGCCGGATGAATACCGGCAAAATTTTGGTTTTCCGGTTGTTCATTTCTACGATTATTTAGGGTTCGATGTAGACAAGGATAGTTTCGAGAGCGTTAGCCGTGCTTTCATTGATGCTTATGAAGCGCGTTGGCTTGCGGAATGTAAGCTGCACCCCGAAGCCGAGGCCGTCTTGAGGGCACTGGCAGCGGCGGGCTTAAGTCATTCCGTCCTCTCTGCGGCAGAACAAGACACGCTGGAGCGTGGCATCGCACACTTCGGAATCCGCTCGCATTTTGAAGCCTTAATCGGCACCGATAATATCCATGCCCTTGGCAAGGTTGAACAGGGTCGCTCCTGGATGAACCAACTTGATTGGACGCCGGAAGCGGTCGTGCTGGTCGGCGACACCCTGCATGACCTGGAGGTTGCCGAGGCGATTGGCTGCGATTGTATACTGATGACCCATGGTCACCATTGCCCCATCCGTCTAAAAGAGAGTGGCGCCCCTTTGGCACATTCGCTGGGCGAACTGGTGGATCGAATTCAAGCGCCGGTTTCCCAAAAACACTAGCTTGCGTCCGGCCATTGGCCTTCGGGGATAAGGCGGGCGTCGCACTGATAGAGATAATGCGGGTTGACTTCGTAAGCCCAGGCCGGGCCCAGCGGCTCTTCGCTTGGAGAAAAACAGGACACCTGGCGGCGTTGGTATTCATTGCGCTCAATGGGTCTCTCCGCTTGATATCCCTCGAGCACGTCCACTGCCGCAAGATCGGCCGCTTGCCTGAATTCAAGCACCATACCCTCGATCCATCCGGCCTCATTAAAAACCGCACCGGGGTAGCCACATCCAAGATCGTAGAGTTCGCCACGAATCCGCGCGGGGGTCTGCCCGCATACCCTACCCTCGCAAAAACGATGCCAGTAATGCCCCCCGGGCTTAAGGGTGCCGTATACAAAAACCGATAAGTCGGAGAAAGCCATTCCGAGAAAAGCTTCTCCCGCGGGAAACTTGTCAAAACAAAACGCCCTTTCTCTGGATTTGTCTAAGGCTTCAAAGTCGCCTCACCTTGTTCCCAATTACAGGGGCAGAGCTCATCTGATTGCAGGGCATCCAAAACGCGGAGAATTTCGTCTACATTGCGACCCACATTTAAATTATGACAGCCTGCATACTGAATGATGCCACGGGGATCGACAATGAAGGTTGCACGCAAACAGACCTTTTCATCCGCGTCGAGGATTCCCAGTTCGCCAGCCAGACGGCCTGCCGCAATGAGAGGAAAGTCTATCTCTCGCAAATCCTCGTGTGCTTTACGCCAGGCGAGATGGCAAAATTCGTTATCGGTACTCCCGCCAATGACAACGATATCGCGTGAGGTAAACGCATCCATCTTGGAATTAAAGGCCACGATTTCAGTTGGGCAGATGAAGGTAAAATCCTGGGGGTAGAAGAAATACACCTGCCAACGGGCCGCAAAATCTCCATTGGAAAGGGTGATTATCTCATTGCCTTCCAAGCTGTTACAGGCTTCGGATTGAAAGGCGGGAAAGGATGCTCCTATGGTCAACATGTGCGTGTTTGATATGGTATGAATTGCTAATAAATTTTAACATTTTATAGATAACCACTAGTCTGTTGCTTGGCGAGTCATAAATATGCTGCCGGTCGCTCATGAGTTCTGCGTTTACAAGCGCCCCGCCAAAAAACAATCTAGCGAGCTCTATGAATCGGGTGTATATCAAAACCTATGGCTGCCAAATGAACGAGCGCGACTCTGACGCGGTCGCATCGATGCTGCGTAGCAAGGGCTATACTATGGTTGCGGATGAATCCGAGGCCGATGTCATTCTTCTCAACACCTGCAGCGTGCGCGAGCAAGCCGAACAAAAAGCGATTGGTAAAGCCGGACATTTAATGGCGCGAAAGCGGCGAAAACCCAATCTATTGGTTGGGGTCATGGGTTGCATGGCGCAAAACCGAGGGCGTGATCTCCTCGACCGTCTGCCCGACCTCGACCTGATTGTCGGCACACAAAAATTCCACCGCGTGCCGGATCACCTTTCCAATATGATCGCAAGCTTGCAGGGGGAGGGGCCGCGCCCCGAATCAATTGTGGATCTTGAAGAAGAGGCGGGGTCCCAAAATACGATACGTTCGCATGTGGAGGGCGAGCAAGTCGCAGCCTTTGTGAGTATCATGCAGGGCTGCAATATGAAATGCTCCTATTGCATTGTTCCAAAAACCCGGGGCGCTGAGCGGGCGCGTCCAATGGAGGCGATTGTTGAGGAAGTCACCGAACTCGCCGCAAAGGGCACACGTGAAATCACTCTGCTCGGTCAAATTGTAAATCAGTACGGAATCCGTGAATTTCCCTTTATCGATAAAAAAAGCCCCTTTGTTCAGCTTCTTGAAAAAGTGCACGCTGTTGAAGGAATTGAGCGCATTCGTTTTACCAGCCCGCACCCGGTTGGGTTTAAGGACGACCTCATTGAATGCTATGGACGCCTTCCGAAGCTCTGCGAATACCTGCACTTCCCCATGCAAAGCGGAAGCAATACCATTCTCAAGGCCATGCGCCGTCCCTACACGATTGAGAAATTCTGCGAGATCATTGCAAAACTGCGTGCCCTCCGGCCGGATATATACATATCTACCGACGTGATTGTTGGTTTCCCCGGCGAAACCGATGCCGATTTTGAATTAACCCGTCAGATTTTTGAAAGCCTGCGTTTTGATATGGCTTATCTTTTCAAATACAGCGTGCGCCCGGGAACCACCGCGGAACCGCTTGGCGATCCGGTGCCTACCTCGGTCAGAGGATCGCGCAATCAAATCCTACTGGATATCCTTGCGCGGCAGTCCTTAGAGCGCAATGAATCGCTTGTGGGAACGGTAGAGGAAGTACTCCTTGAAGGCCCGGCCAAAAAGGGCGAATCCATGTTTGTGGGGCGCACCCGCGGTCATCGCAAGGTTATCGTTAAAGCAAATCCGCGCTTGGTGGGTCAACTCCTGCCTGTCCATATTGAGCGCGTTACCAACAGCACCCTCTTCGGAAACCTGGAGCTCGCGGGCCTTTCTGCTTAATCCTCTCCTTCAATCTCTGCCAGAACTGCCTCCATCGAACGCAGGGATTCAGGTGGGAAGAAACTATTAATCCGGCTAATCACCTGCTGAATGATGCCGTCGGGGCAGGAGGCCCCTCCTGTCAACAGCAAATGTAGCGGAAGATCGCCCTGTTTAGGCAACGATAGAAATGCTCGTTCTACTGCATTTGTACTGTCAGCTACCGCCGGGCCGGCGTGAAAGATGTGGTGCCGTACTAGCTTACTTGAAATAAGATTGTCTTCGGATTGAATGTAATGCGCCCGTTCACCGATGGCGTCCTTGCAAACGCGGTATAGCTGGTAGGTGTTGGAGCTGTTTTTTCCACCTATCACCAAAGCGGCATCGATGGGATGCTCAAGGGCTTTTTGCAGTGCGTCTTGGTTTACCTGAGTGGCATAACATAAGGTGTCGCCTTTGCCCTGTGACCAAATGTGTTTTTCCACCGCCGGAGCTCCGTATTTCTCCGCCATGATTCCTTTTAAATACTCAATTATTGCGAGGGTTTCGTTCCGCAGGAGTGTTGTTTGGTTTACGACAGCAATCTTTTCCAAGTCTTGGTTCGGATCAAAATCCTCAGAATACAGCCCCGCGAATTCCTGTTCAAAGCGGCGGGTTTTTTCGGGGCCCTTCGCAAGAATCACCTCCCCGAGAAGCCTGGCATGCTCTAGGTTACGAACGATTAAGGAAGGCCCCTGCGCCGAACTGTTTGAAAAAGTAGCCTTTGTTTCCTCGTGTTCCGATTTACCGTGAATCACTACGGTGTAGCCTTCTGCAGCATAGCGCCGAGCGGATTTCCAAACCTTCTCTACTAGCATACAGGTGGCATCGTACTCGCGAATAGCAAGCCCCTTGCTGATGAGGCGAGTCTTGTCTTCGTTGGTTGCCCCAAAGGCAGGGATGATCACGGTATCTTCCGATTTTAATTGATTCCAAAGCGCGGCTGGATCATGTGGTCCATTAGCAGGTTTGCCCTCAGCATTGAGGGGCAGGCCTTTGTCGGTTTGAAGATAGCGCAATCCCCGCGCCAGCAAGTCTTTGTTCACAAAGGGATTGTGGATTAACTCGCTCAGCATGAAGACGCGGGTGTCGGGGTAGGCAGCGACCGCCTCATAAGCGCGTTCGATGGCGTTTTGTACCCCCAGACAAAACCCGAAGTGGCTTGGAATAACGTAACGCACTGACCCAAAGTCGAGGAGCGCCGGAGCGCCTGAAGTTTTTTCCTTGGTGCGACGCACCGCTTTAATGGCGGCACACAGACGACTTTGGTAAAGCGCGTTCGATCTGGTATCGATATAGATCTTACGGTTGCGTTCCTTGGCAGTTCGAAAGCGGTAAATGTAGTCGTTGGTTCCAAGATCGAGATAGGGTAGGCGAAAGAGCACACCATGAAGGCTCTCTAGTGAAACCGCCAGGGCCTCACTCAGCACTTCACGACCCGCTTCTACCGCTTCATTAAGTGCTTCCAGGCTTATTACTGCCCCCACCTCTCCTGGCTCGCGACCCACCCTACAATAGATCTCGAGCGGTGCCGAACCAAGGGTGGTTTGCGTTAGGAAGTGCGCCTCGGAGGGGAGGGGGTCGGTCGCTTTTCCGGTGCTTGCCACAAGCAAGGCTCCAACCGTGTCGCGCCGCAGCTCCAACCGGTAGTTTGAGTCAAAACATAGTAACAGCCATGGCGCTTGAGCCTTTGCGGTCGCTTGAGGAGATTCGGGCATATCAGCTAAGATGTTGATGCCCTCTCGCGGGTCAACTATTGCTATACGCCTTTCCGCATTCTGCGATTGCACCCTCTGCCCTCAGGCATCATCAATAAGCCACAGTTTTTATCCAGATTTCCCCAACCTATGTTTCAATTAAATTTCAGCGAGCAAAGCATGCAGGAGCTCAACAAGCTCGATACCCTCTCTCAGATGGAGGTCATTGAGGTGGTCAGTTCCCTGACGAGAAAGCAGCTCGATCATCCGGATGACTCCATTGGGCGCTTCCATCGGGCGGGCAAAACCTTCTACCGGGTGCGTGCTGGTGATTTTCGGATCTATTTTGAAGAACAGGGGGATGCTCTCTTGGCTCACTATATTTTACACCGTAATACTTTTGCAGACTTTGCTTTTCGCAGCAAACTTCCTGTCACCGAGGAATTTCTCGTCGAGCGGGAAGACTCCTTTTGGCAATACCTTGAAAGCCTCCGACACCGTGAGGAAAAAACCGATTGATGTCCGAAGATTTAAATACCCCGCGACCGCGACCCGAAGATGCTACCGAGGCGAGCCGCATATACCTGCTTCCCAATAGCCTAACAGCCGGTAATCTCTTTTTTGGCTTCCTCGCAATCCTGCGGTGTATTCAGGCCAATAATTCTGTCGATTCCGCACAAATCGCACAATACTTCACGCAGGCGGTTTGGTTTATTCTACTCGCTATTATTTGCGACGCCCTTGATGGACGCGTCGCCCGCATCGGCAATCGCGAATCCCTCTTTGGGAAAGAGTTCGATTCTATCGCAGATGTCGTTTCTTTCGGCGTCGCTCCCGCTCTGATGACCCTTTTCCTCATCCTGGCACCCACTGAAAAATATCCCTTTTTCCTACAAACGGGCTGGCTCATTGCCTTTATTTATCTCCTCTGCGCGGGCATACGTTTGGCGCGCTTTAATGTCCTAACGCACCCGCTTTTGGATCCCCCAAAGGCAATGGTTGAAAGCGACGACTTCATCGGCCTTCCGGTTCCTGCAGCTGCCGGTATGATTGCTTCCCTTGTGCTGGTGCTCAATACCTTTGATCTTCGCGCCTGGGCGCTCCTCTTGCCACCTCTCCTCCTTGCGATCTCGGTCTTGATGGTGAGCAACATTGCCTATCCCAGTTTTAAAACCGTTACCTGGCAAACTCGTACCCCTTTTCATACTTTTATTGTGATTGTCATCGCAATCGGGGTCGCCTTTACCTTCCGCGAATTCTTCTTTGCGCTGCTTTTTCTATGCTACATTGCATACGGTCCCGCTCGTGCTTTGTATCGCAAACCCCTAAAGAAGAACTGATTGTTCTACCTTTTAACACCCCTGCCAAAAAGCGCTGGATAAACTGTCAATTGAGGGTGAATAAAATAAACTTCTTCACATCTTCCACCTTCCTACCCGGCTCCTTCCAGTCTTATTAACCAAAAAATTGTTACCTATCCTGCTTGCGACAAACCGCTTACTTCGTTTTTGTAACTGTACACAACACTTACTAATAAGAAGGTATATATAAATTTAAAAGAGACTAATATATAATAGTTGCCAGCAAGTTAAATTCACCCGAAAAAAGTATCATGAAATTTAAGATCAACCAAGACCACTTCAGCAACGGTCTCCAGCAAGTGCTCAACGTTGTGGCAACCCGCTCAACCATGCCCATTCTGAGCAACGTCCTCATCGAAGCCAGTGAGGGTCATATTTCCCTCACCACAACTAATCTTGATCTTGGAATTCGTTGCCGCATTAAAGCGGAGGTCGAGGAACCGGGTGGTATTACGCTTCCCGTTCGCAAACTTGCTACGATTGTTCGCGAACTGCCACAAAGCGATATCTTCATTGAAACCGGCGACAACAATCAGGCAAAGATAACCTCCGGGGGATCCCTTTTCCGTATCATGGGTATCAGCACCGAGGAATTCCCACCTTTGCCCACCTTTGAAAACCGACACGTCTTCGAGCTCGAGCAGGAAGCCATTGTGGGAATGCTCAAAAGCGTTTCTTACGGTCAATCAACTGACGAAAATCGTTACATCCTCAACGGGGTCTACTTTAGTTTTATCGACGAAAAACTGACTCTCGTCGCGACCGATGGACGCCGCCTGGCGCTCACCGCACTGGAAACCGAAATAAGCGAAGACAACAGCGGAAGCCTCATCCTTCCCGCGAAAACCGTTGCTGAACTGGAGCGCCTCCTCGGTAAAGGCGAAAAATTAAAGATTGCCTTCAACGATCGACAGGTCGCGTTCGAAATCTCTATTGATGCCGACGATTCAGGACTGGTTGATGAGATTTATCTCGTATCTAAAATCGTCGAAGGAAAATACCCGAACTACCGCCAAGTCATTCCTAAAGAGACCGAGCATCGCGTTAAAGTTGAGCGTGAGCTTATGCTTGAATGCGTCCACCGTGCCGCGCTGGTCACTTCCGAGAAAAGCAATTCCGTTCGCTTGAAGGTCAGCAAAAACCTACTTGAGATTTCAGGCTCTTCCAGCGAATACGGAGATTCACATGAATCCATGGCGATTGCCTACGATGGGCCAGAAGTGCAAGTCGCCTTCAACCCGCAATTTTTGATGGAGCCACTTAAAGCACTCACAAAGGACGAAGTCTTCTTTGAATTTAAAGACGAACTCAGCCCCGGTCTCTTCAAGACCCTGGACAACTTCATTTGCGTGATTATGCCGCTTCGCCTGAACTAGGATCACCCTTTTTTTTAAAGCGGTACTCCAGCAGTTCACGGTACCAAGAGCATTTGTAGTAGAGCGTTGTTGCGACAATTGCTCCCAGTGAATCCGCTACCCAGTCGGCAAACTCCATTGCGCGACCTGGGGTCATGGATTGTCGCCACTCGTCCAGCCCTCCGTACAGCATTACAAAGATTATGGAGAAGATCCAGCCGCGAACACCTTGCCTGAAAAAAAGGGGCATTCGCAAAACACTCGTGGCCACCAGACCATAAATCAGAAAATGAGCAATCTTGTCCGGAGAAATCGTAAAACTCAAATCCGGCGTCGCCAGTTCGGAGGTCGAGGACAATAGATGCACCGTCGCCAAAAGTATTAGCGGCCAAAGGAAAGACCGATCCAATCTGTCATGCAGCGAAGTCATTAAGACATGGGTAATTTAAAAGAAAAAACGGTACCCTCGGGCGAGGAACGTTCCAGATGGATGTCACCCCGGTGGGCACGCATGATTTGCTTGCTAATGGAAAGCCCAAGGCCCGTCCCTTCGGCGCGGTGCGTAAGGAAGGATTCAAAAATATTGGCTTGCGCCGCCTCGGGCATGCCGGGCCCATTGTCTTCAATACGAAAGACCGCTTCGCTACCAGCACTCTCTGCGAGAATACATATCCGACCCCCATCGGGCATGACCGCCACGGCATTCAAAATAAGATTCAAAATGACCTGTTGAATTTGTCCCTTATTTACCGCAATCAACAAAGCTTGTGAACTCGGAGTGAATTCCACTTCGATCCGCATCTGTTCCAACTTTAAGCGTACCAAACGCAGTGTTTCTTCCGTTAATTGATTCAAATCATAGTTCCCGCTCAAACCTTCCCGGGTTCTGCCAAAACCCAATACCCGCTCTACGATATCCTCCAGTTGACTCAGCTTTTCGCCGATCAGGACAACATCTCGTTCCCTTTCATCTTCTGGTTCAAAACGCAGGTTCAAGGAATCGAAGAGAAGTTTGATCACCGTTAAAGGATTGCGAATTTCATGCGCGATTTCTGCCGCCAACATTCCTAGGGTGGTCAACTTTTCATTCTGCCGCATCGAATCCTCGGTCTCAAAAATACGGGCATAGAGCGAAGCATTCTGACAAACGATCGCTCCCAGTGCAGCGAGTGTTCCAAAAACCTTCCGCTCATCATTATTAAAACGATGCGGTTCATCCGTGAAGGCTGCGATCACACCTTTCACCTCGTCATCATAGATCAGGGGTGTCGCCAGCATCGAGACCAAGCCTTCTCGTTGCACTACCTTTATAAAATCACTTTCCTCGGCATGGGAAATATTTTCCACTTCAGATATTTTCCGGCGTCGTATCGACGAACCCATGACACTGTCTACCACCGCGACCGAACCACCGCTCTCAATCCAGCCCGATCGACCCGTCAGGGCACGCGCCTCCAAGGTTTCACCATCGTCGCTCAGCCAGAAGACCCCACAACTATGACAATCCAGAGTCTGCCGTCCCTGGGTTGCCAAACGTTGCAATATGCGCCCCAAATCCATCTGTCCCGTAATCCGCCCCCCCAGATTAACCAGCGATTGCAGTTGGCTGGCCTTTGTTCGCAATTGTCGTATCAACCACAAACGGCTTACTACCCGACTCGCCTCAGCCGTTAACAGGCTCAGAATTTTAAGCGCCGAGGCGTCAAAGGCGTTCACTCTTTCGCTGTCCACTACGACCACGCCGATTACGGTGCCGCCGTCTTCCATGGGTACCGCAATCTCTGAGCGTATGTTCGGACGCACCGCAATATAACGTGGTTCCTCCCGCACATCGTGAACCACCTTGGCAATCCCGTGTAGGGCCACCCATCCGGTTATGCCTTGTCCCAGTTTCAGCACCAAGTTTTCCCAATCTTCTGGGATCCCGTGCGCTACTTCCAGTTCAAGGCGTTGCGTGTCACGGTTCAAAAGGCAGATTGATACCCCGCTGGGTTCTAATACCCGCACAATTTCATCCATGATAAGGCGCAAAGCCTCCTTAGGATCTTCCGTACCGGAGACCAGATTACTGATTCGGTAGAGTGAATCTATTCCCCTTTGCTCGCCCTCGCTTGCCTTCATGGGACGTTAGTGTCCAGCTTTCCGCGTGGGGCGCAAGGCGTTATCCTGCGGACTCCGTCTCAATGATCGCTTCCAACTCGCTGCGCAATTCCAAGAGATTATCCGAGTCCACTTGTCCGGCAGCGGCACGATTTTCAATATAGAAGGTGTCCATCGCAACCCCTCGCTCAGTGGCAATCCGAGCAAAGGTAATATCGAAACCCTTGCTGTGAATTAAACGTGCTAAACGGTAGAGCAGGGCGAGGCGGTCGGTTGCCTGAACTTCAATGATGGTACGTTTCAGCGAGAGCTCATGGTACACATCCACCCGTGGCGGGAAGGGAGCGGGCAAAAGATCCCGATTCTTCCGTATCTCCGCTTTGCGTACCTCTGTCTCCTTTAACTCGATCGCGTCTTGCAGACGCTTGCCCTCTACCAGGGAATCATGCAAGTGCTGACGGAAAATCTTTAGCGCTCGGGAATCACTTACCAAGCCGCCACCCGTGTCCATGATATAAAAAGTATCAATCGAGATGTGATCCTTTCGTGTGACTGCTTTCGTGCTCAGAATATTGACCCCTGCCAGCGTTAGCGCACCGGCCAATTTATAGAAAAGACCCGCCCGGTCCCAGGTTACCACATTGACAACCGTCAGGTTAAGATCGGGGTCGTCCCGCCAGTCAATCACGGGCATGAGGCTCCCAACCGATTCCGTGTTTTGAATCTGATCCATCAATTCGTGCGTCATGCGCATGTGTAGCGCGATTTCCTCTGCCTGAGGGTTGATGAAGTAACGCTCCGGCAAGAGGCTGAAATGCGCCTGCATTTCCTCCACGCTTAAACCTTCCGGCAAATGGCTTAAAATTTCCTCGTGCAGCATGGCGATGCGTTCCTTTCGTTTGCGCTCAATGACGTCCTGGCCCTCGAAGGCCTCCAGGGTTCCGCGAAAAAGCTGTCTGTGCATGGTGTCTTTGTATCCATTCCAAAGCGTCGGAGCGGTTCCCCGCGCGTCGCAGTAGGTATGCACGAAGAGGTAGCGCAATTTCTGCGGATCTTCCATCTTTTCGGCAAAAGCACTGGCTGTTTTGGGGTCATCTAGGTCAAAACGTTGCCAGATTCGTGCCATTTCCAAATGATTGCGGATAATAAATAAAATTACCTCCTGTTGCTGCGGGTCGATTTCAAAGCGATCCAGAATGGGTCGGGCTATTCGGGCGCCTGCAGTGTCGTGCCCCTTGACCCCTTCCGCCTTGCCAATGTCGTGCAGGAGCAAAATCAAATAAAGCAGAAGGGGATCATCATTTTGGCGCAGGGCACGCTCGTAGTTCGCGCTCACCTCATCCACCTTTTGAAAAACACGATCCAAATATTTAATTGTACGCAACACGTGTTCGTCTGCGGTGTAACGGTGGTAATACTCATGCTGTACCCGACAGGTCAGTTGGCCAAATTCTGGCAGGTAACGCCCCAACACCCCGAGGTTGTGCATCTCTTTCAGGATCGGGTAGACCTCTCCCGCGCTTCTTAGAATACTACAAAAACTCTTCGCTGCCGAACGACTCTGGATGAGACTGCCATCAATCAAGGGAATGGATCGTGACACCAGAAATTTTAATTCCGAATCCATCTCGGCTCCGAATTGTTGCAGGTAGCGGAAGATTCGAATCAAGCGAACCGGTGATTCCGAAAAAATCTTTTTCGACCCCGCACTGAAAACTCGATTCCGCAAGACAAAACCGTCTACCTTCTTTTGAACCCCTTTTTGGTATGCCCGCAAGGCATCCCCGAAGCTAAAACGCGGACTCTCCCCATGCCCCCCGCCGGTACTCAGTGCCAAGCGTTCCTTTAATAATTCACTCGTGTGGTAAATCGTCCGCGCCGCGGAGTAGTAATCCATCATAAAGGCCTCGACCCGCTCAAAAATATCTTCCTGCGAATAATTCAGCCCCTCAGCAATTTGCGGCTGTTGCTCTAACTGCAACTTGTCCGTTGGGCGTTTGTTTTGCATGTGTAGCTCATTGCGTACCCGCAGGAGAAAATCGTAGGCGCGTTCCATGGCAACCCGTTCATCCTGACGCAATAAGCGTACCTTTTGGATTTCCTTGAAATTCTCATAGCCAAACTTTACGTGCGCCATCCATAAAATATTTTGATAATCCCGCAAGCCTCCGACCCCGTTCTTCACGTCCGGCTCCTGTAAGTATACCGTATGGCCCGATTTCCCGTGCCGTGCCTTCTCGGCAATTAAACGCTGCTTGATGTAATCCCGCGGATTTTCCGTTCGCACATATTTCATGAAACGGCTCCACATCTTTTCGTAGAGCGGCTCCGAACCACAGATGAAACGCGACTCCAAAATAGCATTCTTTGATTGGATTTCTGCTCGCGCTTCCGTCAGTACTTCGCGGGAATTGCGCGAGGCATGACCCACCTTCCAGCCAAAATCCCACAAAGGATATAAAATTTCCTCTGTCAGGATTGCCTGAAAATCGTCAAAACGCTCCTTGTTGGAAATGCGGTCAGGGTAGAGGAACATGATATCGATATCACTGTGCGGGTTGAGTTCCGCCCGCCCATAGCCTCCGGTTGCCAGCACCGCCATCTTACACGGTAGGCGCCCCTTTTCCTTTGTGTAACGATTCAAGGCCGCCAAAAAAAGATTTTCGATAGCCACATCCACCATAGCGGTACGCGCCAGACAAATCTTCCGGCCGGATAAACCCTTCCGGTGATCCCGTGCCAGCATTTCATTTTCCAACTCCAGAAAACGCTTATAAGCAGGCAACTGCTCGCTCCGGGGCACGCCTGGATCGAAGGCCAGTCGCTTCTGTGCATGTTGATGAAGCCGGTTAAGGCTGGGTGATTCAATGGGTGGCATAGATAATCCTTCATCTATCACAATACCACACCCCGCAAAACTCCATGCAAAAAACACGCTTTCGCTTTTGACCCCGCAAGCCTTTCAACCCATCTTCTCCATTCCAACATTCAATCATCACACCTCAACGCACACGAACTATGCAAATCGCCGCCGACTCCGTCGTCTCCATCGATTACACCCTCAAGAACGACGAGGGCACCATTATTGACCAATCCCAGCCCGGACAGCCCATGGATTACCTCCACGGCCACCGCAACATCATCCCCGGTCTCGAGAATGCCCTCCTTGGCAAATCTGTAGGCGAGGCAGTTGAGGTCCGTGTCGAACCCGCCGAAGGTTACGGCGAATTTAACCCCTCCCTTGAACAAGTTGTGCCCCGCGAACGCTTTCAGGGCGTCGAAAATCTTGAGGTCGGTATGCAATTCCAGGCCAGCACCGAGCAAGGACCTGTGTCTGTACGCATCAAAGCACTCGAAGGCGATGACGTCACCGTTGACGGAAACCATCCCCTGGCCGGACAACACTTGAATTTCTCAGTCACCGTACAAGGTGTTCGCGAAGCCACCGAAGAAGAGAAGGCCCACGGGCACATTCACCAAGGTGGCGGCGAAGGCGGTTGCTGCGGTGGTGGTGGCGGTGAAGGCCAAGGCGGTGGAGAAGGTGGCGGTTGCGGCTGCAACTAGTTTTGCCGCGCACGCTGTCTACGAATCCATTCGCTTAATACAAAGCCGTTTGGCATAAAGATCATCCTTTTCCAGCTTTGAGCGGGGGAGGCTCATAGTGATCAGCCACACCAAGCAACACGGGCATGCTTTACGGAATGCGTATTTTTGAGGACCCCCCGACGCTACCGGCGGTGGCTCGGATTTCTTCGCTTCCGTTGCGGATTAGGATGGCACCCGGTTGAGTGAGCACGATTTCAACGGCACCTTGCTTCTGAACGACAGCAGATTCACCGTCTGCAAGGGTACCTTGATAAATAATTTTACGGTCTTCCACTTGCCGTGCTGCTACAAAAGAACTGCCCCCGTTTGCCACAATGGTGAATTCGGTCGTGCTGACGGGAACGGCAGGTTGGGCTTCAACGGTAGTGGTGGGTGCGGGCTCGGGATCAGCGCCAGAACCGATAATGGCTCGAACCAAACCAAAAAGAATAATCACCAGTGCCAGGGCTCCCGAGAGGATCAGGCCAATCTTTAGGTAGAAGGTTTTGTCGAGCTCGGCAGACGCAGTTTCCTCGGTGGCGGTTTCGCTTTCAGTCGAGGAAGTAGGAGATTTTGTACGGATGGTGCCGTAAGATTGTTCCACAGTCGATTCGGCGTTTTCGCGGGTCTCCGAACTCCCAAACCATTCGGTGGCAGCGCGTTTGTTGCGCGACATCCCGAGGCGTTGGGTGTTGTAATCCGTAATGATTTTATCCGCATCGAGCTTGAGGTAGCGGGCGTAATTTTTAATAAAACCAGTGCGGTAAATCTCGGGCAAATCGAAGTCGAAATTATTCTGTTCGAGATAGCTGAGATAGTCGCTGCGAATCTTGGTAACCTCAGCGGCTTCACGCAAGGAGATGCCCTTGCGCTTGCGTGCTTCTTCTAGTCGTTCACCAATGGTTTGCATGAATGATGCATTTTTGGTGTGCTTTGGCGTAGACCGCAAGCACGAATACGTCCTTAAGTTTCAACCCTTCAGTTGGATGCAAAGGTCTGCCCATTCGCCATCCGCACGGGAATCAACCCTGAACTTGCCCTGAAAGCGCGATGTGCAGGCCTTTTCAAAGTGTTCGCGCACCGTTTCAATTTCGCGGGTGAGGATTCCGCTCAGAGCGAGGGTCGCACCCGGACGTAGCGCCTGAAGGAGATTTTCAGCTGCGGGCATCAGAACATCCGCTTGAATATTGGCGAGGAGGAGGTCGGCTTGTCCGGCATGCAGGCCGCTTTCAAGATCTGCCACGGTATAGTCCAGCGCGGGGAGATGCGGGTTTTCGCGGATGTTGTTTTGGCAGACCGTGATAACTTCGGGGTCGTTATCGAAGGCCCCGATGTGTTTGAAACCAAGGGCTGCGGCAGAGAGGGCAAGCACCCCGGAACCACAACCGGCATCGACGATTTGCGCGCTTTCACAGGTTGTGGGTCGGGATTCGAGAAAATCAATCAGGCGACCCGCACAAAGACGGGTGGTCTCGTGACTTCCGGTACCAAAGGCCATACCCGCTTCGAGGTATACCACTGCCGCCCCGGCAGGCGGCTGGGTGGTCTCGCGCTCCCAGAGCGGAATCCAATGTAATTGGCGGTCGCTCCAGGGTTTAACAAATTCTTTATAGGCATTTTGCCAGTCCACATCGGCAATTTCCTGCAATTCAAAATCCTCAGGCAATTGGGGAAAGGCCAAGCGCAACTCCGCAAGGGCGGCATCAGCGGTATCCGCATCCGGAAAGAACCCAAACAGTTCATAGGGATCGTGCCGTTCCTTTTGTAGGATGCCCCAGGGCGGCGAATCGAGTTCGTAGCAATGCGCGTCGAGTGCCTCGGCGAGTTCAGCGGATACAACCGCACGGAGTTCCCATTGGGTGCTCATGCTAGGGCAGGGGGATCTCGCCGCGACTAAGGCCAGCCACCACTTCTGGGAGGAGTTGATGCTCGGCGGCGTGAATCTTTTTTTCAAGCAGGGCAAGCGTATCAGAATTTTCGATACGGATGGCTTTTTGCTCAATGACAGGACCGGCATCAAGCTGTGGAGTGACCCAGTGCACGGTGCATCCCGTGACCTTGACCCCGTACTCAAAGGCATCGCGAATGCCGTGTGCGCCTTTAAAGCTGGGAAGGAGGCTGGGGTGTAGGTTGAGCACGCAGCCCTTGAAGGCTTCAATAAAACGGGGGCCGATAATGCGCATGAATCCCGCCAAAACAATCAGTCGGGGAGAGAAGGCCTGAATGCGTTCGATATAGGCCGCTTCCGCCTCGGGGCTCAAACGTGCGCCCCCTTGTCCGGGATTCACGTAAATCGCGGGAACCGAAAAGCGGGTGCCCAATTCAAGAATGCCCGCCTCGGGTTGATCGCTTACCAGAGCGGCGATCTGCGCCCCACCGAGTTTCCTGTTTTGCTCGGACTTCAAGAGGGCTTCGGCATTACTGCCGCGTCCGGATCCTAAAATGACGATGGGGAATGACATAACGGTGCGCTGGGTTAGCGAAAGAATTTCTTGGCTTTTTCGATGAAGGATTTGCATACCGGATTGGCGGGATCGCCACAGGCCTCGGCGTAGTCCTCGAGCTTCTGGCTTTGCTCCTTGTTGAGTTTGATAGGCACCTCAACGTGCACACGAATAAGGAGGTCGCCTTTTCCGCTTCCGCGCAGATGCGGCATCCCGTGGTTGCGCAGGCGGAAGGTGGTGCCGCTTTGAGTGCCGGCAGGAATTTTCAGGGTTCCTTTTTCAAAGAGAGTGGGCACTTGAATGGACCCTCCGAGGGCCGCGAGGGTATATTTGATCGGGATTTCGCAAAAGAGGTCGTCTTCATGGCGTTCGAATAGTTCGTGCTCCGCAATGTGGATCATGATGTAGAGATCCCCGGACTGACCGCCCATGTGCCCGGCCTCGCCTTTCCCGGCCGAGCGGAGTTTCGCGCCGGTGTAAACGCCGGCAGGAATTCGAATCTTCACGGTACTGCGTTCCATTTCGCGCCCCTCGCCGCGGCATGACCCACAGGGCTTCTCAATCTTTTGCCCCGCTCCATGACAGGTCGGGCAGGGTTGACGGAAACTAATAAAGCCACGGTTTGAGCTCACTTGTCCGGCTCCCCCGCAGGTAGAGCAGGTTACTTTCTTTGAACCCGGCTCCGCGCCGGAACCGCTGCAGTTTTTACAGGCCACCGCGCGGTTGTAGCGAATTTCTTTCTCCGTACCTTCCGCTGCTTGCTCCAAACTAATCTCAAGATCGTAGCGGAGGTCCGCGCCGTGTTGCGCACCACCGGAACTGCGCCCGCCGCCGCCGAAGAGATCCTCAAAGATGCCTCCGCCTCCACCGCCAAAGGCTTCGCGGAACATATCAAAGGGGTCGTGGAATCCACCGCCGCCTGCGCCGCCTGCAGCGTTACCCATTCCGCCTGCTTTAAAGGCGTCATGTCCGTAACGGTCATAGGCCGCCCGCTTGTCGGCGTCCTTTAAAACTTCGTAGGCTTCCGAAACTTCCTTAAACTTGGCCTCCGCTTCCGCATCGCCCGGGTTCTTGTCCGGATGGTATTTCACCGCCAACTTGCGGTAGGCTTTTTTCAAAGCGTCACTGTCCGCATCGCGGCGGACTCCCAAAAGTTGGTAATAATCGACTTTAGACATGCTTAGGTGTCGGAAAAGGATTAGGCCTCCACCTCGGCGGGGCCGCTGGAAACAATGACGTTGGCGGCGCGCAGGAGTCGTTCATTCAGGCGGTAACCGGAACGGGTGGTGGATATAACGTGATCCTCGGGCACCGTTTCGGAGGGTTGTTGAGCGATACACTCGTGGAGGTTCGGGTCAAAGGGCTCGCCATCGGGAGCCAGTTCTTCGGCGCCTTGCTCTGCGAGGTTGCGGCGCAGTTGTTCGTCGACCATCTTGAAGCCCTCGGTGACGTCCTTGGCTTCGGGGTGTTGTTCGGCGGCTTGCAGGCCAAGCTTCAAATTGTCGAGCACCGGCAATAGGGATTCAATCACGGCAGCAGAGGCCGAGCGCAGGATCTCGCTCTTCTCACGGGCCATGCGTTTGCGGTAATTTTCGAGGTCGGCAACCGAGCGCAGGTAACGGGATTTCATCTCCTCAGCCTGAGCTTGGGCTTGCTCCAGTTCAGACAATTCGGGCTTGGTTTCGGGCGCGTCGGCGCTCCCGTTTTCCGGTTGGTCGACGGTTTCGTTGGATTCTTCAGGCGTATTAGTCATTGCGAAAAGGGACTAACATGCGCAATTGCGCACGAAATTCAAGAGCGCTTATCGCACGGGCTAAAATCGATCGGTCACCAGAAGTACCGCATCTGAGGTAGCCATGAGCCGGCAGTCGGCTTGGTAGGGCTGTAAATAATTGCCCCCGATTTCGAGGGAAGCACCGCTGTGCTTATCCTGAACTTCGCCCGAAACCAAGTGGAGGAGGCGGGCTGTCTGGCCCGCAGGGAGATCGAGCCCGTCCCCGGCGGCCCATTCAAATTTGCGGATGCGAAACTCGGCGCAATCAGCAAGCACTTGTTCGCCCGTTTGCTGACGAAGCGGTCCCGGCTCATAATCCTCGAAATCAATCGATTGCAAGGATTCCTCGATATGAAGCTGGCGCGCTTGCCCGTCCAGACCTACCCGACCCCAATCGTAGACCCGGTAGGTCGTATCGGAGTTTTGTTGAATCTCGAGAATGAGATTGCCGCCGTCAATGGCGTGCAGGCGACCGCTTTCTACTAAAATGGAGTCCCCAGACTGCACGGGGAAGCGATGGACACAGTCCTCTGCGGAGTGGTCGCGGAGGGCGGCTTCAAATTGTTCGCGGGTAACGCCGTTTTTGAGGCCCACGATTAGGGACGCCTCCGGCGCGGCGTGGGCGACATACCAATTTTCCGTTTTTGGTTCGCCGCCGAGGGCGGGTGCTATCGCGGCAGGAGGATGCACCTGTAGGCTCAGGCGTTGCTGACAATCCAGCCATTTCACCAGGATCGGGAAGGGGCGGGAGCCGTCTGCGCCCGGCCCGAGGATTGCCTCGGCGTGTTCGCTCAGGATTTCACGCAGGCTTTGCCCGGCGAATTCCCCCGATGCCACAATCGATTGAGCCTCCTCGCGATCGACGATTTCCCAGCTTTCACCAATCACCTGATCTTGTGGTAATGTGCGCTTGAGGTGTTGTGCCAATCCGCGGCCTCCCCAAACTCGTTCCATATATAGCGGTTTAAAATGCAACAGTTCCATCTCTTCTGGGATGTAGCTTCTTGCCGTTTATGGCGAGCTTGAATCGAATCTTGTTTTCCTTCTCGGGAGGCTTAGTTTCTCTCTTCATTCAATGGCTAAAAAACCCCCGAAACGAACCAAGCGAAAGAAAACCAGCACCCAAGCTGCAGGAGCGATACGTGCTCAGCCGATCCGCGGGGTCTTCCTCCTGACACTCGGCATCCTCAGTTTTGCCGCCATTGTCAGTTTTGATTTACGGCAATCCCTACATTGGGCCACCGAAGCACAGCCCGGCGACAACCTTGTGGGGATTGTCGGCGCGAATGCCGCCTACTATCTTTTCTATGCCATCGGCTTGGGAATCTGGCTCCTGCCCTTCTTTTTATTATGGGGCAGCCTTCGCAGTTTTACGGCCCGCCCGCCCCGCAGTCGGAAACTCACTATTGGAATGACCCTGCTCGCCCTTTTGAGTGCAGCTGGTTTGGTGGAGCTGCTCTCGATAACCGAAACGCTTGAAGCCGAGGAAAGCCTCTTCCAGCAACAACTCCCCGTTGGCCTGGGTGGAGTAGCGGGCGAATGGATTGCCGGTCGTTTGTTGCATCCCTACATGGGAACTTTTGGAAGCACCATGCTCCTCGCTATGGGCTTCACTATCGGAACCCTCCTTGCGATCACCGATCACTCCGGACGTTGGCTGGACGCCTTGCGCGGGCGCGGCCTAGCTTTTTGGAAGGGGATGCTCGCCTTTTTGGCATCCCGCAAAGTAGGTGCTGCCGAGCGCCGCAAAGCCCGGGCTGAAAAAGCCCGCCGGAAGGCCGAGGCCAAAGCCGCCGCACAGCAACAAGCTGCCGCCGCGCAACCCGAGCCGGACGATTTGCCGGACGAGGCCGTCGATCCCAATGCTCCGCGCCCCTCCCTGCTTAATCAACCTGTCGCCCCAATGCCGGGGGTTAAAAAGCCCGCCCGCAAGCAACCCCCAACCCCAGCGGCGAAACCCGAGCCTGCCACACCCGCCGCTACGGGAGTCCCCAAGCCGAAGTTTGACCCGAAATCCATTAAGATTGTGAAGGGTGAAAAAACCGAGAAGGCCATCGCCAGTATTCCCGAGCAGCGCGGGGACCACAAATTCCCGCCCATTCAGCTACTCAGCGAATCTACCGCCGGGAATGTCACCAGCGAGGAAGACCATGCCAGCACGATGGATGCCCTTGTGCGCACCCTCGAGGAATTTGGAGTCAAAGTCATTCCCGGAGAGATTCACACCGGCCCCGTTATCACCCGCTATGAAGTCTCCCCGGCTCCGGGCGTGCGGGTTGAGAAAATCGTCAACCTCGACAAAAACATCGCGCTTGGCCTCAAGGCCGAATCGGTCCGCATTCTCGCTCCCGTGCCGGGCAAGGGTACTGTCGGCATCGAGGTGCCCAATCGCATCGCGCAGGCCGTCTGTATGCGCGATATCGTTGAGTCCAAAACCTGGGCTGAGGCCAAGGCCGAGATCCCGGTGGTCCTCGGTAAAGATGTCACCGGTAAACCCATGGTCGCCGACCTCACCAAGATGCCCCACGTCCTCATCGCCGGTTCCACCGGTTCCGGTAAGACCGTTTGCATCAACGCCATTATCGCCTCCCTCCTTTACCATTCCAGCCCCGAGGATCTCCGCTTTATTATGGTCGACCCCAAGGTCGTCGAGATGCAGGTCTATAACGCCCTGCCGCACATGCTCATCCCCGTCGTCACTGAGCCCAAGAAAGTCCCCGGTGCCCTCAAGTGGCTCATCGCCGAAATGGAACGCCGTTACCAGATCTTCGCCAAGGAAAACGTCCGCAACATCGCCGGCTTCAACGCCAAGCTCGCCAAAACCAAGGAAGAAAAAGAAAAGGCCGCCGCTATGGATGCCGAGATGACCGCCGAGGAACGCGCGGCCGTCAGCCAGATCGAAGTCCCCCGCGACGATGACGCCTTTGAAATCCCCCGCAAGAAACTGCCCTACATCGTCTGCGTGATCGACGAACTCGCGGACCTTATGATGGTTGCACCCGCCGATATTGAGACCGGCATCGCCCGCCTTGCCCAGCTTGCCCGCGCCGCCGGCATCCACCTCATCCTTGCCACCCAGCGCCCCTCGGTTAACGTCATCACCGGCGTCATTAAGGCCAACCTTCCCAGCCGCATCTCCTTCAAGGTCGCCTCCAAGGTCGACAGTCGTACCATCCTCGACGGCGGCGGCGCAGAGGCCCTCATCGGTCGGGGTGATATGCTCTTTATCCCTCCCGGTACCGCCACCCTGGTCCGCGCCCAGGGCGCCTTTGTCTCGGATGACGAAATCAACGGCATCGTTGAATACCTCAAGGAAAACAACGAGCCCCCCAATTTTGCACAGGAAGTGCAACAGCAGATCAATTCCAGCGTCGAGGAGGGCGGAAGTTCCGGTGGGCTTACCAGTGGCGACGGGGACGACGAGGAAGCCCAACTCCTCGCGCAGGCCATCGACGTCCTTCGCAGCACCAAGCGCGCCTCTACCTCCATGCTCCAGCGCCGCCTCCGCATCGGCTATAACCGTGCCGCTCGCCTTATGGACGAACTCGAGGAACGCGGCATCGTAGGCCCGGAAAACGGCTCCAGTCCCCGCGAAATCCTCGTGGATCTCGATGTCATGTAGTCTCGGGCCCTCACTCGAAACACATTATTGAGCTGCGAGTTATTCGCAGCTTTTTAATTTATTTATTGATCTTTATCACTAAAATATATAGGCTATATAAATGATTTATAAAATTTATATTATAACTTGCTTGCTTGCCTGCCTTTCGATCCTTTCCGCTCAGAACGCGAGCTTTGATCAAATTAGAGAATTAGAGGAAAAAACGCACAATTGAATCAGCTCATCAAAGAGCGACACAGCGCCAATATGGAAAAACTGGCTGCAGAAACGGCCCGCGATTCCGGCGTTGATCCTGCTGGGGTTCACCGCTTGCGGTTCATTGCGGGGCCCACCACAGTAGTGCAGGATGCCCAGCAAACCCTCACGCGGGTGGTTTACAAACTAGAAGGTAGTTCAGACGAACTGATCTGGACCGAACGCAACGAGCAGGTCATTGTGACGCCGCCCCAACCCCCCAGCGCCTCTCAGGTTTTTTACCGACTGAAAATCACTAATCAGTAAAGGGGTTCTCTAAATAAGAGTAGCCATGAAAAGCATCCTTCCGCTCATCTTTCTTCTCGTTTTCGCCCATGCGGCTACGGCCTCTTTTGAAGCCGTGGCATGGGGACAGTATCCAAACCCCTCCGGTGTGGATCTCACCAATGTCCGCGAGGTGGTAGGGAATTTCGACGCCTTCGCCGCCCTGAAAGCCGATGGCACAGTCGTGGCCTGGGGTCTTTCCAATTACGGCGGCGATGCCAGCGCAGTGCAGAATCGGCTCACCAATGTGCAGTCCATCTCAAGCACCCGCAACGGAGCCTTTGCCGCCCTGAAAGGCGACGGCACGGTGGTCACCTGGGGGGACAGTGGCTGGGGCGGCGATTCCAGTGCGGCACAGGGCGAGTTGGCCAATGTGGAGTCCCTTGTTGCTAGCGCAGGGGCCTTCGCCGCCCTCAAGACCGGCGGCACCGTGGTCACCTGGGGGAATCCCCTAGGGGGCAGTGATACCAGCGCGGTGCGAGACGAGCTGGTGGATGTGCAGTCCATCGTTACCACAAAATCTGCCTTCGCCGCCCTCAAGGCCGACGGCACGGTGGTCTCTTGGGGGAATAAATATTCAAACTTAATCGAACCCATAGAAGTGCCTAATGGCTTAACAGAAATCCAAGTCATTTTTTCCAACAAGGCAGCCTTCGCCGCCCTTAAGACCAACGGCACGGTCATTAGCTGGGGGCAGGTTTCACTTAGTGGAGATGACTTGTATAGCCCGCCTGGCCTAAACCTGGTAGAGTCTATCGTGGCAACTGAGGACGCCTTTGCCGCCCTCAAGGCCGACAGTACGGTGGTCACCTGGGGCAACCCGAATCAGGGCGGGAACTCGACTGCGGTGCAGAATCAGCTCACCGATGTCAAAAAAATCTTCTCCACGGAAAGAGCCTTTGCGGCTCTGAAAGGCGACGGCACGGTCGTCACCTGGGGCAGTTCCACAGAGGGCGGCGATTCCAGCGCAGTGCAGAATCAGTTAAACACCATCGTCACCATTTATGGTGCGAAAGGAGGCTTTGTCGCGCTCAAGGCGGATCCCGCCCTAGTTGCGGATGGCCTGACGGCGGCCGATACCCGGATTACCGTCCTCACCAACGAGCGCGATAATTTCCGCACCGCGCGGGATGCCTCGCGGGTAGCAGCCGGCAACCGCGTTACCCTGCCCGTTTTGGCCCGCTATTATCCCGACACCCTTCTACTGCAGGCCACCGGAACCACCGGGAGCAGAAAACTCGTCTTCGCTTACGAGGCTGAGCAAAGCACCGACCTCAAAAGCTGGACCACCCAAAGCACCCCGCCCGCATTCGAGATCAATCTTGCCGACGGGGACAACTACTTTTTCCTCCGCCCCAGTCAGTAGCCTGCGCCCAAAAAGAGCTTCAATCCCGCTCCAAGTCCAGCCCGGGAATATGATGGAAGGCGATCCGCATGGGCGCGACCTCAGGGTCGCGCTGTGCCTCCAGCGCTTCT
Source organism: Verrucomicrobiota bacterium (assembly GCA_009937095.1). Classification (GTDB taxonomy): domain Bacteria; phylum Verrucomicrobiota; class Verrucomicrobiia; order Opitutales; family Coraliomargaritaceae; genus UBA7445. Next base: position 56,826 of record JAACDB010000025.1, read on the forward strand.
GCATAGTAAAGACTCCGACCGCCATGGCGGCGGTTTACCTGGTCCATTGCTTCTTGAAGCGCGAGGTTGCGTGCCTCCGCAGGCTTTGCAAATAAATCGGGCGTATGGGAGCGACCGGCCTCCAGCCGCAGAAGCATGACCCCCACCTTGGTCGGTTCCGGCACCTCCCGCGGGCGTTCCTCCCAGAGTTGATTCATAAGTCTCCCAAGAGTGACATCATTCTGCGTCGGAAAGCAGGAACATTCGTTTTCCCAGCGCAATTCAAAGCCGAATTTGACCTGGAGGACCAGTTGCCCCGCAAAATGATCCATCGCCCTCAGGCGACGCCCCGCTTTTTGGAGCATCCGGTGCAAGGTGGCATGCGCCCCGCTGCAACTGCGCAGACGCGGTGGCAGTACGTGGGAATGACCGACTGTGCGGCGACTCGTTTCCACCGGCGGGAGATCGATTCCCTGCAGGGCCGACCACATGCGGTCGCCTTCCACCGATCCCCAGACCGAGTGTAGCTTCCGGCGACTGGCTTTACAGAGCTGGCTTACCGAATGAATACGCGCGGCTCGCAGACGACGGAGCATCCCCTTGCCGATTCCCGTAAGGTCCTCCAGTTCAAGCCCGCTGATTTTATGCGGGAGGTCCTCAAAATCCAAACTCGTGAGCCCGTCGGGTTTTTCCATTTTACTCGCCAGTTTTGCAAGGAAACGGTTTGGGGCGAGACCGATGGAAGCGCGGACATGGGGGCCGATGTCGCGGGCGAGGGCTGCCTTGATCGCTTCTGCCTTGGCCCGCGCGCGGTCGGGGGCCTGCTCATGCGGCGGCAGACGCCCATACATTTCATCGATCGAGAGCACCGCATCCACGTAGAGAACCTCGTGAATCCGCGCGCGGATGCGCGAATGGATCCGCACGTAAGCCGGGTGGTTTGCCTCCACAAAGACAATATCCGGACACAGGTGACGCGCCTCACGAACGGGCGTACCCGTCTTCACTCCGAAGGCCTTCGCCTCGTAGCTCGCCGCGATACAGCAAGTCGTTTCCACCCCCAGCGAAGGCACCACCCCCACTGGCCGACCCCGCAAATGCGGCTGCAACTGCTGCTCCACCGAAGCGAAGAAACTGTCGAAGTCGATAAAGAGATAACGCAGCGCCATGACGATAAACAAAGGGGTTTCCGTATATACGTATAAATATGTTCACTGCCTTCAAGTTAAAAAATCTGCGGTCTTGCCTTTCAATGCGGGAGACATAATTCAGCTTGGATGCAAGTCGGGTTTCCATGGCGTCGCTATATGATGGCGGTGGTGATGTTCCTCATGTTTCTGCCGCCGGGGATGTGGGTGCCGTCGTTGCCGAATGTTTTGGAGGCGCACGGGGAGCGCTGGGCCTTGCCGTATTTCATGACGCTGACTCCGTTCATGTCGATTTTCTCAGTCTTGGTGTTTGGGGCGCTTTCGGATCGGCGCATGGATGCGCGGACTTTACTGGGGATTCTGGGTCTTTCGGGGGCAGGGTTTTTATGGCTGGCTTTTGCCTCGCTGGAATGGGGCTGGCATGCGGGCTGGTTCTTGTTTTTCCAAAGCTGCAATGCCTTGATTTCCGCGCCCATGATTGCGCTCATCACGAAGGTGAAGCTGGCGAATTTATTGAACCCCGCGAAGCATTTCCCGCTGTATTCCATCGGGGGAACCTTGGGCTGGCTCTGCGGGAGTGTCTTGGTGAGCGTGCTGGCCTTGGACCATTCGGCACAGGTGGGTGAAATCGCCTGCTTGGTACGGATTGGGATGAGCGTGCTGTGTTTTTTCGCGCTGCCGGCGACACCGCCGACGGACCGTGTGAGCCGGGGCTGGCGGGCTGCGCTGGGCTTGACGGCCTTTGGTTTGTTGCGCGATCGGGATCTGCGGCGGTTTTATATTGCCTCGGCGCTGCTGGCGATTCCCGGGGCGGCACATTTCATGATCACGCCGACCTTGCTGGCAGATTTGGGCAGCACGCACCCGACGGGTCAGATGGGGCTTGGTCAGGCGATGGAAGTGGGGGCCATGCTCTTGTTGAGTGCGCTGGCAGGTCGTGTCCGCATCCGGTGGTTTTTGCTTTGGGCGATGTCCTTGGCGGTGCTGCGGTTTGCTTTATTCGCGCTCGGGGCAGAACTCGGTATGCTGGTGGTGGTATGGCTGGGGATTGCCCTCCATGGGCCGGTCTATACCTTCATGACGGTCGCGGGGCGGCTCTACCTTGACAAACGGGTACCCGACACCATGCGGGGTCAGGCGCAGGCACTCTATGGGTTGATGGTCTTTAACCTCGCTGCGATTGCGGGGGCATTCCTGTGTGAAGGCCTGTATCGCGGGTTGGTGGAAACCGGGGAAGCGTGGCCGATTTTTTGGCTGAGCTTGAGTGCCGCTGCGGCGGTGCCGCTGGTTTATTTCGCGCTGGGCTTGGTCGGAACCCGCGAAGCGACCGAGCCTTCAAAATAGCCCGAGCTGGTCGTCTTCGGCGGCGGGGGATTCGCCGGATTGGGTTTTTTTCATGCGCTTGCGCAGGAGATTGTGGGAGGAGTCGTCGGCTTCGAGGCGTTCGAGGATGGTTTTAGCGCGGTCGATGACAGAGTTGGGGAGACCAGCGAGGCGGGCGACTTGAATACCGTAGGAACGGTCGGCAGCGCCTTTGGCAACTTGGCGGACAAAGATGATTTCGTCGTTCCATTCTTTGACCACGACGGTGTAGTTTTGAAGGCGGGAGAGGGTTTTGGCGAGTTGGGTGAGCTCGTGGTAATGGGTGGCGAAGAGGGTGCGGGGGCCAGGACCATCGGCGGGGTGAAGGTGCTCGATAACGGCCCAGGCGATGGATAGGCCGTCGTAGGTGCTGGTGCCGCGCCCGATTTCGTCGAGGATGACGAGGCTTTTAGGGCTGGCGTTGTTGAGAATATTTGCGGTTTCGTTCATCTCGACCATGAAGGTGGAGTTGCCCCGGGCGAGTTCGTCGCTGGCACCGACGCGGGAGAAGATGCGATCGACAATACCGAGGCGGCAGGCGCGGGCGGGAACCCAGGCGCCGCATTGGGCCATAAGGACGAGCAGGGCGACTTGGCGGATGTAGGTGGATTTACCGGCCATGTTGGGGCCGGTGATGAGGGCGATTTGGGGGTGTTCGGGGTCGGAGCCGTTGCTGTCGAGGCGGCTGTCGTTGGGAACAAAGGCGTGGGTTCCGGCAAGGCCAAGGCGTTCCTCACGCATCATTTGTTCAACCACGGGGTGGCGGCCCTGTTCGATTTCAAGGCAATCGGAGTTATCGATTTCGGGTTGGCAATAGTCCCATTCGCGGGCGAGGCGACCCCAACCGGTGAGGATGTCAATTTCGGCGAGGGCGGCGGCGGTTTCGCGAAGCGGGTCGGCTTGTGCGAGGATAGTACCAATGAGTTCGAGAAAGAGGCTTACTTCGCGGGCGAGGGCTTTTTCGTCGGCTTGGAGGATTTCGCGTTCGCGATCTTTGAGGACTTGGGTGGAGAAACGCTCGGCGTTTTTCATGGTTTGCCGGCGGGTGTAATCTTCGGGGACGCGGGCAAGGTTGCTCTTGGTGACTTCGATGTAGTAGCCGAATGCGCCGGTGTAGCGGATGCGGAGGCTTTTGATACCCGTGCGTTCCTGTTCCTGTTGTTCGAATTCACTGAGCCATTGTTGGCTGTCGCGGGTAAGGCTGCGGCAATGGTCGAGTTCGTCGTCGTAACCGTCACAGATGGCGCCGCCATCGTCGATCTTGGCGGGGAGTTCCTCAGCGAGGGCGCGTTGCAGTTGCTCAGAGGGGGGGGGGGGCTCGTGGAGGCGGGCGGCGAGTTGTGCGACGGGGGTTCCGGGAAATTCGAGGAGGGTGGCGGCGATGGCAGGGAGGGCCTGAAGGGTGTCGCGGATGCCGCCGAGTTCGCGGGGACTGCGAAGGCGGTTTTGTAGGCGGCCAAGGATGCGCTCGAGGTCGCGGATGCCGCGTAGTTGGGTTTGGAGTTCAGAGGTGAGGCCCTGACTGGTGACGAATTCCGCGACGCATTGCTGGCGACGTTGGATTTCGGGGAGCTCGCGTTGGGGGGCGGAAAGCCAACGCTCCAGGCAACGCGCGCCGGGGGCGGTGACGGTGGCGTCCATCGCCGCGAGGAGTGAACCCTTGCGGGAATTGGCGGCAGACTTAAAGATTTCGAGGCTGCGAAGGGTGGCGGGGTCGAGCAGGAGGGTTTGCTCGGAGCGGAATTCGCGGAGCTGACGGAGGTTCTTGGGTTGGGCGCAGAGGGTTTCCGTGGCGTAATGGACGAGGGCTCCCGCAGCGCCGAGGGCGGGGTGATCACGGGCGATGCCGAAGCCATCGAGGTTGAGCACACCCAGGGCGGCCATGACGGACTGTGCTCCCGCGTCGGGGTCAAAATGGTAATCGGCTAAATGGGTGCAGGCGCGGTCGCGGCAGAAATCGAGGAGCTGTTGGGCGGCGGGGGAGGGATCCTCGGACCAGGCTTCGGCGGTTTTTTCCGGCAAGAGGATTTCGCGGGGATCGACGCCTTCGAGGGCGGCTAAGAGATCTTCCGAGTTGGTCTTGGCGGCGAGGAGGAATTCCCCGGTGGTGAGGTCGAGCCAGGCGGCCTGGACGTCATCTTTTCGGAGGTGTAGGGCGAGGAGGAAATGGTTGCGCTGTGCTTCGATTTGGTTGTCAGCGAGACGGGTTCCGGGGGTGATGATACGGGTGAGTTCGCGTTTGACGAGTTTGCCGGGCTGGGGGGTTTCGACTTGGTCGCAGATAGCGACTTTGATGCCTTGGTCGAGGAGTTTTTGGATGTAGTTATCTGCGGCGTGGTACGGGATGCCGGCCATGGGCAAGCCGTGGCGATAGGTGAGGGTGATGCCAAGGTACTGGGCGCCGCGTTCGGCGTCTTGATTGAAGACTTCGTAGAAATCCCCGAGCCGAAAAAGGAGGAGGGTATCATCCGAAAGCTTGGCACGCATTTCGTGCCATTGCTGCATCATGGGGGTTATTTTCTTCGTCTTTTGAGCGGGCATGCTTTATCTGGGGGAAGTGTTATCATTGACATTAATTGTTATGAATCAAAAGCGAATTTTCTTTTAATTCAGGTTAAGGGCGTTCTTTTTGGGAGCGGATATAAAAAGTGTGTTAAATTTATTTAAAAAATGAGTGTGAGCTTACATGGGGAAGTGTTCGGATCGGAACAATTGCCTGCGATGGTGATGTTGCACGGCTTGCTTGGGAGCGGGCGCAACTGGGGCACGGTCGCGCGGGCGCTGGAGGGGGACTACGCGGTGCATGTGGTGCATCTGCGAAACCACGGACAGTCGCCGCATGCGGAGTCGATGCGTTGGACAGAACTGGTGGGGGATTTGGAGGCCTACCGGGAAAAGGCGGGCCTGGAATCTTTTATTTTATTGGGCCATAGCTTGGGTGGGAAGATCGCGATGCGCTATGCCTGTGAACACGCCGAGCGGGGCGCGGGTTTGGTGGTGGTAGACATTGCGGCGAAGGCGTATCCGCCGTACCACGAGAATGAGTTTCGCGCCATGCGCAGGATGGCGGTCGGGGATTTGTTGAACCGCAAGGAGGCGGAGGCGCTTTTGAGTGCAGAGGTGCCGGACTGGGCCCTGCGGCAATTCCTGCTGACGAATCTCGTGCGGGACGAGAGCACGGGAATATTCAAATGGCAGATTAATTTAGAGGCCTTGCATGCGAGCCTGCCGCACGTTCGGCAAAATTCCCTACGGGAGGGGGACTGCTACGCCGGGCCGAGTCTTTTGGTGCGCGGCGGGCGTTCTGATTTTGTGACGGCAGACGATGTGGGGGCCATGCGGGCTTGGTTGCCGGATTTGAAAGAGGCCGTGTTGACCGAGGCGGGGCACAATGTGCACGTTGAAGACCGAACGGGATTCCTCGCTTCTTTGCGGGGGTGGCTCGAAGGGAGCTTAGAAGATTAACACGCTTTAACTTTTGCACATTTTTTAAATCGGGGTTTACATACTTGGATGTCAGTAAAATCCAAATCCGAAGCCGACACAGTTGCGGCAGCCGGTTTCGCGGAGGTCTACGACCCCGTAAAACCCTACCTTGCAGATTTGGATGCCTTCCTACAGGCGCAGGTTTCCGAGATGGAACCGGAGGTACAGGATCAGGTGCGTTACGTATTTGGGCACAGCGGGAAACGGCTTCGCCCCATGTTGGTGGCTTACAGTGGCTGGGAGGGCGCGGCGCCTGACCGCAACGCGCAACTGGTGAAGCTCGGTGCAGTCATTGAATTGGTGCATCTCGCCACTCTGGTGCACGATGATATCCTTGACGAAGCAGACACCCGCCACCGCCAGGAAACGGCCGCTAAAAAATTCGGCACGGCAGCAGCGGTGCTCGTCGGGGACGTACTCTTTTCACATGCCCTTAAAATGGCGGCAGACTTTCCGACGACCGAGGTATGCCGCGCGGTTGCGCAAGCCACCGCCCGTGTTTGCGCCGGGGAAATCGCGCAGACTTATCAGCGCGGGGAGGTCAATTACGACCGCGAATTCTACTTCCGCGTGATCCAGCTTAAGACCGCGGAACTCTTTGAAGTTTCGTGCCGCCTTGGGGCAGAGGTCGCGGGCTACTCTAAAGCCTTTGCGGAGGCGGCGGGTTTATTTGGCCGTCACCTTGGGATTGCCTACCAAATCTTTGACGATCTGGTGGATCTCTATGCCGATGAATCCATGATTGGCAAAACCCTCGGCACGGATTTGGAGAAGGGAAAATTCACGCTGCCGCTTTTGCTTTTGCTGGAGCAACTGCCTGCCGAGGAACGCGAAACTTTGCTGGCACGCTTCAAGGCCGGGGATGCCAGCGTGGCTTCCGACTTCACGAAACGCCTGCACGACTTTCCGATTTTTGATGCAGTGGTTGCGACTTTTGAGGCGCAATTGAGTGAGGCCACTGCTGCGGTTGCACCTTTTGCGGAAGAGGCCCCGGTTCGCGCCCTGCAACAAATTGCGGAACTCGTGCGGGCCCAGCTCGGGCGCATCGCGCAAGGTTAAGAACTAGGACGGGTTCCTGTCTGCTTCCCAAGCGCGGCGGCGTTCGTCCGAGAATCCCGGAATGCGTCCCTCGTCGAAATCCATCATGTCCATGACGGATAGAATTTCCCCAATCTTTTCGGGGGTGCCCATATTGGTGAGTGACTCGGCAAGGAATTCACGGCCTGCCTCGGTCTGTCCCTTGTGGACGACTTCGCGGTTCCAATCGGCGACGCGGAGGTCGTCCGGAAAGAGTGTTGCAAGGGCAGCATCCAGAGCGGCGGCATCATCGCCCGCTGCCTCCACCGCTTTTAAAACATCCTGCGGATCGACCCCGAGGTGCATCGAAAGAAAACGGTCGAAGCCTCGGCAGAAGTTTTTTTGGTAGGATTTTGGCAGTTCACCGCGCAGGTGCTTGCGGCATTTTGCAATGAAGCGGGGCAAGTGGAGCAAACCGGTAGCATGCGCCTCGTAAGGGGAGGGTAGGTCGAAACAGATTGCTCCGGTGGGGCCGAGGTCTTCGTTACTCATGCCCAAGAGAAAAAAGGGGAACGAGCAAAGGTCAAGCGGACGATACGCCGCCGAGCCCGATGCCCGTTCCCCGAATTTTTAGAAATCCATACGCAGACCGAGAGAGATATTACGTCCCGGCAGCGGTGCTTCTTCTTTTAGATACGAAGTGTGATGTATGATTTTGCGATCCAGCAGATTATTGGCATGGGCAAACAGGCTGAGCGTTTGACCTCCGGATAAGGCAAAGCTTTTCCTGAGGTACGCATCCAGTTGAGTGTAGCCAGCCGTTTCGCGTTCGTCCGAAGCGGTCTCGGTTTGGCGCAGGGCACGCGTGAGCTTGGCTCCCACCCGCCAGTTGGGGCTATCCTAATCCAGCCCCAGGCCGAGTCGTACCGGTGGAATGCGCGGCAAGGAATCGCTGGAACCCCGTTGCGCGGCATGTACCCAGTCACCAGTCAGCTTCAAGCTCAGTTCGCTATCGCCCTGACGGAGGAGGGGTCGTTCATAGCTGGCCTCCAGGCCGTAGTAATCGGCATCGACGAAGCAATAGCGGTAGGTGTCCAAGGCGTGGTCGGCCTCAAACCCGGGGTCCCCTTCTTTCGTGCCTTCATCATCGGTTTGGTAGCCGAGGGATTCACTATAGATGTAGTTATCAAAGCGGGTGTAGAAGGCGGTCAGACGCGCGAAATCATCCTCGCGCTGGATCTCATAGGTGAGGTCAAGACCGAGAGCGGTTTCTCTTTTAAGGGAAACCTCTTTAGGAACGTAGTATTGCTGGGTGGCAAGGTGGACGCCGTTGCTATACAATTCGGGCGCAGTTGGGTGACGCTGGGAGCGATTGAGGCTCAGTTTGAGTGTTTGAGCGGTATCGATATTCCAGATCGCGCTGGCCGCAAAGCTTAGCGCGGTTTCGGAATAATCCTTCGCAACGCCTTCCGCTTTGATTTGGGTATTTTCCAATCGTGCTCCAAACTCATAATGCAGGCGGTCGCCGTGCGTATGCTCATTAATAAAGAGCGCCCGGCTTTGAGTCTGGGCGTTCGGGGTAAAGACTTCATCGCCCGAGGCAACGAAATCAGTATCCGTAATCTGAGCGCCAATGATGCCGTAGTCGACAAACATGAAAGGCGAATGCGCTAACTCGCCCCGTAGATCCCAACCGGTCTGCTCATAACGAACAGCGGATGCGCCATCTTCGATCTCGTCGTGCTGGTAATCGTTATAGCTCGCACGCAGACGGAAGGCTTCGGCCCAGGAGAAGGGAGCAGGAATACTGTACTCGGCGTTCAGGCGAGTCGCTTCCATTTCAATAAAGACTCCCGCTTCTTCTGCCCCGGGCTCATGATCTTCATGTTCATGCCCTGGCACACCATACTCTGAATTCCATTCAGAGAGGGATAGCCCGAAATAATGGCCTTCGCCAAAAAAGCGGGTCGCGCCAATCGAGTAGTAGGAGGATTCCTGGAAACTGCCATCGAGTTTGGGCTCTTCGTGTTCTGGCACTTTGTAATCTTCATTGTCGCGCTTGAGGCCGGTAATTCGGACCGCCCAATCCTCGGTGCCAAGGCTGGCATACCCGACGTTGGTGGTACCGTTGGAAACCCCGTCGTAGCGGGTTTCAACCGCACCCCCAAATCCGGGGGTAGGGGCCCGTACGAGCGATTTATCAATGACATTGATGGCGCCACCAATAGCAGAGCCGCCATAGAGTAGCGTTGCTGGCCCGCGCAGGATTTCCACGCGTTCAATCAACATGGGCTCAAGGGTGACCGCATGATCCGGGCTGAGCGTTGAGAGATCGAAGGTTTCAAGTCCGGACTCCATAATCTGAACGCGCGAACCACTGAAGCCTCGAAGCACCGGACGGCTTGCACCCGCGGTAAAGGAGGACGCTGAAACCCCTGCGGAGCCATCTAATAAAGCGGCGAGGTTCGTGGCGTTTTTAGTGGCGATTGCTTTCTCGGAAAGGACTTCTACCGGAGGGGCGTAGTCCTGAATGGAACGCAGACCAGGGCCTGCGGAAACGATGTAATCCTCCATGAGGTAGGTTGCCTCTTCGGATTCAGCGTTTGTGTTAAGTGATGCGAGCAAACTACCTGCAATGGCAGTGCCCAATAAATAAGTTTTCATTTTTATGACGGTTATAAGTTGTTTGCGAAAAGCGGACGCACCGGCGACCACTTTGATTTACACGAACAACACCGTCGGGGGCGCGCGGCTGCGCTGAGTCAAAGGCGCGCGCGGGTCGTGGGTGGTAATACGAACGATCGCACAGGATTCCTGAGTAAAGTCACCTCGCGTGGGTAATTCCAGCGTGGGACCAAGTACTAGCCCCTGCCCATATAAGACGACCGGACAGGCCGCCTCGGACTCGGGGGAATCGTCGGAATTCCCGCCGTGCGAGTGGTCGTGATGGTGATGGGGGCAAGCCTGCTCTGCGTGGAGGGCTTGGTGAATGTCCGGATTGACCGAGGCTAAGCCCAGCACCAACACCATGCCACCCTGCAAGAGTGCAAGCAGGCAGCATAGAGTAGGGCCGAATTTTTTCTTGGCGAACATTGGCGTTAAAAACACGTATTACACCCAAAGCTGTCAAGTAGGCAATTGCCATGCGTGCAAAAGGCGCCAACAGTGCTTAAATGGAAATTTTAATGGCATTGGTGGCCGGCGTTTTAGCCGGCGGGGGTCTGGTTTATTTTGTGATGCGTGGCGCTTCGAGCGAAGCGGGGGGCGAACTTTCAGAGGCCCGAGACGCATTGGCCCGCGCAGAGACGCGCCTAGAGGTTGAGGGTAAGGCTGCGGAGGAAAAAATGGCCTTACTGGAGGCCACCCGCGAAAAGCTCATGGAAAGCTTTGAAGCCCTCTCTGCCAAAGCCCTTTCCAGCAATAACGATTCCTTCCTCAAGCTCGCCAAGGCGTCACTGGAAAAATATCAGGCAAGCGCCAAGGGCGACCTCGACAAACGTCAGGAGGCCATTCAAAAAACTGTCGAACCGGTCGGCAAAGCACTGGAGAAATTTGAGGAACGGGTCAATCACCTCGAGGAACGCCGCACGCAAACCGATGCCGGACTCAAGGAACAACTTGAACAGCTTGCCCAGTCCCAACACCGTCTGAGCCAGACCACTACCGGCCTCATGAACGCCCTCCGGAAGCCTGAGGGCCGCGGGCGTTGGGGGGAACTGCAGTTGCGCCGCACCGTTGAACTCGCCGGCATGATCAATTATTGCGACTTTGAAGAGCAAACTAGCGTTGAGACCGACACCGGCGACCGCCTGCGCCCGGATATGCTCATTCGTCTGCCAAATGAACGGCAGGTGGTGGTGGATTCCAAGGTTCCGCTCGCTGCCTATCTCGAGGCGCTGGAAGAAGGCGACGCAGCAGCAAAAACCACCCAATTGGAACGCCACGCCCGCCATATCCGCGAGCATATCAAGGGGCTTTCGCAGAAGAAGTATTGGAGCCAGTTTGAAAATACCGCCGAATTCGTGGTGCTTTTCGTGCCCAATGAGGCCATTTTCAGCGCGGCCCTCGAGGTGGATCCCCAGCTCATCGAGCTCGGAGTCGAAAACCGCGTCATTCTCGCGACTCCCACCACTTTGATCGCCCTACTCAAGGCCATTGCCTACGGATGGCAACAGGATGCCGTCGCCCGGGAAGCCCGGGAAATCAGTGCGCTCGGCAAGGAGCTTTACGAGCGCATCGGGGTTGTGGTGGGGCATTTCGCCAGTGTGGGCAAAAGCCTCGGCCAAACCGTCAACCATTACAACAAGGCCATCAGCTCCGCTGAAAGCCGCCTACTCGTCACCGCTCGCAAATTCGAGGCCCTCGACAGCGTCAATGTCGAGGCCCTTCCGGAGAGCAAAACCATCGAAACGATCCCGACTTTGCCGAGGGAAGACGGGACCGAAGGATAAATGCCTTGATATCAAGTTAATATTTAAAATATTGATTAATAATGACTTCTGGCACAAATGACCCCGAACCTGTGGAATTTCCGATCAATGGAGAGTTGGATTTACACACCTTTCGGCCGCAGGAGGTGGGAGAGCTCGTGCCGGATTATCTGGAACTTTGCCATGAGAAGGGGCTGCGTCGGGTGCGTATCATTCACGGAAAAGGAATCGGTACGCTGCGGGAAACAGTGCATGCGATTTTGAAGCGGGAATCAAGGGTGGCGCGATTTGAATTAGCGGGCTCGGGCGAGGGCGGCTGGGGGGCGACGATCGCCTGGCTGGAGGAGGAGGCACCCCCCTTGATAGACAGCTAAACGCGCTTGCCAGCCTTGGGGGCTTCTGCCAATCTCTTCGTTTTTTCCAAAAGCAAAGATTTTCCAATGTGCCCCCCTTGGAAGGCCCAGACTCTTCGCCTCAAGCGGCTCCGTTCTCATGATCACCTCAATTTTAAAGAAATTTTCAGGCAATCACTATAAGAAGTATCTTAAAAAGTGTCAGCCTATCATTGCGCAGATCAATGCGCACGACGAAGCTTTCCAGTCTTTGAGCGACGCGGATTTGCGGGCCAAGACTGCGGAATACATGGAGCGTTTTCAGGCGGGGGAGACTCTGGACGACCTTTTGCCGGAGGCGTTTGCCACAGTTAAGAATGCCGCTCGCCGGATGAGCGGACAGAGCTATGTCGTCTGCGACCACGAATTGCCCTGGAATATGGTGCATTATGACGTGCAGTTGCTTGGAGGGATTGCCCTGCACGAGAAGCGCATTGCCGAAATGGCAACGGGGGAGGGCAAGACCCTCGTCTCGACTTGGCCGCTTTATTTGAATGCCCTCAGTGGGCGCAACTGCCAACTGGTCACGGTCAATGATTACCTTGCCCGTCGTGACTCGGAATGGATGGGGCACCTCTTTCAATTCCTCGGACTGACGGTTGGATGTATTCAAAACAGCATGGATCCCGCGACCCGCCGCGAGATGTATAGTCGCAACATCACTTATGGCACCGCCTCGGAGTTCGGCTTTGATTACCTTCGCGATAATGGCATGGCCTCCCGCAAAGAGGATCAAGTGCAGCGCGATTATTTCTTTTGTATCATTGACGAGGTGGACTCCATTTTGGTGGACGAGGCCCGCACCCCGCTGATTATCTCCGGCCCGATGCAGGACGACAACCCCCTGCCCTTTACCGAGCACCGTCCGGTGGTCCAACGTTTGGTCTCCAAGCAACAGAGCTACTGCAACAAATTGGCGACCGATGCCAAAATTCGTCTGGAGGACGAATCGATTGACGAGGAAAAGCAAGACGCTGCCATTTCAGATTTGTATCAAGTGAAACTGGGCATGCCGAAGAACAAGCAGCTCCTGCGCTTGATGGAAGTGCCTGCCATTCGCCGCCTCCTCGACAAGTTCGATCTCGAGATGAACGGCGACTTCAATAAGGAACGCCGCTACGCCCTCAAGGAATCGCTCTTTTATGTGATCGACGAAAAGCAGCAACAGGCCGACCTTACCGAGAAGGGCCGTCACTTAATCAGCCCCGACGATCCCGATGCCTTCATGCTGCCGGATCTGCCCTCGCTCTTTATCGAGATCGATAAAGAGAAGGAACTCGACCTTCAGGCCAAGCAATCCGCCAAGCAATCTGCAGAACAAAGCTTCCAGCAAACCAGTGAGCGCATTCACTGCATCAGTCAGCTCCTCCGCGCTTACAGCCTTTACGAACGCGATAAGGAATATGTGGTGCAGGGCGGCAAGGTGCACATCGTGGATCAGAACACCGGACGCGTGATGCCGGGCCGCCGTTGGTCGGATGGCTTACACCAAGCGGTCGAGGCCAAGGAAAACTGCACCATCGAAAAGGAGACCAAGACCTACGCCACGGTCACCATTCAAAACTACTTCCGCATGTATGAAAAGATTGCGGGGATGACGGGTACCGCTGAAACCGAGGCGGCTGAGTTTAACGAAATTTACGGCCTTTCGGTGATGGTCATTCCCACTCACCGTCCTTGTGTTCGCGCTGACCGCAACGATGTCGTTTTCAAAACCCGCCGCGAGAAATACGCTGCGGTGGTTAAGGAAATTCAATCTGCCAATGAGAACGGCCAGCCCGTCCTCGTGGGAACTGCCTCGGTGGAGGCTTCGGAAGTGTTGAGCCGCATGCTGAAGCGCGCCAACGTTATCCACAGCGTGCTCAATGCGAAATTCCACGCGCAGGAAGCGGATATTGTGGCGCGTGCGGGGCAAAAAGGAGCGGTCACTATCGCTACTAATATGGCGGGTCGCGGAACGGACATCAAGCTGGGTGAAGGCGTCGCCGATTTGGGCGGGCTTTACGTGGTCGGTACCGAACGTCATGAATCCCGCCGTATTGACCGCCAGTTGCGTGGACGGTGTGCGCGTCAGGGCGACCCCGGTACTTCTAAGTTTTTTGTCTCTCTGGAGGACGACCTCATGCGCCTCTTTGCCAGCGCCGGACCGATCTCCCGCATCCTTGAAAAATCCTTCAGCGAAGGCGAGGAGCTGGAACACGCCGCACTCAACTGGTCGATTGAAAACGCCCAGAAAAAAGTTGAGCAACAGAACTTTTCCATTCGCAAACGCCTGCTTCAGTTTGACGATGTGCTGAACATGCAGCGTGAGGTCATATACGGGATTCGGAACGAGGCCATCCAGTCCGATACCCCCCGTGACATCATTAATGAAATGGTTGAGGAAGAAGTGGAGTTACGACTGGATGCCTTGGAAGCAGAAAACAATGAAGAGGGCATGGAAACTTTCCTCGGTTGGCTGAATGCCTATTTTCCGCTCGCGCTGAAGCCTGAGGATCTTGAATCCTTGAAGATCGAGGCGCGTCAAAGTTTAATACTAGTGCGCATCTCAGAGGCCTATGCCCAGCGGGAAGCCATCGAAGAAAAGGAAGCCCTCGTGGGGCTCGAACGCTATGTCATTATACGTTCCCTGGATCGTCGCTGGCAGGATCATCTGACCGAAATGGAGGAATTGCGCCGCAGTGTGAACCTCCGGGGTTATGGGCAGAAGGATCCCCTCAACGAATACAAAAGCGAGGCGTATGTTTTCTTTGAGGAGCTGATGCAAAATTCCCGCTCTGAAATTTGTAATTCCATTTTCCGTTCTGCCACCAGCGCGGAGGCCTTCGAAAAAATGCTCGCCCGCATGTCTGCTCCGGTGCAACAAGCCGGACCCGCGCAGGGGCAACCCAGTGCGCTTGCGGCTGCCGCGGGTCAACAGGCCGCAGGAACGGCTCCTGCTCCCGGCAAAGAGGTAAGCTTGCCCAAAGTGGAACCGGTACGTCGCGAACTTCCCAAGGTCGGGCGCAATGATAGCGTCACCATCCGCAAGGGTGGGGAGGAAAAACAAATGAAGTTTAAGAAGGCGGAGGGTTTGATTGAAAACGAAGGCTGGGAACTGGTAACGAAATAACGTATCCGTTTTATCACTACAAACGGAGATAGGCGATGAGTGAAAAAAAAGAACTGTTATGGGGGCTTTTAGCGGGCTGCTTCAGTTCTCTCTTTTGGATGCTGTCGATTCCGCCCTTTGAATTTTCTGAGGCGGCTTACATCGCGTTTGTTCCACTCCTGCTTTGGCTGAAGACGCGACCCCGCTGGCGCACGAGTCTCGTGGTGGCCTTGCTTGCGGGTACGGTAGCGTGGTTTGTGATTTTGATTTGGCTCCGGCATGTGACCCTAATGGGCACCTTGGGGCTCGCGGCGGTTTTGGGGCTGGTTTTTGTTGTATGGGTGGCGCAGGCGCGGTGGCTTTTGCCTCGGGCAGAGGGCAAGGTCTTCCTTTTGCGGCTCCTGGCATGGCTCGCCCTGGCGGGTAGCTGGGTTGTGCTGGAATGGTTCCGAGAGTGGTTCCTGTACGGGTTTCCTTGGGCGCCGCTGGCGCTCAGCCAATGGGAACGCCCGGTGGTGCTTCAAGTGGCTGCCTGGACGGGCGCTTCGGGAGTTTCTTTCCTCCTCATTCTTTTTAATGCTTGCGTGGCGCACACGCTTTGGATGCGCGCCACTGCAAAGGAGCGTAAATTCTGGTCGGGCTGGTTCAGTCCCGATCTTTACGCGGGTATGCTGCTCCTCATTTTTTGCATAGTGTTGTTTTTTAAAACGCTGCCTGCGCCGGGTAGTTTTGAAACCTTGTTTCGCGCCGGGGTGGTGCAGCCTTATATCCTGCCGGATTTGAAGTGGGAGGAAGGGCGCGAAGCGGAAAATATGTCGATTCTAGAAGAGCAGACCAGGTTTGTGGGAATGATGGAAAATGATCTCGTGCTCTGGCCGGAGTCGGCGACCCCCTGGCCCGTGATGGGCAATCTCGCAATGCAGATGCGGGTAGAGCGACTGGCACAGCAAATAGAGCGCCCCATTTTGATGGGAAACCTTGCGCACCATCCGGCTGAGAATATCTGGGAAAACGGGGTTTTTTTAGTGGAAGCGGAAGCGGGCCTCCGTCCGGAATATTACGTTAAGCGGGAGTTGGTTCCCTTTGGGGAATATGTGCCTGCGCCCTTTGATTGGCTGGTGGAAAAATTTGTGTCGACCA
This sequence comes from Verrucomicrobiota bacterium, assembly GCA_009937095.1. Classification (GTDB taxonomy): domain Bacteria; phylum Verrucomicrobiota; class Verrucomicrobiia; order Opitutales; family Coraliomargaritaceae; genus UBA7445. The sequence goes on from JAACDB010000025.1 coordinate 72,871, forward strand.
TGGGGGCATTTGTGCCGGGGCAAGCACATGGAGTCTTGTCGCTTGAACTAGGGGAGCAACGTGTACACTTAGGTCCGTTGGTTTGTTACGAGGACATTTTCCCGTCACTCGCGCGCGACAGCGTACGTGCGGGTGCGGAGGTGCTTTTTGTGGCGACGAACAACGCATGGTATGGCGAGGAGGGTGGAGCGCCTCAGCACGCCGCTCATTCGGTTTTGCGGGCAGTTGAAAACCGTCGTCCGGTCATACGTTGTGGGAACGGTGGCTGGAGCGGCTGGATTGATGCTTATGGAACGGTCCGTGAGGTGCTGCGGGATGATCGGGGGAGTGTCTATTTTCGCGGGGGCGGTAACTTCACGGTCAAGCAAGAGTACTATTGGTTGCGACGGCAGACTTTTTATACCCGTCACGGGGATTGGTTTGTCGGTGTTTGCGGGGGACTGGTTGCCGCCAGTCTGCTTTTCGTCCCGCTAGGACGCGACTAATAGACGAACCCGACGCCGAGGCTTACGCGGTTGCCGTTTCCGTATTGTGGGCGATCACGTCTTACCTTTGAGACGAAATCGTGTTTCCACTCAAGGCGGGTGTGAATGCGGTCGCTGTAGCGCCAATAAAGTGCCGGTCCTGCTGCGAGAGTAAAGGCGTCTTCTTCGTTCCACTTAAAGTCGCTTTCCCAAAGGACCTGCAAATCATCGCGGGCATTCCACCCGAGGTCGACGGAGGCGCTCCACTTTGCCGGCTCGGGGGACTCAAAGATCCAGCCGGTTACGCTTGTTGCGAAAAGCCAATGATAGGTTTCGGTTTCGTAACCCAGAGAGAGCCCACTGCCCCAGACCCGTTTAGCTACGGAGTAGCCGTTTTCTTTTTTGCCGAGCGGCACGCGAACTTGCGGCGTGAGGGACCAATTGCCCGTGCGCTGGGAGAGGTTGAAGTAATTTTTCAGGGGCAAAGCGAGGGTGAGATCGCCCCAGCCGGAATCACGCTCAACGGTTTTTGTTCCGCTGCCGCCGGGCAGTTCTCTGCGGGCATCGGTTACGTATGGCAGTTTAAAGGTGAGTCGTATGGCGCGATCCCAAGTGTAGACGCCTTGAAAATGTAATTGTTGGATGGTTTCGCTGTGCCCGCCCGCCACTAAGTCTTTGCCCTGCATGAGGTCGCTGCGATGAATGCTTTCCGCGAGTACTTGAACGCCGTAGCCACCGTCCCAACGGGGCATCATATTCATGATGGGTTGGTCTGCTCGACTGCCCGAAGTGACTCCTATTAAGAGCAGGACGAGCCTCAAAGTTCCTGGGCGCATTTGAGGCATAACCTACTTGAGCGGGGGTAAGGGGGCCATGACCATGCCGGATTCTGTCCAGCGGTAGTAGAGGTCCGCTTCGTAGCCTGCTTTGTCAATGGCGCGATGCACGGCCACCAGGTCGGGCTCGATTCCCGGCTTGAAGGCGATATATAAAAGTTGTTTGGCGGCGTCCATTTCGATCCCGCGGTCAAATACTGAGGCATCAACGCCTTCAACTTTTGAGAGGTGGATGCGTGCCCCAATTCCACAGGATTTGCAGACAAACCCGCCGGAATAGAGCGCAATCAGCTGGGGCTGGTCCGTCAGTTTCGCGCTGACCGCCTCCACCCGCATTTCAGGGGTGACCTCTGCCGAAAGGGTAAGGGCCGTGAACGGCAGTAGGAATCCTAGGGCGAGGGAGGGTATTAATAGCAGTTTATGATTCATTTGAGCGGGTGCCTGCTTTCCTAGTCTTTGATCACGATATAAGGTTCCTCAACCCGTTAATTTTCAAGATAATTATCCGCTTGCGGATTGTGCCTCGATGAACTCCCGAAAAACATCCACCCGTCCGGCGGCGAGCCGTTCCTCCTGGATTTCCTCCTGTGAACGCTGGCGCTCTTTGTCCGTGAGCACACGACGCATTTTTTGAAGTGCCAGATTTTGTATCTGACGTACTCGTTCGCGGGTGACTTTGAAATGTTCGCCGACCTCCTCCAGCGTCATGGGAGTGGCTTTGTTAAGGCCGAAGCGCAGGCGAATAATTTCCGCTTCCCGCGGCTCCAGTTGCTGGAGGATGCTTTCAATATCTCCAAAAGTTGATTTTTCATGAAGTTGCTCCAAGGGGGTGTCCTGCGTCTCATCGCCGACTAATTCCCCAAAGCTGGTACTGCTGTCATCGGCAACCGGGGCATCCAGCGAGGCCGGGCGTACACTGACTGATTTCAGGTGGGCGACCTTATTGACGGGAATACCCATAAAGTGGGCGATTTCCTCGTCGCTGGGTTCCCGATCCAGTTCATCCGTTAATTGCCCGATAATTTTGCGCATGGCGGCGATGCGATCCACAAGGTGGACGGGCAGGCGAATGGTTTTACTTTGGTTGGCGAGGGCGCGCTTGATGGATTGCTTGATCCACCAGGCAGCGTAGGTACTCAACTTTCCACCTTTACTCGGGTCAAAGCGCTCAACTGCTTTGATGAGCCCGATGTTGCCCTCGCTGATGAGGTCGAGCAACTGCAGGCCAAAGTTGTTGTATTGGTAGGCGATTTTGACAACCAAACGCAAGTTGGCAGCGATCATTTGATCACGTGCCGACCGGTCGCCTTTCTTGATGCGCTTGGCCAGCGCGACTTCCTCTTCCGGCTTGAGCAAGGGGGTTTTGCTGATGGCCTGCATGTAAACCTGCAGGCTATCGCGTTCGCTCAAGGGCATCACGCGGACGTCTTCTTCCGGCGTGGCATCTTGAGCCGCAGAGCGCGGCACGCCGCCTTTTGAAGCGGCGCGCCGATCGCGGTAAGCTACATTTGCTTGAGTCATAGTATAAGAATCGAGTAAGCGGGAGTTTCTGATTACAGTAAATAAACGCTTAAACGGCTACTAACTTACAGCAGGCGAAAAACTCCGAAAAGCCGCCGGGGTGGCGTACTGAGCAATTCAGGGCTTAGGAAAAACTTGCTTCTGCAAGGGCAACCGCTTTGAGCATACCCTTGGCTTTATTGACAGTCTCCATGAATTCATTTTCCGGCACAGAGTCTGCCACCAATCCGGCACCGGATTGGATGTAGATTTTGCCGTTTTTAATGACGGCAGTTCGGATCCCGATGCAGGAATCATGGTTGCCGCCATAGGCAAAATAACCGAGCGCGCCGCCATAAATACCGCGTTGGGACTGTTCCAGTTCCGCGATGATTTGAAGTGCCCGTACTTTGGGTGCACCGCTCAAGGTGCCTGCCGGAAAAGTGGCCCGCATGAGGTCGTAGGCGTTTTTTTCAGGCTGAATCCGTCCCGTGACCTGAGAAACGATGTGCATAACATGTGAATAACGCTCCACAATCATGTAGTCTGGCACCTCAACCGTGCCGTATTGACACACCCGCCCGATGTCGTTGCGCGCGAGGTCCACCAGCATCAAATGCTCGGCTTTTTCCTTCGCATCCGCGAGTAAATCTGCTTCCAGTTCGAGGTCCTCGGCCTCAGATTTGCCCCGGTGGCGGGTTCCCGCGATGGGACGAATTTCAACCTGTTCTCCAGTGAGGCGAACATGCACTTCGGGTGAAGCTCCCACGACTGCAAAATCAGGGTCTTCAATAAGGAACATATAGGGCGAAGGGTTTACCGTGCGAAGGGCGCGGTAGAGATCCAGGGGCGCAGGTTCAAATTCTTTTTCAAAACGTTGAGAAAGAACGGTTTGTATGACGTCACCTGCACGGATATAGTCTTTCACGGTTTCAACGGCAGCCTCAAATTGCGGGCGGGTGAAATTGCCCTCAGGCACGGCAAGCGCATCGGGTTCTGACAGAGGGCGGTGTGTGAGTTTGGCAGGTGTTTCGAGGAGACGGTAAATGCGTTTGATTTCCTCGACGGCAGCAGCGTAAGGATCCTCGGAGTTTGATGCTTCGGTGAGCGCCTGTACACAGATGCGCAATACTTGCCGGGCATGGTCAAAAATGAGCACCGAATCCGTGAGCAGGTAGTAGAGCACCGGCATTTCTAGGGGGTTTTCTGCAGGCTTTGGAACGCTGGGTTCTACACTGTGAATAAACTCATGCCCAACGAAGCCAGCCGCCCCGCCGGAGAAGGGGGGCAGCCCCTCAATTTCCACAGGTTGGTACTGTGCCATCTCGTTTTCAATCAAACTGAGTGGGTCTGCTGGGGTTAGAATCTGTTCGGTTGAGCCGTCCCGGGCGGTAATATGGGTTTTGTCCTCGTAGATGCGGAAGATTTTGCGCGGGGTGGCGCCGACAAAGGAATAACGGCTGATGCGTTCACCGCCCACAATGGATTCGAAGAGGAATGCGGGGCCGTCTTGTCGAATTTTAGCGTACGCGCCGAGCGGGGTCTCGCAGTCAGCGGTCAAATCCAGGTACACGGGAATGGTGTTCCCCTTTTGGGACAACGCTTCGAATTCCTCGCGACTGGGATGAATTTCCATTAGGCAAAAACTTGAAGATCCCGCCCGTGAGGTCGAATCTTTTATTTAAGGGCAGGCAGGTAAAAAAATAGGTCATTTGTTTAAAAACCGCTTGCGGCGAAGAGGCGCGGGGGATTACTCTGAGGGGTTAATCCTATCCTAATGTCCACTCGCGCATGCAGTCGTGTTTATAACGAGGCCACTCTAGAACGTTGGTTTGGGTACGTAGTGCTTGAGTGGGAGGAGCATTTTACCGAGGTGGAATTGGAGCGAGGGCGGGAGATTTATCGTCTCGGTCAAATAACGGGTTTGGAATTGGGCGCAGCGGATGCGGTCGTTAATTGCGCCTTTGCTCGGAAGGACACCTGTTATGCGGTGGTGGAATGGGCGAAAGAAAAAATCAAGGTGCGGTCCTCGACGGAGGACATGGCGATCGGTCGTGCGGTGGCGGTAGCGGGACTGTACGAGGTTGAGGAATTGATTGCGGATGAGATTGCGCCGTTACCCTATACGCCGAAGCCAAAGCAAGCTAACCAAGCGACTCCAAGGGAGGATGAGGCTGGCCAGAAGGCGGCGGGTGAGGCGATCGCAAAAGCTGCAAAGAAGGGCAAGCGGAGTGCGCCCAAACGTGCCCTGCGAGTATGCTTTGAGGGTCGGGGTACGGGTTTGCGAATGAAGGCTTTTTGGGAGAAGGAAACGGGCAAACGGATTTCGGCGATGTCAGAAAGCGGGGCAGCGGCGAATAGTGAGGAGCGGGAACTGCTGGTGCGATTCACGGTTTTAGCTAAAGAGGCGGGGTTTGCCTATCGGCGGTCGCAGCGTGATTTCATGATGAATGACGCAGATCGGATTGCGGGGTTCTTTAAGCGCGGCTTGAGTCGTTTAAAGCAACGTTTTGGCGAGGTAGAGCTGGACGCAGAGGCTGAACGCGTGGCAGGGGGGGGAAACTCGGGCGAGGTGCTGGGTCGAGTGACA
>JAACDB010000004.1 GCA_009937095.1 Verrucomicrobiota bacterium
CCTAGTAAAGCCCTCCTTCACTCCACCGAGATGTTTCATTTTGCTGCCCATGGAGCAAAGGCACACGGCATCCAAATTAAAGATCCCGCCATCGATATCAGCCAGCTGATGGCTAAAAAATCTGCCACTGTCGACCAACTGCGCGGCGGCATCCAGCACCTCATGAAGGCGAACAAGATCAAGGTCTATGAAGGCCTTGGCAGTCTCATTGGCGGCAACCAAATACGTGTGCTGGGTAAATCCGAAACCACCCTCGAAGCGGATCATATCATCCTTGCAACCGGCTCTAGCGTCATTGAATTGCCCTTCCTCCCCTTTGACGGCGAAACCGTGGTCAGCAGTGACGAGGCCATCGCCTTCACCGAAGTCCCCGAAAAACTCGCCGTAGTAGGAGCCGGTGCCATCGGCCTCGAACTTGGATCTGTTTGGGCACGTCTCGGCGCACAGGTCGAAGTCATTGAATTCCTTCCCAATATCGCCGCCGGTTTCGACAAGGACGTTTCCAAAACCGCAGAACGCCTCTTTAAAAAACAAGGCCTCAATTTCCATCTGGGGACTAAAGTTACCGGACTTAAGAAAGACGGCTCACGCGCTATCCTCACCGCAGAGAAAGACGGGAAAAATCTCGAATTCGAAGCCGATAAAATTCTCGTAGCCGTCGGACGCCAACCTAACACAAAAGGTCTCGGTCTGGAAAGCGTCGGAATCGATCGTGACGAAAAGGGCCGTATTCCGATCGACGCACACTACCGCACCAGCGCCCCCGGCATCTATGCCATCGGTGACGTCACCACCGGGCCCATGTTGGCTCATAAAGCTGAAGAAGAAGCAGTGGCCTGTGTCGAATGCATCGCTGGCCAGGCGGGACACGTTAATTACGACTGCATCCCTAATGTCATTTATACCGAACCTGAAATCGCCAGCGTCGGACTCACTGAAATCGCCGCCAAAGAAAAAGGACTCAACATCAAGGTGGGAAAATTCAACTTTCTCGCCAATGGCCGCGCCATCGCAACCGATGCCACCGACGGATTCGCCAAAGTCATTGCTGACGCTGAAAGCGACCGCCTATTAGGTATACAAATCATCGCAAAAAGCGCATCTGAAATGATTGCCTCAGCCATTGCCCACATGGAATACGGCGGTAGTGCCGAAGACCTTGCACGCACGGTGCACGCGCACCCCACCCTCAGCGAAACCTTAAAAGAAGCCGCCCTCGCAGTTGACGGCCGCGCCCTTCATAGTTGAGGCAAAAGACCTGCCTTATAACGCTTTTTTTATTGCCCACCAAAAGCAATATTAAGCATCTTTCTAGTTGCGCACCCCGCGTTATCACTTTGCGCTATTAGTCATGAGTTCGCCCAACCCATTTGCCGGAGTCTTCACCGCCCTCGCCACCCCTATGCGCGAAGGTACCGTCGCCTATGACGATCTCGAAAACCTCATCGAGCACCAACTCAAAGGAGGTATCAACGGCCTCGTTTCAGTCGGCACTACCGGCGAATCACCCACCCTCAATCACGACGAACATATTGGCGTCATTCGCGCCACCGTTCAGGCCGCGAACGGCACAGTCCCCGTCTACGCCGGAACCGGCTCTAACTCCACCGAAGAAGCCGTCACCCTTACCCGTGAAGCCGAGGCCGCCGGTGCCGATGGTTTTCTGCTCGTAGCACCCTATTACAACAAGCCGAACGATGAAGGTCTTTTTCGCCATTTCAGCGCAATTGCTGCCGCCACCGAAAAACCCATCATCCTTTATTCCATTCCCTCCCGTTGCGGAATAGAAATTTCCGTTGAAGTAACCGCACGCCTCCACGAAGCCTTCCCCCACATCTGCTGCATGAAAGCCGCGGAAGGCTCATGCGACAAAGTCGCCCGTTACGTTAACACCCTCGGCGATGACTTCACCGTAATGAGCGGGGACGATGGCCTCACCCTCCCCTTTATGTCTGCTGGCGCTAAGGGCGTCATTAGCGTCGCTTCCAACCTTGTGGTCGCCCCCCTTGTTGAAATGGTTCGCGCGGCTAACGCCAACGACTTCGATACCGCCCGCCCCACCTTCCTCAAATATTATCCCCTCTTTAAGGCGATCTTTAACGAGCCCAACCCCGTCCCAATCACATACGCCCTTCAACGCACCGGCATCATTCAATGCCCCTCCGTGCGCCTTCCCCTCGCACCTCTGAGTGAGGCTAACCGCGCAGCCCTCGATACCCTCCTTCAGGAACTCGACCTGCTGTAAACCAACCATCCCGCTACCTATTTTGCCCATGCCATTAAATATTCTCCTCAACGGTGCCCGTGGCCGCATGGGCCTCGCCATTTCAGAAGTCGCCCCCGAACAAGACGCTCATATCGCCTGCGCATGCGATACCGGTGACGATCCCGCCGCGGGTATCACTGACTGCCAGGTGGTCATCGACTTCAGTTTTCACGAAGTAACTCCAATTGTCGCGGAACTTGCCGCTGCTAACCAGATCCCGCTTGTCATCGGTACCACCGGGCATACCCCCAAAGAACGCCAGGCCATCCTTGCCGCCACGGAAGGTAAAATCCCTCTCGTCTGGGCGGGTAACTATTCCATTGGGGTCAACACCCTCAACTACCTCACCCGCAAAGCCGCCCCCATCCTTTCCGAAGCTTACGAGGCCGAAGTGCTCGAATTGCATCATCACCACAAAAAGGACGCCCCCAGCGGAACCGCCGCCCGCCTCCTGGAAATACTACAAGCCGCTTATAAACTCGAAGACAGCCAACTCACGCATGGCCGCGAGGGACTTGTCGGTGCACGCCCACGTGATGAAATCGGCGTCCACGCCATCCGCGGCGGTGATATCGTTGGTGAGCACACGGTTTATTTTTGCGGACAGGGTGAACGTCTCGAACTCACCCATCGCGCCACTGACCGCCGAATCTTTGCCCGTGGCGCCATCCATGCCGCCCGATGGGCACTTGAGCAAAAACCCGGCCTCTACGATATGGAAGCCGTCCTCGGACTCTCCGACTGAAGCATGATTGCTCGCATTCAAGGTACCGTTATCGAAGCCACGCCCCTGCGTTGTGTCCTCGACCTCAACGGCCTCGGCTACGAAATTCATATCCCCGTTACCACTGCCGAAAAAATTCCGCCCATCGGCGAGAGCACCACCCTGTTCATTCACTCCGTCTATCGCGAGGACAGCGCCACCCTATACGGCTTTGCCAGCGCCGAGGACCGCGATTTTTTTCGCCTCCTCGTTGAGCGCGTCTCCGGAATCGGCCCCAAGATTGGCATCAGCATCCTCAGTCGTATGTCTGTTGAACTCCTTCGGAATGCCATTGCTTCCTCGGATGTCGCCCTCCTCTCCAAATGCCCCGGCATCGGACGCAAAACCGCCGAACGCCTCGTCATTGAACTTAAGGACAAAGTCTTTCCCGACGGCGCAGCCGCCGCATCCGGAAGCGATAGTACCGCTCCAGGCAGCACGGGTCTGCCCGCAAGCAATTATCAGGACGCCGTTGCCAGCCTTATCACGCTCGGCTACAAACCCGCTGAGGCCGACAAACTCATACGCAAGGCCAGCACCCAGCTTCCTGCCGACGCCAATGTCGAGCTGCTGATTCGCACTGCCTTAAGCTAGGCAATCCCGCCACGGGAAAACTCTGAACCGCTTACTAGTATCGCACCAGCGAGCCGGAAAAGCCCACATCCTGTATGCGCTTTATTTCAGGTCTCAAATTTGGAAGCTTCAATTCAAGCGAAACATCCTCTGGTTTGTGCAAATTTAAATGATTTAAATCACTTCGCTGCATTTCGAGGTCAACTTCGCTGAGCTGTAAAGATCGCTCCTGCTCAATGGAATCCACGCTTTCCAGCAACTGTCCACTTGGTGCAACTGCCGGCCCCAAGCCCTGAAGCCGCAAATGTGCCGCCAAACAAGCAGTCTTATTTTTAGATACCTTTACGGACTCATACTCCTCCGCTGCCCACTCGTAAAACTCTGAATCCAGGACAGGATCCGTCGAACTCAAAGGCACACTGATATGCGCGGGCTCATCTTGAATCACGCATGGCATTAGAAACATCGCACCCAGCACGGCACAGGATGCCGCCGCAAAGCCCATAAATAAACGCGACCAAAAATAGCGCTCATTCAAATCCTTCGGCTGCAAAGCCTCAGGGTTTAATACCATCTGCGTTGCCCCATGCTAACGGCAGGCTTCCATAAATTCAGCGCGGTACTCCGCATCCGAAGCAATAAATTCCGCCAAGCGAGATTCTTCCTTCGCAGATAACTCTCCGTCCAAGTAGAGATTCAATAGATCCCTAAACGCTTTGTCTTTCATGAAAAATCAACTCCCATGAGCGCACGGAGCGTCTCGCGGGCCCGCGCAATTCGGCTTTTCACCGTACCTACGCTTATTCCCAATTCTTCCGCAATAGCATCATAAGAAAGATTTTTAACGTTTCGCAGAATCAACACCTCCCGATGTTTCTCATTCAGTCCCGACATACATTCGGTGACCCGATCTACAAATTCCTGCGTCACCGACGCCTCGGCAGGGGTTTCGCTGCGACTGGGAATGACGCTTTCAAGCGTTAGACTTCCATCTTCCCCCAACGGTTGGTCAAACGAAATGGATTGATCCCGCTTGCGCCGGAACCAGTACCAGTAACGGTTGTGCGCTAAATTAGTGGCGATCTGGTAGAGCCAGGTAGAAAACGAAGCATCCCCACGGAAATTCTCCAAGCCCCGGTGTGCCCGGATAAACGCATCCTGCGTAACCTCCTCGGCATCTTGCTTATTCTTCAACAGCTGATGCACCCGCGCGTAAATTCGATCCCAGTGCCGCGTAACCATATCATCATAAGCACCCAGGTCGCCATTCTTGACCCGCTCTATAAGCCTTTCATCCAGTAAGGCACTTTCTGATTTCAATGACATAATTTTGTTAGGAGTTTGTTCATTCTGTATGAACATGGCAACGGGAAAAAGGTTCCTGCAAAATACTTTTAATATAATTATTTTATTAGGTTTTTAGCACTAATATAATAATACACGGACGCACTAAGAGCCTATTTCAGTGCACCTTCTGCGCGGTATTCGCGACTTGGATCAAGTCATTGCTCGTAAAGGCGGTTTTCACTGGTAGGTCGTCGGGGACTCGAACCCCGAACCAATTGATTAAAAGTCAACTGCTCTACCAATTGAGCTAACGACCCCTGTGAAAGCGGGACATACAAAGTGCGCAGAGCAGAACTGTCAAGCGCAAGGGGAGCGGATCTAATCTACGGTTTTATAGGTAAACGAGGCGCCCGCACTGATCACAAAAATGCGGTTCACCGGATTCGCGAACGGCTTGGGCGACTTCGTTTGAAACGCGAAGGTGACAACCGGAGCAGGTATGGTTTTCCACGCGGGCCACATAAGGGGGACGTTTGCTGAGTTTTCGGACGCGGTCGTAGTGTTGCAAATAGTCGGAGTCGGCACCCGCGCGGGCTTCGTCGAGGCTGGCACGAGCTTCATTGAGGGTAGCCTTGAGATTGTTTTCGCGCTCCTGAAGCTGCGTTATACTGCGTTTTTGAATTTCAATGCGTGTGTCGATCTCGGCCTTGGCGGTATCAAAGGCTTCCTGCTCGGTATCGATTTCGAGGAGGAGGTGGATCTCCTTCTCCTCAAGGGTAGCGACAGCGGTCTCGGCTTGTTCGATCTGTTGGGTGAGGGCGCGGTATTCGTCGTTCTTTTTGACCTCGAGTTGGAGGGTGCGGAATTTCTGGATGGCGGCTTCCTGGGTTTTGACTTCAGAATCAAGTTCCTTGCGGGCGAGTTCCTTAGCTTTGAGGGCGTGGCGGGCCGCTTCGATATTTTCGGTCTCCGCGACGATTTTGGCATCAAGGGCAGCGCGTTCCCGGGGGAGGCGTGCAAGTTCCTGTTCCGTCTTTTGCAGGCTCGCATCACGATCCTGAACAATTAAAAGTTTTTCAATTTGCGGATCGGCCATGAACCCACAATCTGGGCTCTTTCAATTACGGGCAACCTAAAACATCCAAACATGAGCGATACTTCCCTACAAGACGACATCGATGCGGCTACTTTTGAATTCACCATGGGTGAAAGTGACAAAGCAGAGGCGCTTTTGCGGGAAATCGTGGCGGAGCACCCCGACAGCTTTGGGGCCTGGCATGCCCTGACGGAGGTCTGTTACGCCGAGCAGAAATACGAGGGCGCCCTTGAGGCTGCTGAGACCGCTCATCGGCTTTGTCCGGAGGATATTCACATTAATACCAGCCTTTCGCGCATCTGGGTGCAGCGAGGAGACAAGGATAAAGCCGAACATTATGGTGCACAGGCTCGTATGCTCAGCTGGAAGGAAGAACTGAAAAGCCCGCCGCCAGAAGCGGACAACCCCTAAGATTGACAGTTTTGTCAGGATCTACTTGGATTGCCGCTTCATGGAAGACGTGACCTATACTCTAGAATTTGAAAAACCCCTGCGTGAGCTGGAAAAGCAGCTTATCACTTTGCGGTCGGTTTCAGAAGAATCCAAGGTGGATGTCAGTAGTGAGATCACCGCTATTGAGAAAAAGATCGAAGCGCTCAAGGCGGAGATCTACTCCAACCTGACCGCCTGGCAACGGGTACAGCTTTCGCGCCATCCCAAGCGCCCCTACTCGCTGGATTACATTGAGCGCGTCTTTAGTGATTTCCAAGCGCTGCATGGCGATCGTCGCTTCCGGGAAGATGCCGCCATTGTAGGTGGGCCTGCTTTTCTGGATGACCAGCCCGTAATGGTCATCGGTCAACAAAAGGGCCGGAACACCAAGGATAACTTGAAGCGTAACTTTGGGTGCCCGAACCCGGAAGGCTACCGTAAGGCCATGCGCCTGATGGAAATGGCAGAAAAATTCGACATGCCGGTGGTCACTTTCATCGACACCCCCGGAGCCTATCCTGGAATCGGAGCCGAGGAGCGCCATGTCGCTGAAGCGATTGCAGTGAACATCCGTGAGATGAGCTGCCTGAAAGTTCCCATCGTATCGATCGTCATTGGCGAGGGCGGATCCGGAGGGGCACTGGGTATGGCAGTCGCCGACAAGGTCATGATTTTAGAGAATTGTTATTACTCCGTAATATCACCTGAGGGTTGTGCTGCCATTCTTTGGAAGGATCGAGCCGCCGCACCCAAGGCCGCTGAAGCTTTGAAGTTCAGTCCTGAGCACCTGCTAAAATTTGAGGTGGTGGACAAAGTCCTGCCGGAACCTTTGGGCGGCGCGCACCGCGATTATGACAAGGCCGCCCAAACGCTCAAAAGTGCCATCAAAGAGACCCTTAAAAGCCTGAGCCGTAAACCCGTTGAGCAATTACTCGATGAACGCTACGACCGCTACCGCAAGCTCGGCATGTATGAGGACAGTGAAGCCGCCAAGGCCTAAGCAAAGTCTTTTTCAAGCCTACCAGTTGATGCGCAGGCCATCGAATGCCAAGTGGACGTTTTCCGGAAGTTCGGCCTCGGTGCTTTCATGATCCACCATGTAGGTCATATGCGTTAGGTAGGAAATCGGCGCGCCTATTTCAAACGCCGTTTGAGCCGCCTCCTCCACTGTCATATGTGAAGGATGGGGGTTCGGTCGCAGGCCATCCAGCACAACGACATCCGCTCCCTCAGCAAGTGCCCGCGCTTCCGCATCCACCGATTTGCAATCGGTAAAGTAAACCAGCTTTTTTCCGCTCGAAGCCTCCGTGAAGACCAAGCCAAGGACTTCTATTCCACCGTGCGGCAAAGCAATGGACTCAACCCGCCCGCCCGGCAGGTCAAGGGACGCAGGCATAATCTGCAGGTCAAAAGCCGGATAGCCCCGCACTTTCGGTTTATCCATGATGGCGTAGGGAAAAATCGTGCGCACCCGCTCCAAGCTATCAGCGCTGCTATAAACCGGTAGCGCCACCCCACCCTTCAAATCACAGAAACGCCGCAGGTCATCCATTCCCAGAATATGGTCCGAGTGATGATGGGTGAGGATAAAAGTATCCAGCGCTTCGATTCCGCAATGGATACATTGCATACGGAACTCCGGTGCCGCATCGACCTGAACATGATGCCTATCCATGACCACATGGATCGAGGTGCGCGTGCGCCAGTTCTTCGGATTATCCAAATCGCAGCCCCCTTCGGGGTGCGCGATCATCGGCACCCCCTGCGAAGTACCCGTTCCCATGAAGATCAATTCCATACCAACAAACTGTGGCAAGCCCTGGGTGACTTGCAACCGAGGAAGCGTGCTGTCTCAAAAATTTAACGCGGGAGTTTGGTGAAATCGAAATCAGTGTATACGAGGCGGTGGTCACTCCCCTCAGGCGGGTGGATTAAGTCTGCAATGCGGGCGGTTTTCACGGCGGGCATCAGTTGAGGTGCAGCTAGAATGCCATCGACAGTAGAGTAACTGGATTGGCGGCGATAAAAGTGGGTCCAAAGTTCGCTACGGCTGTCGGTGGCAAGGAGGCGCTCCGATATTGGTAGTTTGCCGCGTTTCTGGAAACGGCGGAGGGGTGCGCTGTCGGGATCGTCGTTGAAATCGCCTAGGATAAGGTAATAGGGACTGCCTCGATTAATGGTGCGGGCAACGATACGATTGCGACAGGCCTCGGCTTCACGGGTACGCTGGAGCACAGCTTCGGGATCATCGTCGCGGAGGGTCCAGCGGCTCTTGAGGTGGAGGGTGAATATCTGGACACTCAATCCCGGGCGGGGACGGATCTCGACTTCGAGCATACCACGGCGAACGGTTTCGCGGTCATTGAAATATTTGAAGTCGAGGTCGGTATGGCGAATGACCTTGTAAAGGGGCAAACGGCGGAGGATCGCGAGGCACCGGTCCGGGTCGGGGCCTTGCAGATGAACGAAGTGAGGGTATTCAAGGCCGTCAGCGCGAAGGTCGTTAAGGAGTTCACGGAGGTAGTCAGGGCTTCCGATTTCCTGAATAGCGAGGACATCGGGTTGAACTTCCAGGATGGCGCGTCGAAGAGCGGATTTTTCGATCTCGGGCTTGGGATAATCTTTGCGCCATTGTCCATCGACACTGCGGTCCATGGATAGGTAATTATACAGGTTATAGGTCGCGACGCGGAGGGTTTGAGCAGACGCAGTGAGGGGTATGACGAGCGCTACAAATAGAAGCGCAGCACGGACAAGATGAGTCCCTCGGCCGTAGATCCGCTCAATCCTCGACATGGCGCAGGGCACCCTCGCGTTCGGGCAGGGTCGGATGCGAATAATGGAACGCGCTGTATAGGGGATGCGGGGTTAGGTTGCTAAGGTTTTCCTTGTGGAGTTTGCGCAGAGCCGCAACCAGGGCATCGGGACCTTCCATGGCACGGCGGGCAAAGGCGTCGGCTTCGTATTCGTGCTTACGGGAAAGACGACTGGAAAGGGGTCCAAACCAGAAACCAATGAGTCCACCGAGTAAGCTGACAAGGAGGAAGACCGGGACGAGGCGTTGCACCGTGACGGGATCAAAATAAAAGGCGCTGAGGAACCAGTCTGCATGCGTTAGCCAGCCGAGTGTTGCGAACATGATAAAGGTGCTTACGGCAGAAAGAACGATCATCTTGGGAATATGACCGAGTTTGTAGTGACCAATTTCGTGTGCAAGGACGGCCTCGATTTCGGTGGTGTTCATTTGTTCGATAAGGGTATCGAAAAGGACGATGCGGCGAAAGCGTCCGAATCCAGCGAAGAAGGCGTTGGAGTGACCCGAACGTTTACTGCCGTCCATAACGAGAATAGTCTGAGCTTTAAACCCGGTGCGGTCGGCGAGCGCGAAGAGGCGGGTCTTCAATTCCCCTTCCTCGAGGGGCTCAAGCTTATTAAAGAGGGGCATGATATACATGGGGTAGGCGACTACCATGAAGAGTTGAAAAACAAAGAAGACGGCATAACCCCATAGCCACCAATTCGCACCCAGGGCATCGACCAACCAGAGCAGGAGCGCGAGGAGCGGCAGACCGATAGCGAGCCCAATGCAACTCCCTTTGATTTTGTCGGTGATCCAAAGCTTGAGGGTACTTTTGTTGAAGCCAAAGCGTGCCTCGAGGCGGAAGGTGCTCCACCAGTCAAAGGGAAGACCCGGCAAGCCGAGCACAAACAGAATCGCAATAAGGACGAGTCCCTGCCCCCAAACTCCGTCACCTAGCATGCCGGCAAAACCTTCGTAAAGCCAGGGGAGCAAGCCGATAATGAGAACAACCGCCAGCAGGACCGCGTCAAAGATTTCACTCAGCATGCCAAAGCGGGTACGGGCTTCGGTATAGGAAACGGACTTCGCGTAGGTGGCGTCATCCATAAAGTCGCGAAAGCTTTCGGGGATGGTTCCGGCATTTTTTCGGACATGCCTGAGGTTAATCCAGTCCAGCGCAAGGGAGACGATGGTCTTTATGAAAAGAAGGGCGAGAGCGGTGGTGAGGATCGTATGCATAGCCTAAAAAAGAGGCGGCCTGCCTTTTAAGACAGGCCGCCCAGGAAAATTTGGATTAAGAAAGTTGTTTGATGATTTCGATAATCGGGAGGAAGAGGGCAATCACAATAAAGCCCACAACTACCGCAAGGAAAACAATCATGACGGGCTCAATAATGGAGGTGATTCCACCCACGGCGTTATCCACGTCTTCGTCGTAATTATCGGCGACACGGTTGAGCATCTCAGCAAGCGCACCGGTCTCCTCCCCCACATCAATCATACTGGTGACCATATTGGGAAAGACTTTTTCACGTTCCATGGGTGCTGCAAGGGTTTGGCCATCGCGAACATGGTCGTGAATGCGACTGAGGGCATTGGCATAGTTACCATTATTAGAAATATCCTTTGTAATGGTAATGGCTTCCAAGACGGGAACACCACTGGAAAGCAGGGTTCCGAAAGTACGGGTGATACGGGCAATATTCACTTTGCGCACGAGGTCACCCACCTTGGGGGTATTAATGGAGAGCCAATCGAAGGCACTGCGCCCGATAGAGGTTTTAAGAAAGAACTTAAATGCAAAGAAGAGCACGCCCAGCAAAACGACGGTAAGGATAATATTCTCGCGAATACCGTTACTGACATTGATGACAAATTGAGTAGGCCCGGGCAGAGAAGCGCCCTCGAGCATGTCATCAAAAATAGACTGGAACTTGGGAACCACGACTACCATAAGGAGGGCGACGATCGAAACCGCGACACCCACCACAACGATGGGATAAATCATGGCAGACTGAACTTTGCCCTTGGTGCGCTGTGCTTTTTCCATGAAGGTCGCAAGGCGCGAAAGCACCACTGCAAGCACCCCACCCGCTTCACCGGCGCGGATCATATTAACGTAGAGACGGTCGAAAACCTTGGGGAATTGCGCGAGTCCGTCAGAGAAAGAATTACCGGACTTCACCTGATCGGCAACTTGTTCTAGAACACTGCGAAAACGCAGATTGCGCTCCTGTCGAATCATGACCTCAAGCGAGCGCAAGAGCGGAAGTCCTGCCTCCAAGAGGGTTGCCAACTGTCGGGTAAAAATCGAAAGGCCTTGTGGTTTAATAACCTTACCGAAGCCTCCGGCGCCTTTCTTGGTCACGGCCTTGGATTTCTTGGAACTGTTCTTTGTTTTCTTCGAGCTTTTTTCAGCAGAGCCAGCTGCAATGACCTGAGTCGGCATGAGCCCCATGGCAGTGAGCTTGTCATTAGCTGATTCAGTGGAGTCAGAATCGATCGTTCCGGTCTTTTGCTTACCAGTGCTATCAATCGCAGTGTATTTGAACTTTGGCATTTTTTGCGGGGTTTAAGTATATTTAAGGACTTCCTCAATGGTGGACTTACCATCAAAAATGGCACGCAGACCGTCATCCCGCAAGCTTCGCATGCCCTGCTCCAGAGCTTTTTGCTTAATTGCGAGAGTGGGTGCACGTTTATTAATCAGTTCGCGAATAGCATCGGTCACCACGACCATTTCAAAGAGCCCGACACGTCCGCGGTAACCGGTCTTACTACACTCGGGGCAGCCCTCACCGTAGAAGAAATCCTTATCTGCAATTTCCAGGGGATCGACATCGAGCATTTCGACGAGTTCCTGGCTGGGTTCGTAAGCAGTCTTACAACTGGGGCAGATCTGGCGCACGAGGCGCTGGGCGAGGATCGCCTCCAGAGAAGCGGACAGAAGGAAAGGCTCCAAGCCCATATCAATCAAGCGGGTAACCGCACCGGGGGCGTCGTTGGTATGCAGGGTGCTGAGAACAACGTGACCCGTGAGGGAGGCTTGCACTGAGATTTGGGCGGTTTCAAGGTCGCGGATTTCCCCAACCATGATTTTATCGGGATCCTGACGTAGGAAAGCGCGGAGTGCGCGAGCGAAGTCGAGCCCTACCTGATGATTCACGGCAACCTGCATGATGCCATCGATTTCGTATTCTACCGGATCCTCAGCAGTCAGGATTTTGGTTTCTACTTTATTCACCTCGCGCAAGGCGCTGTAGAGCGTAGTTGTTTTTCCGGAACCTGTGGGGCCGGTAACAATAAAGATGCCGTTGGGTCGGTCGACGAGTTCACGGATCTTGGCGAGGATGTCGTCGGAAAGACTCAGGGCTTCCAGATCAAGATTGACCACTGATTTATCAAGCACCCGCAATACCACGCTTTCTCCAAAACGGGTCGGGAGCGTTGAAACACGAAGATCCACTGGACGACCGGCGATGGTCATCTTGATGCGCCCGTCCTGAGGAATACGGGATTCGGAAATGTTCATATTAGAGAGCACCTTGACACGGGAAATAACCGGAACGGCGAGGGTTTTCGGCGGGGGTGCCATTTCGTAAAGCGCTCCATCAATACGGTAGCGAATACGGAACTCATCCTCAAAGGGCTCAAAGTGAATATCCGATGCTTTGTCCTTGATCGCTTGCTGAAGAACGAGATTCACAAAACGAATAATGGGCGTTTGATTCGCCATATCGGCAGGATCCATTTCTTCGGCCTCGGCCTCGGTCTCGGCAAAACTTTCCCCAAGATCACCCAAAATGTCATCAATAGAGGAATCCTCCTCGCCGTAGGTATTAGTTAGGAGGGTATTGATATTACGGGGATCACCAACAACGACAGTTACGTCCTTGTTCAAGGTGAAGGTTAAGTCATCAATGATGCTGGAATTAAAAGGATCGCATGCCAGCAGCTGAATAGAGGTATTGTCACAAGCAAGCGGCACCACGGCATACATCCGGGCGACGTTTGCACGCATACTGGAGGAAACCGATTCGGGGATATTCGCGGGGATCTCTTCCAGGTAATCGTAGCCGAGGTATTCCGCAATGGCCTGTAAGATGGCAGGACGCTCGATCAACCCGGCATCAATCACGGCATTGACCAAGGACTTTCCAGTGCTCAGATGAGATGCATTCAATTCGTCAAGCTGCTCGTCAGTGAGCATTTCCAAATTTTTAATGATCTCGTATATGGTGTCGTTGTGGTCTTCAAACATGGGGAAATTCAGGCTAAAGCATTTAGTAACAATGGTCAGTCAAGCTGGGCACCGCTCTGGACAAGGCGACTCCGCAAATCATCTGGAGCCAGTGATTTACTAAGGGCAACCTCCGCGCTGATGAGATTGTCCTCAAACAGTTTCAGAAGATTGTTATCGAGGCCAACCATGCCTTTGTTTGCTCCGGTTTGTATATCGGATGCAATACGGTAGGTTTTATTTTCGCGGATCAGCTGAGAAATAGCATTGGTCATTACCATAATTTCGAAGGCGGCGATACGACCTCCACCGTTCTTTTCACAGAGCACTTGTGAAACCACCGCTAGCAGCGAGGAGGCCAACTGAGTGCGAATCTGCTCCTTACTATTGGAGGGGAAGGCATCGACAATACGATCAACGGTGCGTGCTGCTACAGTGGTATGCAGGGTTCCAAAAACAAGGTGCCCGGTTTCTGCAGCCGTCACCGCTGCTTCAATAGTTTCAAGATCGCGCATTTCCCCCACGAGGATGACGTCGGGATCCTGCCTTAAAGCGCCTCTGAGAGCGGAGGCAAAACTGGGGACGTCTTCCCCTACTTCGCGCTGAGTCACGATGCAATTCTTGTGGGTATGATAGTATTCTAGAGGATCCTCAATGGTAATGATGTGGTCATTCCGGTTGGTATTGATCCAATCAATCATGGAGGCGAGGGTCGTGGATTTTCCAGAGCCGGTTGGCCCGGTTACCAGAAAGAGACCCCGCGGGCGGGCGATGAGATTCTTGATGCTTTCCGGTAAGCCAATCGTTTCAAGGGAGAGCAATTCGTTGGGAATCAAACGGAGCACCATTCCGATATTCCCCTTGGAACGCAACACGCTGACCCGCAGGCGGGCTTTATCGCCAAAGGCGATGGCAAAATCCGCCCCACCATTTTCTTTAAAGGATTCAAGTGCTGATGGTGATGCAATGGACTCCATGAGCGCCTTGGTATCTTCCGGCGTCAATTTTTCACCTTCGATCGGATTAAGGCTTCCATGAATACGAAGTGCGGGGGCTTCGTTCACCTGCAGGTGGAGGTCTGAGGCGCCCGCCTCAAACATCGTTTCCAGCAGTTGATTCATTTCGTAGGCCATGGTTTTAAATTCGTTAGGGTTGAGTGATAAAGGGGAATTAATCCGCGTCGGATACGGTTGCGTGGAGCACCTCGTTAGGGGTAGTGACACCTGCAAGCACTTTACGAACGCCATCTTCGCGCATAGTACGCATGCCGATTTCGCGAGCCTTGTTGCGAAGCACCACTAAGCTGCACTCTTCGTAAATCATTTGCTGCAGCTCTTCATTCATGGTGAACATTTCAAAGATCCCAACCCGTCCACGGAAACCAGTGCCGTTACATTTCGGACAGCCCTTACCGCTTTTAAAAGTCGCTTCCAACATTTGATCCTGGCGGATGCCGAGGGAATTAAGGAGGCGTTCATCCGGTTCGTCGGGTTGCTTGCACTCAGGGCAGGTACGGCGAACGAGACGCTGCGCCATCACAGCGCGCAACGCGGCAGAAACAAGGAAAGGTTTAATCCCGATATCAACCAAACGACTGACCGCGCTGGGCGCGTCATTGGTGTGAAGGGTACTGAAAACCATGTGTCCGGTAAGGGAGGCATTCACCGCGATTTCAGCAGTCTCCTTATCACGAATTTCCCCGACCATAATAATATTGGGAGCCTGACGCAGCATGGATCGCAGGGCTGCAGAGAAAGTCATTCCCACATCGCGGCGTACCTGAACCTGATTAATGCCGCCCATTTCGTATTCCACTGGATCCTCCACCGTAATAATCTTCCGGTCGGGATGATTGATGTAGTTGAGCGCCGAATACAGGGTAGTGGATTTACCGGAACCGGTCGGACCCGTCACAAGGAAAATTCCGTCCGGCATCGAGATGATGCGTTCAAAGATAGCCTGGTCGTCACTGAAGAATCCAAGCTCGGGAAGCCCTAAACGCAGACCTTCCTTATCCAAAATACGCATAACGATGCTCTCACCATACGCGGTTGGCAGGGTTGAAACCCGCAAATCAATATCCTTTTCGCCGACCATGATACTAATCCGTCCGTCTTGCGGAACGCGCTTCTCGGCGATGCTCACATTGGACATCAATTTGATGCGCGAAACAATCGAAGGCTGCAAACGCTTGGGAGGGTTCTCGACCTCATGCAGGACCCCATCGACCCGATAGCGCACGCGGAAACGCTTTTCGAGCGGCTCCATGTGAATATCAGAGGCTCGGCGCTGGATCGCTTCGGTAATGACCATCTGCACGTATTTTATGATCGGTGCTTCTTCTTCAGAAACTTCAGCCTCATCGAAAACCTTAACTTCGAGGCCTTCGCTTCCGCTTTCACCCTCATGGATGCCCTCAAAAATTTCATCCACCTCACCCGCCTGAGCACCCTCATAATATTGATGGATGGCGCGCTCAATGGCATCAAGCGGTGCGACGCGACTGATCACCGAACGTTGCACCACGTGACTGATGCTGTCGATCCCGTCCATGTCGAGGGGATCACAAATAGCGAGGTGTAACTCGCGCTCGTCCATCTCAAGAGGAAAGACCTTGTAACGACTCGCCAACTCAAAAGGCACCACATCCAGGATATCACCCGTCACACGCACCTCATTCAAGTCCACGACTTCCATACTGAACTCGTCTGCCAAGGCCTGAGCAATATCCGCCTGCGTACACTTTTGTTCCTTAATTAAGAAATCAAGCGCCGCGCTGTCAATTTCAGCGTTGCCATCCGCTTCTGCCGCAGCAGTGCGCGCACGCTCGACACTGTCGGCGTCCACTATTTTTTTATCAATTAAAAGCTGGAGAACAAAATCGTCTGATGAGGTCACAGAATATGAAGCTATTGTTGAGGTATGAACAATTGGGCAAAATTTAACGAGCAACGCTCACTAGGAATTCTGCATTCGTCTTGGTTTTCTTAATGCGCTGAATGAGCATTTCCATAGCATCCGTAGAAGGTATGCCCTTCATTGCGCGACGCAATGAATAAATCTTAAGCATTTCATCTGGGTGATACAGCAGTTCTTCCTTACGGGTTCCGCTCTTATCCATACTCAAGGCAGGGAAAATACGCTTATCCGACAAGCCCCGGTCAAGGTGTAGCTCCATATTACCGGTTCCTTTGAATTCTTCAAAAATGACTTCGTCCATTTTACTTCCGGTTTCCACAAGAGCAGTACCAAGAATCGTAAGACTGCCACCATCCTCAATATTGCGGGCAGAACCGAAGAAACGCTTGGGCTTTTGTAGGGCATTGGCCTCGACACGACCGGAAAGAATCTTACCGCTGTTGGGCATCATCGTATTGTAGGCCCGCGCCAGACGGGTGATGGAGTCGAGCAGAATAATAACATCCTCACCCACTTCCACCATACGGCGCGCTTTTTCAATGACCATCTCAGCGGCATGCACATGGCTTTCCGCAGATTCATCAAAGGTGGAGCTGATAATTTCAGCTTCAACCTGACGCCGGCAATCGGTGACTTCCTCAGGGCGTTCATCAATCAAAAGAATGATCAGGTGTGCCTTGGGACAGTTTGCCTTGATAGCATTTGCCATGCACTGCAGAAGCACCGTTTTTCCGGTGCGAGGTGGAGCGACAATCAAGCCGCGCTGACCATAGCCTACCGGAGTCAAGCAATCCACGACCCGCATGGAAAGATTGTCCCACTTGGCATCACCACCGGTTTCCATTAAAATACGCTGGGTTGGGTAATACGGAACGCGTTCCTTGAAGGGAATGATCTCGCTCAAGGTGCCGGGATCACGTCCCATGACCTCCGCGATAGAAATAACAAAGGGGCAGCTTTCCGTTTCGCGATGCGGGTGCAGGCGGGCTTTGACAATGTGGCCAGCCTGCAGTCCGTAATGCTCAATCAGTGTTTGCGGCACAAAAGCACTTTGAGAAACCACTCGATAATTATCGCGCTCGTAGACCAAAAGACCCCCGGAATCGTCTTCGAAAAGATCCAGCACGCCCACCGTTTCAATCACGGTCTTCTTTTCAAACGCCTGCGCCACCAAGGCGTTGATCAACTGCTCACGATTCGGTGCATTCGGCACTTCAACCGCCTTCTTTTCTGCCGCCTCCCGCAATTCAGGAAGGGGCATATTGTAGATTTCCGTAAAATCAAAGGCCTTCGCTTTGCCCGTTTCGAGGCCAGCCTCAAAACTTTGCAAGGCTTCAAAATCCTCAAAGGACTCAAAATCCAACAATTCACCTAAATTCAGTGCCGGACCTTCTTCCCGAACCGCTTTCTTTTTATTCTGCCAACGTTGATTACGTGAACGGTTCTTCGGCTTTTTGTTCTTCTGGAAACGGTTTTGGTTGTTGTTTCCGTTCCCCCTGCGTCCGGAATGACGGTTGCCCCCGCCTTCTCCATCCCTGGAATCGGATCCGCCTTTCGGCTTGGCATCATCCCGGGATTCACCGGCATCGTCACTAGCGGCAACCATTGCTTCGTAGGCGGCTCCCGTAACTGCACCATCGTCAGCAGCGGTGCCTTCGGCATCTTCCGCAGGACGCGCACGTTTACGTGTGCCGCGACGAACGGTCTTGCGTGGCGGCTTCGGCGCCTCGCCTAAAGAAGGGTCTAAAGGATTTGTATTTGATAAGGGTGTATCTGATTCGCTCATATACGATGGGGTTTTTTAGGGATGCAAGGTTCATCGTCCCTGCAAAAGTTTGCTTACAGTTCGGCAATCAAGCCGAGTGTTTGCGCTTTCAAAAATTCAAGACTGCCAGCGTTGGTAATGACATAATCCGCACGTTCCACTTTCTCGGACAAGTCCATTTGACGCTTGGAACGCTGTTCAATAGCGACCCGTGAAAAACCCCTAAGGGCCATTCGGGCGACCACAATCGCCTCGGGACATGTAACACAAACGCTAAAATCGAACTCCTTTTCAAGCCTTTTCTCAAACAACAGAGGGATCTCAACCAACCAATTAGACGCCGCCTGTACATGAACCATCTCCAACCACAGTTCACGCACCCGTGGGTGCAACAAAGCTTCCAGCCATTCCAATTCCGCCTTCGAGGAAAAAACCCGCTTCGCCACCGCGCCTCGATCCACACAACCCGCAACATCAAAAACCGACGCCCCCCAATGCTCCCATAGCGCACCTTTCACCGCATTATCGCTCACAAGCAAACCCCGCACCAAGTCATCGGTCGAAATAACCGACCAACCCGCCTCCGCAAACAAAGCGCCGACCGTGCTCTTTCCGCAACCGATCCCGCCCGTAAGGCCTATCCGTAAACCACGGCTCTTTTTCTGCGTCTTCATGGCACGCCTTTATAACTGGCTATCATTTTAGGGTGGACGATAATTTTTTACGTATTAGGAATAATACCCCTATGCTCGCAACCACTCAATCGGCGGCCCTTTTGGGAATAGAAGCTCATCCGGTACAAGTAGAGGTCAATACCGGCGAGGTGGGCGAGCTTAAATTTATCCTTGTGGGTCTGCCCGATGCAGCCGTCAAAGAATCACAGGACCGCGTCTTCTCCGCCATCAGCAATAGCGGTTACCGCCAACCCGAAACCCGCACCACCGTAAATCTCGCCCCCGGTGACCTGCGAAAAGAAGGCCCCGCCTACGACCTACCCATCGCTCTCGGCATCCTCGCAGCTATGAAACAATGCGATGCCGCCCCACTCCAGAACTACCTCATCGCAGGCGAACTCAGCCTTTCAGGTAAAACCCAAGCCATCAAAGGTACCCTTGCCATGGCGCGCCTCGCCCGCCGCCTCAACAAAAAAGGCATCCTCCTCCCCAATGCCTCAGCCAATGAGGCCGCCCTCGTCAACGGACTGGAAGTCATCCCCCTCGAAAGCCTCGACCAAGCCGTGCGTTTTTTAAACCGCGAAATCCCCATCGATCCACTCCCAGCGGATATCAACACCTTCAGAAACCCATCCCACGATCCCGCACCCCTTGATTTTGCCGACGTCAAAGGCCAACACAACCTTCGCCGCGCGGTTGAAATTGCCGTCAGCGGTGGACACAACCTCATTATCATCGGCCCTCCCGGTTCCGGTAAGTCCATGATTGCCAAACGTATCCCCGGCATCATGCCCCAACCGGAACTCGACGAATTCCTTGAAATTCTCAGTATCCAATCCGCCGCAGGTATCACCCTTGAACCCACCAAAACCCGCAACCAGCGACCGTTTCGTTCCCCCCACCACACCATCAGTGATGTGGGTCTCCTCGGTGGTGGAACCTTCCCCCGCCCGGGAGAAATATCCCTCGCCCACCAAGGCGTCCTCTTACTTGATGAACTTCCCGAATTTCGCCGTAACACCCTCGAGGTTCTTCGCCAACCCCTTGAAGATGGGCAGGTTACCATTTCACGCAGCGCCGCCAAGGTCACTCTTCCCGCCGCCTTTATGCTCGTCTGCGCCATGAATCCCTGCCCCTGCGGTTATTCCGGCGACAGTGCTCATGCCTGTCGCTGCTCCATGCCACAAATCCAGCGCTACCGTTCCCGCATCAGCGGACCCCTCCTCGACCGAATTGATATCCATATCGAGGCACCCGCCCTCCGCATCGAGGAATTACGTGCCGCGCAAGCCGGCGAACCTTCCGCTTCCATTCGCGAACGTTGCACCGCAGCCCGCAAATTACAGTACCAGCGTTTTAAGGATAAACCCGACAATCGCTGTAACAGCCGCATGGAACAGGCCGACATTCAAAAATACTGCGCCCTCGACAAACAACTCAGTCAACAACTCCAAAACGCCATGCAGGAATTCGCCCTATCTGCCCGCGCCTATGACCGCATCCTCAAAGTCGCCCGAACCATCGCAGATTTAGCCCAGTCTGATACCATTAAAAATCCTCATTTACTAGAGGCGATACAGTATCGTAGCCTTGACAGGCAGCTGTTTTAACCGACATTGTGTGAAGCATTGCCGAATTTGGCAGTAAATTACCCCAGGTTTACCAGTTTTTTGCCGTGAACCTGCACCCTAAAAATTGTTATATCCATAAAATCCCTTAAAAATA
>JAACDB010000026.1 GCA_009937095.1 Verrucomicrobiota bacterium
CTTGTGACGGGTGGGGAAGTCATCTACACGGGCATATGTGCGACATGCAATCAGTGAAGCTATTTGGATCGAGCCTGCTCATGACGGGGGTACTGCTTTTTAATGCCTGCACGCCATCGGAACCGGAGGCGACTAAAACAATTAGTACCGTCGAGCGTCTGGTAAGTTTGGCGCCGAGTATTACGGAAGTGGTTTTCGCGCTGGAGGCAGGGGATCGGCTCGTGGGGCGTTCCAATTATTGCGATTTTCCGAAAGATGCCTTGGCGGTGGAATCGGTCGGGCGCATCGATATGCCGAATCTGGAACGTATTGTTTCGTTGCAGCCGGACTTGGTTGTCATGACAAATCTAACCCCGCTGGATACTCTGACCCGTTTGGAGAATTTGGGATTGAGGGTGCTGCGTCTGCGGGCGGATCGCCTCGAAGACATCAGCGAGACCTTCATGCGTTTGGGGGCGTTGTTGGATCTTGAGGCAGAAGCGAAGGTGAAGGTAGATGCGTTCAACGATAGACTGGCGGATTTAACCGCGAAGGGTCAGTCGCATACGGGCCAAGCGCCGCGTACCTGTCTCCTGTATGGTACTGAACCGCCTTATTTTAGTGCGGGGAAGGGAACCTTTCCTAGTACTTTGCTGGCTCGGGCAGGTTTCCATAATATTGCCGATGCCGCACCGATGGCATGGCCGCAATTGAATTTGGAATGGTTGATCCGGCAGGATCCCGAGGTCATTTTTTTGGCGGCAGGCGGGGATGCGGAATTGGGCGCTGCGGATTGGGCGCGATGGCGGTCGAGCAAAGTTTGGAATCAAATCTCGGCAGTTCAAGCGGGGCGGGGCTATCACATCGGCGACGACGCACTTTCGGTTCCCGGGGTGCGTGCCCTAAAGGCCTTACAGCTATTTTCAGATGCCCGAGCGGAATTTCCTTAAGGGAAGGCTTTCGCGGGTCCCCGCTATGAAAGTATTGATGCGGGGCATCGTAAGTAGTATTTTGAACTATGAGTTTACCACAACAAGCAGGAGTGAAAGAACGGTTGGATGCTATCGAAGGCATGCTGCCCGAACTGGAAAATTTTCTAATAGACTTGCAGTCGAGGGATTTTGAGATCGAAACAAAGTCCAATGCCTTTGACCTGGTGACCGAGGGAGATGTTGCGAGTCAGGCGCGTCTGACGGAATTCATTGAGGCGAAGTTCCCCGCCGATCAGATCATTGGCGAGGAAGAATCCGATAAGAACGCCGCCCCGGGCAAGGGATTCTGCTGGGTACTGGATCCCATTGATGGGACGACTAATTTTGCAAATCGCATTCCGATGTGGGCGATTTCAATCGGCCTTTTATATGACGGCAAGCCAGTTGGTGGGATTGTTTCCGGTCCGGCATTGGGGCTGCGTTATCGCGGGGAAGTCAATGGGGGAGCGAGTTGTAACGGCAAGCCGATTCGGGTAAATGGCAAGTCCCCATTGCGGGCTGGGGTGGTGGTGACAGGCTTCCCATATGATCGTGCCCGCCGAGCCGAGCCCTTGTCACGGGCTCTGGCAAATATGTTACGTGAAGCGGGCGGGGTGCGTCGTTTGGGTGCGGCGGCACTGGATTTTTGTTTTGTGGCAGACGGGCGTTTTGCAGGTTATTATGAAATGTCTTTAAAACCGTGGGATGCGGCGGCGGGATTTATCATTGCACAAGAAGCCGGCGCCACGCTTTCCAACATGTCGGGTGCGGCGCTGGATATTTTTGAAGATGAAGGCACGGTGGTAACTAATGGAAGGATTCATGAGGAATTGCTTGCACAGATTGGACCCATGTTGGAAGCGCTGGCTCTGGGGCCATCCACCTAATGGCCCCCTTGGCGAATCCAAGCTTTCAAGCCTTGACCTTTATGGTGCTGGCGACAGGTTATTAGCTCTTCAAGCGGGTATAGTTTAGAGGTAAAACCCCTGCCTTCCAAGCAGGTGTCGTCGGTTCGATTCCGTCTACCCGCACCATTTTATTTGTTGCCGTGCTCAAACTGCTTTCGGCATTCTTAAATTACTTGATACGATGATACGCTCTTTAGGACGAACCGCTCTCGGCCTGGTGTATGAATGGGGTGACTGGACGGTTTTCAGTTTCGGTGCCTTTGCGGGATTTTTGCGTCAACGCCGCCGAAGGCATAAGCTGGTCACCGCGATCCATGAGATCGGAGGCCGTTGTGTGCCGATTGTTTTGACGGTGGGTTTGTTCACTGGGCTGGTGATGGGCTTGCAACTGTATTATACCTTGGCGCGCTTGGGCGCGGAGGCTGCGCTGGGCGATGCGGTAGGGCTTTCTTTAGTGCGCGAATTGGGTCCGGTACTAACGGCGCTCATGATTGTGGGGCAATCCGGTTCAGCGATGACCTCTGAGTTGGGCTTTCAACGCAATGATGAACAGATTGATGCCTTGCAGACCATGGGGATTGATGCCAAGAGTTTCCTAGTTGGGCCGCGTCTATGGGCGGCGCTCTTTTGTTTTCCGGCCTTGACCGCGCTCTTTGACTTGATCGGAGTTTTTGGCGGTTACCTGACGGGTTCGGTTTTGTTGAATGTGGATGCGGGGGTCTACTGGAACCATGTCTTTAACAGCATCACCTGGGCGGATGTACGCGGGGGC
The DNA here is from genome assembly GCA_009937095.1 of Verrucomicrobiota bacterium. Taxonomy (GTDB): domain Bacteria; phylum Verrucomicrobiota; class Verrucomicrobiia; order Opitutales; family Coraliomargaritaceae; genus UBA7445. The sequence goes on from JAACDB010000026.1 coordinate 2,631, forward strand.
TTCATTAAGGCAGTTTGTTTCGGAGCCCTCACCATTTCAATTTGCTCCTACCGGGGATTTTATACGCATCTGAAATCGAGCCTGCGCGGGGTGCGCGGGGTAAGCGAGTCTGCGACCCGGGGGGTGGTCTTTTCCAGCGTCACAGTCTTGGCGGCGGATTATTTAATCACTTCATTTTTGATTTAGCATGTCTGAAAGTTTTCTCCAGATACGTGGCTTGAAAAAGCATTTTGGCACAAAGCGGGTGCTGGACGGGATCGATCTCGATATCGCGCGGGCTTCGGTGACCACTATTATCGGGAAGAGTGGGATTGGTAAATCGGTGTTTTTAAAATGCATTGCCAACCTTATGGCTCCCGATGCAGGGGAGATTCTTTTGGATGGTGTTTCGATGGGGAGCAATCGCCGGGCGGCAGATCAGTCGGAAGGCTTTACCTTTAGCTATATGTTTCAAAACAATGCGCTCTTTGATTCCCTGACGGCATTCGAGAACGTGGCCTTGCCGTTGAGGGAAGTCGTGGGCTTGCCGACCGAGGCAGTTGCGGAACGAGTGACGGAACTGCTTGAGCAATTGGATTTGGGGGAAGCCGGTTCGCGTTACCCTGCGGAGCTTTCCGGGGGGATGCAGAAACGGGTGGCTCTGGCCCGGGCGCTCGTAACGAATCCCGAAGTTGTTTTATTCGATGAACCCACCACCGGCCTTGATCCGGAGCGCAAATTTGGGGTTTTTGACATGATATCGGATTACCGCGAGCGCTTTGGGTTTACGGCACTGCTGGTGAGTCATGATATTCCTGAGGTTTTTGAAATCAGTGACAAGGTGGCTTGGCTGGATGAAGGCAAAATCCGTTTCTTTGGCGATCCTTCTGAATTGGCGGCGGATTCGCCACGTTCATGGTCGGGCTTGCTGCAATCCAGTGAGTCTGTAGAGAAGAGTTAAAATTCACACAACGAAGGCATGAAAAATAAAAAAATTGAATACTTGGTTGGCTGCTTCGTCTTGGCGGGGCTTGCCGCAATTCTTTACCTTGCAATTCAGGTAGGCGGGGCGCGTCTCCTCGGGGGAGACAGCTACCAATTGAAGGCGCAGTTCTCGAGCGCGGCGGGGGTAAATCCCGGTAGCCGCGTGGAAATCGCGGGGGTACGGGTCGGTACGGTTCGGCGTGTGGATTTGGACGAGGCTTATTTTGCGATGGTGACGCTGGAGTTGCCAAATTCCCTAAAGCTTGACGAGGACACCATCGCCTCGGTGAAGACCTCGGGATTGATTGGGGATCGTTTTATTGATCTGTCCCCTGGAGGTTCCGATTTTTATTTGGAAGATGGCGATATGATTTACGATACCGAGTCAGCACTCGACATTGAGGATCTCATCAGTCGTTTTGCTCTCGGCGGAATTGACGGCGAGGAGAAATAATTTAAAGCTGTGCTTATGAAAAGAAGGTTATTCATTTTTTTGCTGGTTTTTGGAGTTGGCTTAAACGCGAATCCCGATCCGGTGGCCGAGTTAAAGGACTCCGTTGGCGTTGCGGTGGAGGCACTTTTTGGTGAAGGAAGTGAAACCAAGAGCGTCGAGGAAAAGCGTGCTGCCGTGCGTGCTGCCTTTAGGGAAAATTATAATATGGATATCATCATCCGTCGTGCCATTGGTCGGAATTGGCGCCGCCTTACCGAGGATGAACAAGTCCAAATCCTGGAGCTTATTAAGGAAGTGGTTTTGAAAGCATACATTGATGGGATGCAGGGCAAATCGCGACCGGAAATCACTTACCGCGAGGCGGTTAAAAATGGCGAAAACCGTTTGGAAATACCCTCGGTCGTTAAGATGGAAGACCGTACCGTTCATTTGAAATACAAGTTAGCGCGCATGCAGTCGGGATGGGAACTGTATGATTTGGTGGCTGAGGAAATCAGCTTGGTCTCGAATTACCGTCAGCAATTTGACGAGCATTTCCGTCGGGGCACCGCTGCAGAGCTTATCGAAAAACTACAAACCCTATTAAAACATGAAAAACTGGACCATAAAGTTACCCTCTAAGGCTTCGGCCTTTTTGATTGCCTGCAGCCTCTTTTTAGCGGGAGGACTTCACGCGAATGATTTCATAACCATGGACGAATTGTTCGACGAGGATATGGGTTTAGCAACTCCCGGCGTACAGGATCCGTTTGAGTCCGTGAACCGCGCGGTTTTTAAGTTCAACGATTTCATCTATTTAAATGTACTGGATCCCGTTTCTAGCGGTTACGAATACATCACCCCGGATGCCGTTGAAGAAAAACTGAGCAATTCTTTCGATAATCTGAACTTTCCGGTACGACTGGCAGGCAACCTTTTACAGGGGAAATTCGAGGGTGCTCTATTGGAAAGCGGCACCTTCCTTTTGAATTCAACCGTTGGTTTTGCGGGCTTGAATCGCCCCTCAGAAAAATTGCCGGAGCTGAAGTCCTTGCCAAAAGAGGACATCGGGCAAGCGTTGGGTGCATGGGGGTTGGGTAATGGTCCCTATCTGGTCTTGCCGGTTTTGGGACCTTCTTCCTTGCGGGATTTGGCCGGGCGAATTGGCGACCGCGTTGTGGATCCTTTCCAGAATCCCCTCGTGCAAGTGGATGAATGGGAAATACGCACCGCTTATAGTGTTGGTGGAGCGGTGGTAAAAGGTCCGTCACTGGTGCAACGCTACAAGCAAATGAAAGGCGGTTCCTTGGATCCGTATGTTGCGCTCCGCAACGGATATTTCCATTATCGCACTGCTGCGGTGAAGGAGTGATCAATCCGCGTTCAGAAAAAACGCTCTAAAATTCTCCTCAACGACATCTGCCAGGGTGGCGGCTTGAACATCGATTAATTCTGCGATGGCGCCATACCCCTGCTTAAGGTTGGCGGGGTGATTGTGGTCTGGGTTAGGCAACTGGTACTCGCGGTATGGCGGCGGAGGCAAAAAATCCGGAGCGTCGGTCTCTATTAAAAGACGTTCATGCGGAATAGCGCGGAGGCATTCAAGGGAAGCATGCTTCTTGATTTGTCCGGCATTGAAGGAGAAATAAGCGCCCAAGCGCGTTAGTTCCTTGATTAGTTCAACCGGCCCGTTGTAGGCATGCAGGTGAAACCCGCGTACAGGTAGTGCTGCTGCGCGCAAGATATCCATTAAAGGGCCTGTCGCCTTAAGGGCATGGATGCTAACGGGCAGGTTGTTTGTCGCGGCAAACTGTAGCTGGAATTCAAATACGGGTATTTGCGCTGCGAGGTTATGCCCATCAATCCAGCGATCGAGTCCGATTTCCCCAACGACCTGGGCGCCGGCTTCAAAAGCCTCAAGAAATAACTCCTGCCAATTTTCGGGGGCATACGGAACCTGCCAGGGGTGTAGGCCGATTGCAGGGATCAGTCGGCGGTCGCTTGCCGAGCATTCGAGAACCGCGGGCCAATCCTGCGGGTTGGTGCCGTTCACCACCGCTCCGCAAAGGTTTATGGCTTCATAGCATTCGCCGATCTCTTTTAGATACGGGCGAAGTTTAGGGTCCGCCAAATGGACATGCGCATCATAAAGGCGGGCAGTCATAACTGCGGACACTCAGGAGGCAGCGAGGCAGGAGCGGGCAAAGTGCTGGATAAACTCCACAATCCGGCTCAGGCCATTGCGACGATTCGGCGAGAGGTGTTGGGTGACCCCCACTTCGCCGAGAAAGGCGGCATCGTTCGCAACAATTTCCTGCGGCGGGACATCACTGTAGAAATCACAAAGGAGGGTAGCAATGCCTTTGACGATCGCAGAGTCCGATTCGGATTTAAAATGGCAATGGCCGTCCTTGAATTCGGGAACGACCCAGAGCTGTGACATGCACCCTTCGATTTTGAACTGATCAATGCGCAGGTCTTCAGGTAATCCTTTAGCCAGTTTGCCGCGCTCCACAAGGTAGCCGAGACGCTCGTAGGCATCGGGGATCAGTTGCATTTCCTCAACCAGGGCGGTCTGTTTGTCATTCAGTTGCATCGTACCAATAGAGGTATGAATGCGACAGAGAATGTCAAACGGGGGTTCATCCGCACATGGCATAAAAAAGCCCGGCGCTGTTATGCGACCGGGCTTTTGAAAGGATTAGGCTTGGGTTTAGACTTTTAGCTTTCCGCCGTAGACCGCGTTAGCACCCAGTTCTTCTTCGATGCGGAGAAGCTGGTTGTATTTCGCAATGCGGTCAGAGCGACTGAGGGAGCCGGTCTTGATTTGACCGCAGTTGGTCGCCACAGCGATGTCTGCGATGGTGGCATCTTCGGTCTCGCCTGAGCGGTGCGAGAGCACGGAAGTATAACCTGCTTCCTTCGCCATTTCGACGGCGTCGAGGGTCTCGGTAAGAGAGCCGATTTGATTCACTTTCACGAGAATGGAGTTGGCGGTCTCAGTATCGATACCCTTCTTGAGGAATTTGGTGTTGGTGACGAAGAGGTCATCTCCGACGAGTTGGGTCTTGTGACCAATGGCGTCTGTGAGTTGCTTCCAGCCGTCCCAGTCGTTTTCATCACAGCCGTCTTCAATGGAGATGATGGGGAATTTCTTTTGAAGGTCTTTATAGAAATCGACCATTTGTTTGGCGTTGCGCTTGGAGCCGTCAGATTTCTTAAAGATGTATTTCTTGGATTTGGCGTCGTAAAACTCAGAGGAAGCGACGTCGAGAGCGAAGAAGATATCCTTGCCCAGTTTGTAGCCCGCTTTTTTGACGGCTTCGGCGATGACCTCGAGGGCAGCCTCGTTGGATTCAAGGACGGGAGCGAATCCACCTTCATCACCTACTGCAGTGGAGAGTCCTTTGCTTTTAAGGACGCTCTTGAGGGCGTGGAAAATTTCGCAACCCATGCGCAGGGCTTGACTGAAGGTGTCTGCGCCCTTTGGCATAATCATGAATTCCTGGATGTCGATGGGAGCGTCGGAGTGGGCGCCGCCGTTCATGATATTCATCATGGGAACGGGAAGAACCTTAGCGTTCGTGCCGCCGATATATTTGTAGAGCGGAAGACCAAGTGCCTCGGCAGCTGCCTTGGCAGTGGCAAGGGAAACACCGAGAATGGCGTTCGCGCCGAGGTTCTTCTTGGTGGCGGTGCCGTCGATTGCGAGCATGGTTTGGTCGATGGTGACCTGGTCACAGGCATCGAGGCCGACGAGCTCGGGAGCAATGAGGTTGTCGACATTGTCAACCGCCTTGAGGACGCCTTTGCCGAGGTAGCGTTTCTTGGGATTCGTTCCCTTGGGAAATTGTGAGGCCGGTACCGAACCATCGCGCAATTCCACCGCTTCGTTCACCCCGGTGCTGGCTCCAGAGGGTACCGCAGCGCGGCCAATGACGCCGGAGTCGAGCTCAACGTCGACTTCAACAGTGGGATTGCCGCGGGAGTCAATGACTTCACGGGCGCGGATATCGGTGATGTAGGTACTCATTTTAATATAGCTTACTTGGATTCAATTTTAGAAGGCGTGGCGTTTCCTTGGGAGTGGCGCCACAGAGGGCATTCAAGAAATGCAGGCGTCGCTGTCAACGGCGCAGGCGATTCCTAGCGTAATTGTTGCAGGCGTTGTTGCCAGGGTCCCGCTTGTGCAAGTCCTTCGATTTGCTCGGAAAGGGACGCAAGGGCTTCGGCGTGTTCCTCGATATGTGCGGCTACTGCCAAATAATAAATGGCCTCGGCCCGAATGATCTGGGCCGCGACTGGATCGGCAGCGAGGGCCTCAAGCTCCGTGCGGGCTGCTTCGGGGTCGCCCGCTTCGTGTACTGAAATGGCATGACTGAGGCGAGCGCGACTGCGCAAGAGGGGGTCTACTAGCGCCGCGCTTGCGAGGGCGTAGTGTTCGCGGGCACGATCAAAGTCCTCTGTTTCAAAAGCGGCGTCGGCAACGCGCAGGGCGGCAAAACCGCCCAGTTCAACGTGGGAGTAATCTTTAGCAAAGCCGTCGAGGGTGTCCTCGGCCTGCGCCTCATGGTACTGGGCTTGTTGTTGCTCAATGGTATAGTTGCCGTAGATGCGCACGCCGTTGAAGCCGACGATAACGAGGGCGAGCACCGCGATACAGCCGCTTACAAAGGCTTTGTTCTCCATCCAATACATGGAGACGCGTTCCTCGAAGGCGATATCCGCTGATTCCTCGGCATCGACGAGATTGCGTTCATCGATAGTGACAGCCTCGTCTTGCTCTTCGGGCAAAAGGTTTTCGTTTTTCTTACGTTGTGGGCGTTTCATGATAATTTACGCGGTTCAGTCAAAGACGACGGTCTTGTTATTATAGACAAGGATGCGATTGTCGAGATGAAGCCGGATGGCTTGAGCGAGGACGGACTTTTCAAGGTCGCGGCCTTTGCGAATCAAGTCGGCAACGGAATTGCGGTGATTGATACGGGTAACGTCTTGATGAATAATTGGCCCCTCGTCAAGGACTGCAGTGGCGTAATGGGCGGTCGCCCCGATCAGTTTAACGCCGCGCTGGTGGGCTTGGTGGTAGGGTTTGCCCCCGGCAAAGGCAGGCAGAAAGGAGTGATGGATGTTGATAACAGGGCAACCGACTTGAGCGAGGAAATGGTCGGAGAGCACCTGCATATAGCGGGCCATTACAATACATTCGACTCCGGCCTCGTTCAGGATGCGCAGCTGTTCTTGCTCCGCTTCCGCTTTTGTTTCAGCGCTGACGGGGACATAATGGAAAGGAAGGCCGTATGTGCGGGCATCGGCTTCAAGGCTGTCGTGGGTTGAAAGGATACAGGTAAGTTCACCTGCAAACTCACCGGCGCGAAAGCGGAGAATGGTATCGTGGAAACAATGATCGATTTTGGAAACGAAGAGGGCGACCTTCGGGCGTTCCTTGCTAATGGCGACGCTGACTTCCATGCCCAGATCATCGCGGACAAATTTTTTGAAATCGGCGGCTTCTTTTTCCGGGTCGCCGGAGGGGGACCATTCCACGCGCTGGAAAAAGATATTGGCTTCCAGGTCTTTGTGTTGGTCGGCGTGGAAGATATTGCTACCACGGAGGAAGATCCAACTTGAGACCCGCGAAACAAGGCCCGGTTGGTCGGGGCCGTGCAGGAGCGCAATGATCGTTTCCTGGTTTTCGGACATTTGAATTTAGGCCTTATGGCATTCTTTCGAGTAGCTTTGGATAGAGCGCACTTCGTAGCCTTTTTCGCGGAGGCTGCGGATGCCGTCCACCGCGGCGGCAGCGGCAGAAATGGTAGTCATGATACAAATGTTGTACTTGAGCGCCTCGCTGCGGATCTGGTTCTCGTTTTGACGGGGAACGGTGCCTTGCGGGGTATTAATGATAAGGGAGATTTTGCCGTTCTTGATGAGGTCGATAACGTTGGGACGGCCTTCGCTTAGGCGGTAGACGCTTTTAACCTCGATGCCGTTCTCCTTTAAAATCTTTCCGGTACCGGCGGTAGCGGTGATCCCAAAGCCGAGTTCACTGAGTCCGCGCACGATTTCAACCGCGCGTTCTTTGTCGTGGTCCTTGACGGAGATAAAGACATCACCGGAATCGGGGAGGCTCGGCTTGGCGGCCATTTGAGATTTTGCGAAAGCGACGCCGAGGTCTTTGTCGAGACCCATGACTTCTCCGGTACTGCGCATTTCGGGACTGAGCATAATGGGTGCTCCGGGGAATCGGTTGAAGGGGAAGACCGATTCTTTGACGGCCCAGTAGGGCGGGATGATTTCATCAGTAAAGCCAAGGTCGACGAGTTTTTCGCCTGCCATGACGCGGGCAGCGAGTTTGGCAAGGGGCACGCCGATGGCTTTTGAAACAAAGGGCACCGTTCGTGATGCGCGCGGGTTGACTTCAATGATGAACAATTCGTCGTCCTTGATGGCGTATTGTACATTCATGAGACCAACGACTTCCTATTCGCGGGCGAGGGCGTAGGTCGCTTCACGCACTTTTTCAAGGATGGCGTCTGAAAGAGTGTGGGGTGGCATCACCATGGCGGCGTCTCCGGAGTGAACGCCAGCAAACTCAACGTGCTGGAGGATGCCCCCGATCACAGCGGTGTCTCCGTCCGAGATGCAATCAACGTCCAGTTCGTAGGCGTCTTCAAGGAATTGATCGAGGAGAACAGGTTTGCCCGGGGCGACCTCAAAGACGTCACGAACGATGGCCTTCATTTCCGTGACATCATAAACGATGAACATACCGCGTCCACCGAGGACAAAGGAGGGGCGCAAAAGAATGGGGAAGCCAATTTCTCCGGCGAGCTCGTAGGCCTGTTCCTGGGAATGGGCGATGCGGTTCTTGGGTTGCTTGAGTTCGATGCGGTCGAGGATTTTGCGGAAGAGGTCGCGGTCTTCAGCGGCATTAATCATGGAGGGTGAGGTTCCGATGATTTGACGCCATGCGCTTCGAGGTCGCTGGCAAGATTGAGCGGGGTCTGCCCGCCAAACTGAACGATGACGCCGTCGCATTGTTCCTGGCGGTAGATCTCGAGGACGTCCTCAAGGGTAAGGGGTTCAAAGAAAAGTTTATCGGAGGTGTCGTAGTCCGTGGAGACAGTCTCGGGGTTAGAGTTAACCATGACGGTTTCATAACCCGCCTCGCGCAGGGCAAAGGAGGCATGCACACAACAATAGTCAAATTCGATGCCTTGCCCGATACGGTTGGGCCCACCACCAAGGATCATGATCTTCTTCTTGTCGGTGGGGGTAATTTCGTTTTCCGCGCCGTAGGAGGAATAGAAGTACGGGGTGTAGGCTTGGAACTCTGCCGCGCAGGTATCGACTAAACGGTATTGAGTATGGATATCAAGGGCTTCGCGTTTTTTGCGAACGGGTTGTCGGCTAGCGCCGATAAGTTGGGCAATGAGGGCATCACTGAATCCAGCTTCCTTCGCTTGCCGCATGAGGGGAGCCTCAAGTTTTGTAAGGCTGGTGGCGCGGAGGGCATTTTCGATGTCCACGAGTTCGCTCAATTGCTGGAGGAACCAGGGGTCGACGGCGCAGATTTCATGAATCTCCTCGACGGTCATTCCTGCGAGGAAGGCATGGCGCAACCAGAAGACGCGCTCAGAGGTAGGAATGGCAATGCCCTCGCGGATTTTTTGCAGATCCTTGACGGGCTCATCGAGTCCGGCGCTTTTGGGTCCAACGAAACCAAGGGCTCCGATTTCCAGGGAGCGGAGGGCTTTCTGGAAGGATTCTTTGAAAGTGCGGCCGATCGCCATCGCTTCGCCCACCGATTTCATGGCCGAGGTCAGGGTCTTGTCTGCCCCGGGGAATTTTTCGAAGGTGAAACGGGGGATCTTGGTGACGACGTAATCGATGGACGGTTCGAAACTGGCGGGGGGTTCGCGGGTGATGTCGTTACGCAATTCGTCGAGACTGTAACCCACTGCCAGTTTGGCGGCCATCTTGGCGATGGGGAAGCCGGTGGCTTTCGAGGCGAGGGCGGAACTGCGGGAAACCCGGGGGTTCATCTCAATCACGACCATGCGACCGTTTAAGGGATTTACGGAAAACTGGATATTGGAGCCGCCGGTTTCCACCCCAACTTCACGGATGCAGGCAAACGAGGCATCGCGCATCAACTGATACTCCTTGTCAGTCAGGGTCATCGCGGGGGCAATGGTGATGGAATCACCGGTGTGTACACCCATGGGGTCAAAATTCTCAATGGAGCAGATCACGACGCATTGGTCCTTGTGGTCACGCATGATTTCCATCTCGTATTCCTTCCAACCAAGGAGGCATTCCTCTACCAGCACTTCTGTAGTGGGGGAGATTTCGAGTCCGGACTGCACCATTTTCTCGTACTCTTCGCGATTGTAGGCGATGCCGCCGCCTGCGCCGCCCAGCGTGAAGCTCGGGCGAATAATAATGGGGAAGTCGCCAATCAATTCATCGGCAGCTTTGAGGGCATCCTGCAGGTTGTTGACGGTGGCAGAGCGCGCTACGTCGAGGCCGATCTTGAGCATGGCCTGTTTAAAGACTTCGCGGGCTTCTCCCTTTTCAATGGCTTCGGGCTTGGCCCCGATCATTTCAACCCCGTATTTATCAAGAATCCCGGCGGCATTGAGGTCCATGGAAAGATTGAGGCCGGTCTGTCCGCCCAGAGTGGGGAGGAGGGCTTGGGGGCGCTCTTTCGCAATTATCTTTTCGAGGGCGTCAACGGTAAGCGGCTCAATGTAAGTGACATCGGCAAACTCGGGGTCCGTCATGATGGTGGCGGGGTTGCTATTAACGAGCACCACGCGGTAGCCTTCCTCGCGCAAGGCTTTACAGGCCTGTGTTCCGGAGTAGTCAAACTCACAAGCCTGGCCGATTACAATTGGTCCGGATCCAATAATTAGAATTGTCTCAATATCAGTGCGTTTTGGCATAAATCTTTTTGAGCGTGGAATTTTTGTGCAAGCATGCAAGCACGAACACAAGCGATATGCCGCTTAGTTCAACATTATCCGAAATGGGCTTGTCAGTAGCGGGTCGGTCTGTGTTTTTGGCAGGGTGCCAAGCGATGCTATCCAGTCGAGAGACCCAGACTATCTGGAGGGGTTAAATTTTCCCCTACTGGAGGCCCGCTTGCAGGATTCCGGCGTGAATCCCGTGCATGCCAAGGCGCTTTTTAATGCCGTGCATCGCCGCCTTGAGGGCGCATTGACGGAAGAGGGCGATCACCTCGTGCCGCCCCTTCGGCGCTGGTTGTCCTCCGATGGCGCACCGCGCGCCTGCCCCTTGGAATCGATCACGGAGACTCCCAGTTCGGATGGCTACACCCACAAATACCTCCTGCGCCTCGCGGATGGTGCCCAAGTCGAGGCGGTGCAGATGGGCTTCCCCGGGCGTTTCACCGCCTGCCTGAGCAGTCAGGTGGGCTGTGCCATGGGCTGTGTCTTTTGCGCCACTGGGCAAATGGGCTTTGCCCGTCATCTAACCGCAGGTGAAATCGTGGCGCAGGCCCTCCACGTGGAGCGGCAACTGCGGGCCTCGCGCGGCGAACGACTGCGCAATATCGTCATGATGGGCATGGGCGAACCCCTCCATAACTTTGAGGCCACCATGACGGCCCTTGAGATTCTGACGGATAACCGGGGCCTCAACATCGGCCCCGCCCGCGTCGCCATCAGCACCGTAGGTCACATCCCGGGCATCGAACAACTAACGCGTCACCCCAAGCGTTACTCCCTCGCGGTCAGCCTGCACGGTGCCAGTGATACCGAACGCGCCGCCCTCGTGCCGGTCAATAAAAAGTGGCCGCTCGCGGATTTGATACAGACCTGCCGCGACTATTCGCGCCTCAAACGCGCCCGTGTCTTCTTTGCCTGGACCCTCATTGGCGGGGTCAACGACAGCGAGGATCACGCCCGTCGATTGGCAGCACTCCTCAGTGGGATGGACGCGCACGTAAACCTTATTCCGCTTAACCCGACCGAAGGCTTTGAGGGCGACGCCCCCTTCGACGAACGCGTGCGGGCCTTTCAGCAGATTGTCCAGGACTCCGGCCTGCCCAGCACGGTGCGCCAACGGCGGGGCATCGATGTCGCTGCCGGTTGCGGACAACTCAAAGTTGCCCGCGCCAATCGGGCCTGAGAACGCTCGCGCTCACTTCACCGCAACAGATTTATTCCAAGCCCAGTTTTTCAAGTTTTGGGCGAATGACACGCGCGCAGTAGGGCTGGTTGCCGTGTTGGCGGTAGTAATCCTGATGGTAGTCCTCGGCGGGGTAATAAGTCGAAGCAGCGGTGATCTCCGTCACGATCGGGTCTTCGAATTGCGCTTGCGCGGCTGCCTTGGATTCAACCGCAGCGGGTTTCTGGGCCTCAGTGTGGTAAAAGATAGCCGAGCGGTATTGCGTGCCTACGTCATAGCCCTGACGGTTCAGCGTGGTTGGATCGTGCGAGCGCCAGAGCCAGTCGAGCAGGGTCTCAAACGAAATGATCGCCGGGTCGTAGTGGATTTGGGTGACCTCCGCATGCCCGGTCGTGCCTTCGCAAACCGCACTATAAGTGGGGTTTTCCACGCTCCCGCCCATATACCCCGATTCCACCGCATGAACTCCCTCCAATAATTCAAAGACCGCCTCCACGCACCAGAAGCAACCCGCTCCAAAGGTGGCAGTTTCCAAATGACTGGGTTCGAGTTCGGGCATCGCTGGTTCTTTTACGGTGGGAGGCTCCCCCGCACAGGCGCTGTTTAAAACAACACTCAGGCTCAATAGAAGGATCGGCTTAAAAGGTAACATACGGCTTAGTGACCGATCGCAACCGAAAGTTCCCTTTTCGCATCAAAGCGAAATGACCCCCGGCACCCGAGCCACCCGTTGGTAAATGGCGATGACCTCGTCGCACGAATGCACCTGCATTTCCATAGTGTAGGCCGTGAAACGTCCGTTTTTTGATTCCCGCGATTGCACCGGATCATCCGCAAACAAGTCCAGCACCGCAATCGTTTGATCCTTCGGCACAATAAATTTAAACGGAAAAACGCAGGGCCACTCGTAGTTTGCATCCAGCGAGGACCGGAAAGATTCCAGGCTTTTGTCATCGGTCATGCTTACAAGCTGCACAGAAAGCTCTATTTGTCACGCCCCGGCTACAGCTTCCAGTCTTGCCTCGAGCGCCCGCCTTGTTTTTGTATGAAGCCTTCCCAACCTGCCCGGGTGGTGGAATGGTAGACACTGGGGATTTAAAATCCCTTGCCTGAAAAGGCGTGCGGGTTCAAGTCCCGCCCCGGGCACCAGGTATTTTGAGCTTGGCGGGACTTTCACCCTACGGGTGTTCCGGTTCGCTGTGCGCCCGGTCATGTCGGCCTGTCGGCCTCGGAACAAGTCCCGCCCCGGGCACCATGTATTTTGAGCTTGGCGGGACTTTCACCCTGCGGGTGTTCCGGTTCGCTGCGCGCCCGGTCATGTCGGCCTGTGGAGCGGGTTGAATCTCAGGCTATGACAGCTGGAGGCTGCATAGTTGCGGTAATTTAAGGGTTTTTCGAAGTTGGCACATGGAATGCTTATAGGTTTGAGCCTGCGCTCTTCGCAGGTGTCGGCGGCTACTGGCTACTGACTCACTCACACTAAGAACCTAATCTGACTCGTTACTAACATGAAGATAAAACATTCTTTACTCGCGGTGTTGCTTTGCAGCATGGCGTTTCTGACGACCGGTCTTGTTGCTGAGAGCCCCGCCGATTTGGCAATGGCTCCAGCTAAGGCGGCGCTCGAAGCCGGCAACGGCCAAGCAGAAGACTACCTTGCCCTCCTTGAGGCGCAGGGTGAGGATGCTTACGCTTTCGACTTTTTCACAACTTCAATGTTGTGGACTGTGATTGCAGCGGCACTCGTCTTCCTCATGCACCTCGGTTTTGCCACGCTTGAAGCGGGCCTGACCCGTTCCAAAAATACCGTTAACATTCTTTTCAAGAATTGTTTTATCATCGCTATCGGTATCGTATCCTACGCGGTGATTGGTTTCAACACACACTATCCGGGTGATTTTAACGGATGGTTCTCGATTGGTTCCATGATTGGAGATCTCAACGCTGACGGAGGTAACACTTTCGGTTACGGTGGTGTGGGTCTTGCGATGACCGGTTACGGTGACTTTATTTTCCAAGCGATGTTCGCTGCCACGGCTGCCACGATTGTATCGGGTGCGGTTGCTGAACGCGTAAAGCTAGGAAGCTTCATGATTTTCGCAACGCTCTTAGTTGCTCTGGCTTATCCAGTCGTCGGTTCCTGGCACTGGGGAGGCGGCTGGCTCGGTGGCCTCAATGACGGAAACGGCTTCAAGGACTTCGCTGGTTCTGCAGTGGTACACGCCTTCGGTGGTTTCGCTGCTCTGGCTTGCGTTATTATCCTTGGACCCCGCGCCGGTAAGTACACCGAGAACGGCATCAAGCCGATACTCGGACACAGCATGCCGCTGGCTGCGATTGGTGTCTTCCTGCTCTTCCTGGGTTGGTTCGGTTTCAATGGTGGTTCGGTGCTCTCTGCGGATCCTTCCGGCATCGGACTTGTCTTCACTACGACTGCGCTTGCCGCTTGTGGTGGTGCCCTGGCATCCATGGCAGTTTCCTGGATCTTCCTCAAGAAGCCCGATCTCTCCATGGCACTCAATGGTTTCCTTGCCGGTCTTGTAGGTATTACTGCTAATGCCGACATCGTTTCTGCAGGCGGTTCCATCGTAATCGGTCTCGTTGCCGGTGTCATCGTGGTTTTCTCCATCATCTTCTTCGACAAGATCAAGATCGACGATCCCGTCGGTGCGATCTCCGTACACGGTGTCTGCGGTGTGTGGGGTATTCTTGCCTGCGCCCTCTTTGACGTAACCGATTCCGGTTACACCCTTGTGGGTCAGTTGATTGGTGTCGCCGCTGGTGGTGTGGCCGCCTTCGCCTTCTCGTTCATCGTGTTCGGCATCCTCAAAGTGGTCATGGGCGTTCGCGTCTCGGCTGAAGAGGAAGCAGAAGGACTCGACATCAGCGAGCACGGCCAGGAAGCCTATCCTGACTTTGCCTCCAGCGCCCGCTAAGGCTCTCTTGATTCAACCATAAACATTTAAGCACTCGTATTATGAAATTAATCAAATCAATCATTAAGCCCTTCAAGCTCGAGGAAGTGAAAGAAGCACTTGCCGAGGTTGGTATCGAGGGTATGACCGTGACCGAAGTCAAAGGCTTTGGTCGCCAGAAGGGTCACACGGAAATCTACCGTGGCAGTGAATACACTGTGGACTTTCTTCCGAAGGTTATGATCGAGGTTATCGTGGATGATGCCATCGCAGATAAAACTGCCAGCGCAATTGTGGAAGCTGCCAAAACCGGCAAGATCGGTGACGGCAAGGTTTTCATCCTGCCGGTAGAAAGCGCGATCCGCATCCGCACCGAGGAATCGGGAGCGGAAGCCCTCTAGTAAGGCACAATCCGATCCGTTGAGGTTTACAACGGCCATCCCCTGCGGGGGGTGGCCGTTTTTTTGTTATTTACGCGACAATGGGTTTAGCCTTCTCTTTTGAAATCGCGTCCCGGCGCGTAAGCAAAACTACCAACCTACTATACTATGCAAAAGACTATTCAATTACTTGTGTTATTTCTCGTACCCTTGTTGCTGGGTACGACCCTCATGGCGGAGGACGCGGCAGACGCTGCTGTTTCAACGCTCAATTCCGGCGATACGGCCTGGATGATCACCGCGACGGTGCTGGTGCTTTTTATGACTCTGCCGGGTCTCGCACTCTTCTACGGCGGCTTGGTGCGCTCGCAAAATGTCCTCTCGGTGTTGATGCACTGTTTCGCAATCGCCTGTCTGGCCTCGATACTTTGGATTGGCGGACTTTACAGTCTGGCTTTCACAGAAGGCTCGGCTTGGCTCGGTGACCTCTCAAAGCTCGGTTTGCAGGGAGTTGATTCCAGCAGCATGAGTGGCGGCATTCCTGAAACGGTCTTTATCATGTTCCAATTGACCTTTGCGATCATCACTCCCGCGCTGATTGTGGGTGCATTCGTGGAGCGTATGAAATTTTCGGCGGTACTCCTTTTCACCGCACTTTGGCTAATTGTCGTTTATGCCCCGGTTGTACACTGGGTGTGGGGCGGCGGTTGGCTCATGGAAAAAGGCGTCTTTGACCTCGCGGGTGGTATTGTCGTGCACGCGACTGCCGGTGTTTCCGCACTGGTTCTCGCAAAATGCCTCGGACCCCGCGACGGGTTCCCCACGAAGCTGCACGTGCCGCACAATCCCGGGATGGTCATGATCGGTGCCTCCATGCTCTGGGTGGGCTGGTTTGGTTTCAATGCCGGTAGTCAATTAGCGGCCAACGAAGCCGCTGGTATGACCATGCTGGTTACACATATTTCTGCCGCAGTCGCCAGTTTGACCTGGATGACGATTGAATGGTTAAAGACCGGCAAACCCGGACTTGTCGGTATCGTTACCGGTATGGTTGCCGGTCTGGCATCCATTACGCCTGCTTCCGGTAATGTGGGTCCCTTGGGCGCCTGTATCATTGGTTTCCTCGCTGGCTTCATCTGCTACTTTGCCTGCGGTTTCGTTAAGCAGGGACTTAAGATCGACGACTCCCTTGATGTCTTCGCGGTTCACGGCGTGGGCGGTATCATGGGTACCCTCATGGTTGCCGTGCTTGGCACTGCCGCCTTCGGCGGCTTCGGCGTAGAGTCCGTCGGTGCACAGCTGGGCACTCAAGCCTTTGCGGTCCTCGCGGTGATCCTCTGGTCTGCTGTTGCCAGTTACCTGATCATTCTTGTTTGCCGCGTTGTGACGGGCCTCCGCGTTTCTGCAGAGGACGAGACCACCGGACTCGACCAGGGTGAACATGGCGAAACGGCCTATCACTTCGAATAGGCATTTCGCAATTGCCTCACTTCAAGTGTCCTATAAACTAAAGAGAACTTAAAATTAATTAATCTATGAAACTCATCAAAGCCATTATCAAACCCTTCAAGCTCGACGAGGTGAAAGACGCCTTGACCGAACTGGGAGTGACCGGTCTGACCGCCATCGAAGCCAAGGGCTTCGGTCGTCAAAAGGGACACACCGAAATCTACCGCGGCAGTGAATACACCGTGGATTTCCTTCCGAAGACCGTCATTGAAACCGTGGTAGACGATTCGCTCGTTGAGCAAGCCGTTGCTGCGATCGTGAACGCCGCCAAGACCGGTAAAATCGGCGACGGTAAAGTCTTTGTCCTCCCTGTTGAAAGTGCGGTTCGTATCCGCACCGAAGAGCAGGGCGGCGAAGCGCTCTAATGAAGCGCCTCTATTACCCCATACAAAATCCGCTTCCCGACCCGGGGAGCGGATTTTTTTGTTTCAAAAAGGAAGGCATCACGTGGGTGACTGCAGCGTCTTTGCGTAAGCAGGACGCAGTAACCATTTCTGTTTAATGGGTGGGCTCAGCACCAACCACCAAAAGAAAAAGAGCGAGAGGGCGAGGGCAATTGTATGAATATAACCTGGATGCAGGATGCTTGTGAGGTCTATTAGTATGCCGTCTTGAGGGAAAAGACCGAAGCCGAAAAGGGCGGGCAGGCGATACCAATAATAAAACGAGACTGCGGTGGCGGAGAAGATGGCATGAAGGGATGCCGCTCGAAAAAAGCAGCGTGCCAGAAGAAAGATGGCGCAGGAGACTACGAGTCCGAGGAGAGGGAGTCCATAGCAGGTGAGCACTTGTCCCATGGTGGGGATTCCGGAAGTGTCTGGCACATGGAACCATCCCCAAACGTATCCAGGAAATCCACCGACCATGAGCAATCCCGCGAGTCGGTGGCAACGGGTAGTTTGAATGGGAAAAGGTTTTGCGTGCGCATTGGCATCGGGGCATTGTGCAACGCATTTGCAACAGGATTCACAATGGGCATTGGAAAAAGAAAAACGGTTGCGCATGCCATAAAGTTTTTCCACGGGATGCACTGGGCAAAGGCCAGAACACCACGCGCTCTTGCGATTCAAAATGCTGCCCGCAATAAGCGCGACCAAAACCAAGGCTACAATAAGGAGGGCGGTTGCCGGGCCATTCAGATTAAAGACCAGATGGCGTAAGGGAACGATCAAGAGCAGGGCACAAACTCCGATGAGACCAAGATAGCCTTCTTGATAGAGACGGAGCTTTTCTTTTTTCGAAAAACCGAGTCTTTGGGGTAGGAGTGCAGTGGTCGCGAGTGGACAGATATTGCGCCACAAACCTGCAGCTACCACCAAAAATAAGGGTGCAATTGGAATCAGAATATTCCAAAGCAAATGGATGCCCAGTTGGGGCTCAAAGAGAAGTGCGCCTAGGATGAATGTTCCCAGAAGCCAGACGAGACTTTGTGCGATTTTCCAAGGCATAAATCCTCCTTAAAGAGGATTATCTTTTTATTATCCGGGTGTATATTCATCAACTATAAAATGCTGGCATGTTATTCCCGTCGCAGGGCAAACATCCAGTCGTAGAATTCTGCGGTGCCGTAGGTGACCCGCCGGGCGTTGTGGCCTTCCTCCGGGTAGCTGCGAAAGCGCACCTGTGTGCCGCCGGCTTTGCGAATCGCCGCCACCATGCGCTCGGAGCGATCCGCCGGAACGACTTTGTCCAATGCGCCCACAAAAGCGAAGACCGGTACGTTCGCCAAATTGTCAGCCCAGGCATCCAGATCTTTCGTGACGTCCGTCGGTCCGCCGTAACCGATGCCGCCCACCACCGGGGCGATCGCGGCAAAATGCTCGGGGTTGTGGCCGCCCCACATCCAACTCCCGAAGCCGCCCATACTGTTTCCGGTCAGGTAAATGCGGCGTGTATCAATCGGTAGGGTTGCCTTCAGGTGAGCGAGTAGGGCGTTGAGGGCTTTATGATCCCAGGTCGCTCGGGCGCCGTCCTTGCTCTGCCTGAGGCATTGAGGGGCAACGATGAGGCAGGGGCCTTTGCGAAAGCGTTGGATGCCGTCGGTCAATTGCCGCACCTGCCCTTCAATGCGGCGGATGTCAGTCCCTTTTCCGCCCCCGCCGTGGAGGTAGATGAGGAGCGGTTGCGGGGCTTTGGTGGCCTCGCCCACGCGGAAGAGGAGGTATTCCGGATTGAGGGCGGTGGTTTTGTTCTCAAGTGTGGAATGTAGGCGCTCGACGGTGGGCCGAACGGGTTGGGCGAAGCAGCAAAGGAGCGGAAGGAACAGCAGGAGGGGGAGTATTTGTCTTTTCATATGGAAGCGAGTACACAGAAAAATCCATATTTTGGGGCATGGGGCAATGCATTTAAACATTCCCTAGGCGGCTCGCTTAAGTAGATTTTCTTTTATTGCTGGTAACCGTGCAGGCAATCCGTAACCGTTGGCTTTTGCTGATATAAAGCCCCGCCAGTAGTTCAATAAGGGGAATCATAACGAAAAGATAGAGACTCACTCCGGTGAGGAGTCCGGCTTGAAAGGTTTCACAGAGGTGCAGGCCTACAAGGAGGCTTAGGCAGGATAGCAGCAGGTAAGCGAATGCGATGGTGAGGTTCAGCTTGTTGGCGGGTATCACTTTCAGGCGCCTACCGCAATGCGGACAACGCAGGCGGGTCGCGGTGAGCGCACGCATGATTAC
>JAACDB010000027.1 GCA_009937095.1 Verrucomicrobiota bacterium
AAAGCCTGCCGTCAGCGCAAAGACCCGCACAAAATAAGTTACCAATAAGGCCGCCAGCGCAACCCAACTGAAGCCCGTGAAAAATACCCCGATGCATGCCAAGTGCATGATCACCATTGGGGTCTTGGTAAGCAGTAGCTGGTTGTCGTGATCTGCGACGCAGTGCTTTATCGCATTGAGTAGAGTCATAAGGTAATGATAGAACTAAAGAGCTATCATTTCCTTACAATCAAATTCAGTAAGCCCACTCCCTAAAACTCGTTTACTTTTTATGGCTAAAATTCATCGCATCCAAAAAGAACAAATAATCGCTACCGATCTAGAGACCGCTTGGAACTTCATCCGCAAACCCAGCAACCTCAACGAGATCACTCCCGATTCCCTAGACTTCACCATCATGAGCGAAGTTCCGGATGTCATGTATGACGGTCTCCTCATAGAATACCGTATCGGCATGCCACTCATTGGACGCCGTCCCTGGCTCACTGAAATCAAACATGTCCGCGACCGCCATTCCTTTGTCGATGAACAACGCATCGGCCCCTACAAAATGTGGCTCCATTATCACGAAATAACTGAAGTCGAAGGCGGTGTACGATTCCGGGACGAGGTACATTACACCATGTACGGCGGTCCCATTGGGGATTTGGTACACGCCCTCTACGTACGCGGACAGGTTGAAGCCATTTTTAACTATCGTGAAACCGCCCTGCCAAATGCATTGCTGGGTCAATAAAAGACCAACAGGAAAAAGCACGCCCCGCTTCTGCCGATAATTCGTCATCCATCGCGCCGTGCATACCCTCGAAACCAGTCAATGCGCGGACCGCAACCTCCGCTGCTTCACCATATTTCGCGCCTTTTTCTCGGCCCGTTTTTACTACCCTGTCTACGCCCTCCTCTTTCTCGATTTCGGGCTCACCCTCGAACAATTTGGAATCTTAAACGCCGTCTGGGCCCTCACCATCGTACTTTCCGAGGTCCCCTCCGGCGCGCTCGCTGACACCATAGGTAGGCGCAAACTCCTTATCACCGCCGGCATTTGTATGGCTGCTGAAATGGCGGTCCTCCTACTCGCCACCCCCGGCGCTGGCACCCTTGTCTTCTACCTCTTTCTCGTCAACCGGATCATCAGTGGCCTCGCCGAAGCCGCTGCCAGCGGCGCCGACGAAGCCCTTGCCTACGATTCCCTCAAAGCGGCCGGTCGCGAACTGGAATGGGGGCGTATTTTAGAGCAAGTGCAGCGCATGACATCGGTAGCTTTCTTCTTCGCAATGACCCTCGGCGCAGTCGTTTACGACCCGAGCTTTGTTAATGCCGCCCTCAACACCATCGGACTTGACGCCCAATTCTCCCAGTCCCAACTCGTCAAACTTCCCATTTTCCTCACCTTCCTCTCCAGCATAGTTGTCCTTTTCAGCGCCTGGCGCATGCATGAAATCAAGCAGCCCAAAAAAGATCTCCGCGAAACCCTCGGTAAAAGCGGTCGTCAAATCCTCGCCGCCGGTCGCTGGATTACCATCACCCCACTAGCCTTTGGAGTTGTTCTTTGCCTCATGGCCCTCGACAGCGTCATTCGGCAATACCTCACCCTTGCCAGCGAATACTGGAAAACCATTGAACTACCCATCGCCAGCTTTGGACTCATCGGTTCCGGCACCGCCATCCTCGGTATTTTCACCCCGCGTGTCGCCCGCATCCTCGCTGACCGTTACTCCCCCATTTTCAATTTATGGATCACCAGCGCCCTAGTCCTCCTTGGACTTTGTGGTCTCGCCCTCGTAATTCCAATTTGGGGCATTGCTCCCGCAGTCCTCCTGCACCTCGCCATGCAACTCATGAATTACCATAGCAGTCGCTATCTCAACGAAATCGCCCCCTCCGAGCAACGCGCCACCGTCCTCAGCTTTAAAGGACTCAGCACCAACCTTACCTACGGCATCACCGCCCTCCTTTACTCCGGACTCATCGCACTCATCAAAGTGAAGCAGGAAACCGATCCCAGCGCCATCAATTCAGCCACCGAAGCCACTGTCTTCACCGAGTCGCTCATTTGGTTCCCTGTTTACTTCATTGCCGCCCTCGGCCTTGCCCTCGCCTTACATCGATTGAGATTTCGCAATAAAACGTTTCATTAAAAAAACTCACCCCTTCCCATGAAATTGGCCCTCATCCTCGGCGATCAGCTCAGCCCCCAACTCGCCAGCCTCGCAGCCCTCGACCCCGCCACCGACGCAATCTGGATGGCTGAGGTGCGCGCCGAGGCCACCGCTGTGCGGCACCACAAAAAGAAAATTGCCTTTATCTTTTCTGCCATGCGCCACTTCGCCGCCGAGCTCGAAGAACGCGGCTTCACCCTTCACTACACCCGTATTAACGACCCCGACAACGCCGGATCCTTCCGCGCCGAAGCCGAGCGCGCCCTCAAAACGCTCCAACCGAAAACCCTTCTCCTCACCGCCCCCAGCGAATACCGCGTCCTCACCGAAGTCCAATCCTGGCAGGATGCCTTCAAGACCCCCGTCGAAATCCTCCCCGACGATCGATTTCTCGCCACCCCCCAAGATTTCGCCCAATGGGCAGAAGGCCGCAAACAATTCCGCATGGAATTCTTCTACCGCGAAATGCGCCGCCGTTACAAAATCCTCATGGACGGCGACGACCCCGAGGGCGGCAAGTGGAACTACGACCACGACAACCGCAAGACCCCGCCCAAAGGCACCGTTATACCCGAGCCCGCCCGCTATCCACCCGACGCCATCACCACCGAAGCACTCGACGACGTCGCCCGCGAATTCCCCGAACACTTCGGCGACCTCCAACCCTTTCATTACGCCGTCACCCGCAAAGACGCACTTGCGATTCTCCAACATTTTATTGAGGAACGCCTCCCCAGCTTCGGCGACTTTCAAGACGCCATGTTGCAGGACGAACCCTGGATGTATCACAGCCACATCGCCCACTACCTCAACTGTGGCCTCCTGCTACCCCTTGAATGCATACAAGCCGCCGAAGCCGCCTATCGTTCCGGCACCGCCCCTCTCAACGCCGTCGAGGGCTTCATCCGGCAAATCCTCGGCTGGCGCGAATACGTCCGAGGCATCTACTGGCTCAAAATGCCCGACTACGAAAAAGCCAATTTCTTTGAGGCCGACCACGCCCTCCCCCCGCTTTACTGGGGCGCCCCTACCCGCATGAATTGCCTCGCCCAGTGCGTCCGCGAAACTAAGGAAAACGCCTACGCCCATCACATCCAACGCCTCATGGTGCTTGGCAACTTCGCCCTCCTCGCCGGAATTGATCCGAGCGAAGTCAACGACTGGTTCCATGTCGTTTATGCCGACGCCTATCAATGGGTCGAGCTTCCCAACGTCAGCGGGATGAGCCTCTTCGCCGACGGCGGCCTGCTCGCTTCAAAGCCCTACAGTTCCAGCGGCGCCTACATCAACAAGATGTCCAATTATTGTCGTTCTTGCTCTTACTCCGTCACGACAAAGGCCGGCCCAAAAGCCTGCCCCTTCAATTACCTCTACTGGAATTTCCTCCAACTCAACCGCGAGCGGCTCAAGGGCAACCAACGCCTCGCCATGACCTACCGCACCCTCGACAAGATGACCCCCGAGCGGCAGACCGAAATCGAGACCGACGCCACCCGTTTCCTCCGAGACCTCGACGCTTCCGAGCCGGTCTAGCCTCCGCGTATGCAAACCGTCTTCACCGCCCAGCTCCCGCCGCAGCTCCCCCTGCTCGCCATCGCCCTCGGCTATAGCGCCACCCAAGCCTCCTGTGGTATCGCCGCAATGCAGAGCGAACCCCACACCCTTGCGTTTGGCGACTGCATCCGATGGACCGCCGAATACCTCCGCAATCACGGCCCCCATATCCTCATTCTCGAAGCCGTCCTCTCAACCTATCACCGCCCCGACGGCAATCCCACCATTCGAGGCGACTTCGAAAAAGGCCGTGGCTGGTATCACGGTCCCGGCGTAAGCACCTACGCCGCCGCTTTGCGTTTCCTTCAAGAACTGGCCCCCGAACTCCCCGACTTCGGCCCCCTGCCCCTCGTGGAAGGCTTCCTCAGTTATAAACCCGTCAAGACCACCCACGCCCACGACGCTCAACGCCTACTGGAGGAATTCGCCCGCGCCGAACGCTTCAGCCCCTGCGAAGGTTCCGAACCCATCTGCCCATTTATCCACGGCATCCCTGAAATCCGCCGTTACAACAAACCCAAGGGCTAAAGAAACTGGTGCTCCCGCCCAGATTCGAACTGGGATTTGCGGCTTCGGAGACCGCTGCTCTATCCATTGAACTACGGGAGCTTGTGTCACTGCCATGTTCATTAGACCGGCTTGAGAGTCAACGCGTAAAGCGGTGCTAGAGTAGCTCGAGTTGGTCATCGCGGCTAAGGGACCAGGCTTCGCGGCCACGGCGGCGGAGGTCCGCAGCGAGGGCGGTAGTGGAACCGTGCATGAGATAGGTGGTGCGGGGATCGACCTGTTCGACGAATTTCAAGAGGTCGGGGTAATCAGCGTGATCGGAGAGCGGCAGGACGGTGTCGGTGCGGTAACGGTAGCGAGCGGATTCCTGTAAAGCCCAGCCGCTGACCATGGCGAGTCGGTGCGGGGGAATGTCTGCAGGGATTTGCTTCCGAATGGTGGGCGGCATGAGCACCACTTGCCCTTCCATATTATCAAAATCAAGGGGTCGGGTTTCAGGCATGGGAATGCCGTGTTGTTCGTAGATCGGGTTGAGCGCTCGAATAGTGCGGTGTGCCATGATCGGTAATTTCGCAGCTTCGAGGATCTTGAGGACTTCCTGTGCTTTACCGAGGGAATAAGCAAGGAGGATGGGAATTTGATTCGCCTTTAAGCATTCGCGGCAAAAGTTAGCGATGCCCGCTTGCACGGTCTCGCTTTCCGGAAAGACAAATTCGGGGCGGCCAAAAGTGGATTCCATCACGAGGGTATCTGCTTGCGGGATTTCAATCGCTTCGGCAGCAAGGCCGGGACGGGTCTTAAAATCGCCGGTGTAAAGGAGGGATTCACCGGACTGGGTTTCGATCCGCACCATAGCAGAACCGAGGACGTGTCCTGCGGGAAAGAGTTGAATCTTTAGAGGGCCATGTGGGTAGGTTTCACCATAAGCGAGCGGAATGCCCCGACGGGCAACGGCGTCACCCAAGCGAACGCGCATGAAGTCAATGGTGGGCGCAGTGGCAAGGTAGGACGCATGACGCGCGGTGTGGTCACTGTGGGCGTGGGAGACCACCGCAAAAGGCTTGGGACGACGTGCGTCCATCCAAAGCCCGCAATCGGGCAAATACAGCCCGCCACGCTCTACCGGTGTCAACATGAGCCGTTAAGATGCGGCAATTTAGAGAAACTGCCAGCGTGGACGGCGTTTTTTGAGCCGGATTAAATATGGATGGCTTCGCCGAAGACCGAGGCCGCCGCTTCCATCATCGCTTCACTCATGGTGGGGTGCGCGTGGATGGTGTTGTGGATTTCGGCTGCGGTGGCTTCGAGTTTCATTCCAAGGCCGTATTCCGCAATCATTTCAGTCGCTTCACCGCCAACGATGTGGGCGCCGAGGATTTCGCCATGCTCCGGATCGACGAGCATCTTTACGAAGCCCTCGGAGGTTCCCGAAGCAACTGCTTTGCCGGAAGCCATGAAGGGGAATTTGCCAACTTTATAATCGATGCCCTCGTCCTTAAGCGCTTTTTCAGTTTTCCCGATACTGGCAACCTGAGGCACACAATAAGTGCAACCCGGGAAATTCGTAACGCGCTCGGGGGTACCGTGACCAAACATCCCCTGTACGGCCTGGATGGCTTCGTAAGTCGCAACGTGTGCGAGCCAGGGCGGCCCGATGATATCACCGGCAGCGTAGATCCCCGGGATTGAAGATTCGTAATTGTCATCCACCTGAATGTAACCGCGGTCGGTGGTGAGTTTGACCTTTGAGGAAAGGAGCTGCTCGGTATTGGCAACGACGCCGATTGCCACTAGGACGGCATCCGCAGTCACGGCCTCACGGGCATCTCCTTTGACCAGTTCCATCTTAACAGACTTACCACTGACCTTGATATGCTCTACTGCGGTGGAAATGCGGCAATCGATGCCCTGCTTTTTAAATTCCTTACCCACCAAGGCGGCGATGTCCTTATCCTCAACCGGGAGGAGTTGATCCTGCATTTCAACTAGGGTGACTTTCGTGCCGAAAGCGTTGAGGAAATAGGCAAATTCCGCCCCGATGGCGCCGGCACCTACAATAACAATAGACTTGGGCTGTTCCTTCATTTCGAGGGCTTGGCGGGAAGTCATCACGCGCTCGCCGTCAACTGCAAGGTCGGGCAACTGACGAGGCTTGCAACCAGTGGTTACAAGAATCTTCTCGGCAGAAAGGATGCGGCCTTTGTCAGGACCATCGACCACCTCAACCATACCCGGGACACTGATTTGGCCCACGCCTTTGACGTAATCGACCTTGTTTTTCTTAAAAAGGAATTCGATGCCCTTTGCCATGGTGTCGGAAACACCACGTGAACGCTGGATGATTTTACCAAAATCGTATTTAGCACCGCTGATGCTGATTCCAAATTCGTCGCAGTGCTGAATCTTATTAAAGAGCTCGGCGCTCTTAAGAAGTGCCTTGGAGGGGATGCAGCCCCAGTTTAGGCAGGTGCCGCCCGGGCGCTCCTGTTCAACACAGGCGACTTTTTTGCCGAGTTGCCCGGCGCGAATGGCAGCTGCATAACCGGCGGGGCCACCACCGATTACAACGAGATCATACAGGGTTTGATTGGACATAGTTATAAACCTTTAAGTTTTACGGAACACCGCATGAGTCAAACACATATGCGCTTCAGACATCAATGACGTCATCGTCATCCAAGTCCTTTGAGGCAGTCGGACGGCGGCTTTGCGGTGTCTTTTGCGGGGACTGGACACGGATATTCATACCCGAGGTGCCAAGCCATACCTTTGCAAGGAGTGAGGTAAGGCTAATTACGAAGGACCCCGCCAAAGCGTTTCCGAAACCATCCACGTGAAATCCGTCGACCAGTTCAGCGACACCGAGAAAGAGAAAGGCATTAATAAACCAAATACCAAAACCAAGGCTCAGAATAATAAGGGGCATCGCGACCAGCATCAAAAGGGGCTTAACAAAGGTACTGCAAAGGCTCAGGAGCAGCACCGCAAAGAGGAGGGCAGAGGCGTCGCGGTAGGCAATTCCGGGAAAAATGAAGGATGCCAGGAGGATGCCGAGGGCGGTGAGGAGCCAACTTTGAATGAATGCCCGGTATTGCATGGTTAGGAATTGTTTGGAGACGCTTTATCTTTGGATTGAATACGAGCTTTGAGTGCGCGCAAGTGTCCCATGCGTTTGGCAGTAGCAACCTCTGCGCCGGAATCGCCCGCTTGGTAAAATTGCTGTGGCTTCAACATGTATTCCTGCCCGGAAATGCCCTCAGGGTAATCGTGACTGTATTGATATCCTTCGCCATTACCGAGGGCGCGACTGGTTTTATTATGAGCATCGCGCAGCCATGCGGGTACCGCTTGTATAGGTTCTTTGCGGAGGGACTGTTTAACGGCTGCAATGGCACGAGTAGTGGAATTACTC
>JAACDB010000028.1 GCA_009937095.1 Verrucomicrobiota bacterium
AAATTTTTGACGGAGGCACAGATGCGAGCGCTCTTAGAAGCACCGGCGAAGTTGTATCAGGCTGGGGAGATGGATGATTTCACCGCCTTGCGTGATTCTGTTATCCTGGAGTTGCTCTACGGTGGTGGTCTGCGGGTCAGTGAACTTTGTGATTTAAATCTCGGGCAGATCGAGATGGAGCAGGGCGTGGCGCGGGTCCTTGGCAAAGGTGGTAAGGAACGGCTGTGTCCACTCGGGAAAGTAGCGATTCTATGCTTGCAACGTTTTTTGCAATTGAGCGGAGCCTCGCTCGAACCTGAAGCACCAGCAATCTTGACCGCGAAGGGCAAGCGCCTGCAACCCGCACAGGTGCAACGCCTCCTCAAGACCCACCTGCGGGCGGCGGGCTTACCCCTCGACATGACCCCACACAAACTGCGGCACAGTTACGCCACCCATTTACTCGACCACGGCGCGGACCTGCGTTCCGTGCAAGCACTGCTTGGGCATGCCAGCCTCTCGACCACCCAAGTCTACACGCACGTTTCGGTTGCCCGCCTAAAAGAAGCGCACCGCCAAGCGCATCCAAGGGCCTAGCCAACAGCTTCACTCAAGGGCGGTTGCGTGCCCGGAGTGCTTTGAGTGCGACGAAATTCAGTGGGGGTTTGTTGGGTCATGTCGCGGAATACCTGAGTCATGTAGCGAACATTTTCGAATCCAGCCTGAGCGGCGACTGCGGTGATGCTGAGGTTGGTGGTGGTAAGGAGCTCTTTAACGCGGTTCATTTGGATTTTCTGAATTTCG
The DNA here is from genome assembly GCA_009937095.1 of Verrucomicrobiota bacterium. Taxonomy (GTDB): domain Bacteria; phylum Verrucomicrobiota; class Verrucomicrobiia; order Opitutales; family Coraliomargaritaceae; genus UBA7445. Next base: position 784 of record JAACDB010000028.1, read on the forward strand.
TTATGAATGGAGCGTCCGATTGCCTTCATGAATTTGCGATAGGCCGTTGAGTTGGACATGCCGGTAACTTTCAGGACATCGGCTGTAGTGATGGGATCGCAGGCGTGTTCTTTTATGTAACGCATGGCAATGGCGACATCGTGATCCTCAAAAGCCATAAAACTGGAGGAATCCCGGGTGACTACTTCAGCGGGAGAATTTTTTTTAGAGCTTCTGCCGGCCAGTGAAAGTCGAGTTATTGCGCGTAATGATACCGGCAACTGGAATGATAGTGATATTTGGCGAATTAATAACCTAATTGAATTAGAATTATTGCCTGACCGCAATGATCGCATTAATTTAACGTCCAAAGCAAACGGTACAATTAAACTGACTGCGGGACCTGTTTCCGTTGATACTCTTAGGGTTGGTTGCTATCAACGCAGCGAAAATGATTTTATTAATTTGGATGCATCTGCCCCAATATTAGTTGGTGGATTACTAGCGATTGGATCACATGCATCTGGAGGGAATGGGCAATTAACTCTATCCACCCCTTTAGCGAGTCATGCTAACAGTTTAAATTTAGGGTCTAATGGTTTTGGAACTCTATCTATTAAAAATGGAGGTGTACTTGAAGTCGCTAGTGGTGGAGTATCCATTGGAAGTCTTGGAACAATTACAATTACTAATGGCTTGCTAGAGGCTAAGGGAGCACTTGCAATGTCTGAAGGCTCAAGGATAAATCTTTACGGAGATTCGCTAATAGTTGTCAAAGAGCCCAATGATTTATTAGCGTATATAGCAAATGGAAATATTTTAGGAGAGAACCTTGCAGGTAATATTCGAGTCGAGAGTGATGGAATTAACACTACGCTCTCAGCAGATCTTAAAAATATTCCTGTTAATGAAATACGAATGAGTAACGAAGCTTTTATTCTCGACATAGGATCAGCAGCAGAAGAAGTGAAAGTGACCTTTTCTAATGATTTAAAATTAGGGTTAGCTGGTTTTAACAGTGAAATCCAAAGCGCTAAACACGAGGGTCAAATTGTTGAGTTACCTTTTACATCTCTGTTCTACAATTACTCACATGGATTTTTCAGGGTTCTTGCTAAGTAAATCTTAGCGCAACTCAGTGCTCGATCGTTTCAATAGAGCAATGATTAAACTCGCCGTTCGCGCCCGAACTCGCTGCGCCAGTAGCGCAGGGGGAGGAGGGCGAGGGCGATGCAGAGGAGTTGGCTGAGGGCGAAGGCGCACATCCAAAGGAAGCCGCTGTCGGTGAAGCCGTAGGAATGGAGTCCGACGCCGAGGAGGTTGGTGCCGAACCAGGACCAGGCGGTGACGATGTTGCCGAGAATGGCGAGGGCCATGATTCCGCGTTCGCGGACGATGCCGCCCCATCGGGCATGGAGGGTAATGGCGCACATGATGACAATCATGAGGGCGCCGTTTTCTTTGGGATCCCAGCCCCAGAAGCGGCCCCAGCTTTGGTCGGCCCAGATGCCGCCAAGGATGGTGCCGACGAGGCTAAAGAGGGCGGCAAAACAGGTGATGCCGTATACCATGCCGCAGAGGGAACGGGCGGCGTCTTTGTCAAATTTGCGGCGGAGGAGTCCGAGGAAGGTGAAGGCGATGGCAAGGGCTCCGGCAAAGAACATGGCGGAGTAACCGAGGGTGATAATGACGACGTGGGTGGCGAGCCAGAAGTTGGAATCGAGGACGGCGCGCATCATCTCAAGGGTGTCGCCGGTCATGGCGAGGTGGTGTGCGATGATGAGGGTGGAGAATCCGACGAGGGCAGCCATGGCGGCGCCGATGCCGTTGCGGTGGAATTTTTCAAGGAAGGCGCCCAAGAGGACAGCGCCCCAGCCGACGAAGACGGCGGAGGAGTAGAGGTTGGTGACGGGGGGTCGGTCCTGAATATACATGCGGGCGGCGAGCCCGAAGGTGTGGAGGACGAAGGCGAGACAGAGGATCCAAAAGGCGGCGTTACCAAGGGTGGTGGGCCAGCGAAGCCAGGAAATGCAGACGAAGAGGAAGACGAGGATGTAGAGGTCGATGGCGATGGCGAAGGGTTTGAACCCGTTAAAGAGCCGTTCGAAATGGACGCGCCCGATGTCGTCAGGGAAGTCGGCGGCGACGCGTTGCCGGAGGTCGGCGAGGGTTTGGTTGAAGGTGGTGGCGTCGCCAGCGCGGTAGGCCATGGTGAGGCTGGCGTAGCTCATGGCGTAGGGGCTAAGTTGGCCGGTTTGAATGACATTGAGCAGTTCGTCGCCGAGGTTGAGCCAGTCGTCCATGGGGTCAATGGGTGCGGGCGGGGGGATGACGCGAAGGTGGGCAGTCTGGGAGAGGCGGAGGTAGTCTTCGCCGAAACCGAGGAAGGTTTTGACGAGCTCGGTGTCGTATTCCTCACCGGCCTGTTGTTTGCGGAGTTCCGCCATGGCGGGTTGCAGAAGGCTGAGGTAGCTGCGGTATTCGTCGGCGAGTTGGTCAAGGCGTTGGGCGCCACCGATGGGGTGCAGGGAATGCATGACGCGGTGGTAAAGGCTGAGCCCGTTGTTGAGTTCGGCAATCTGGCGTTGGTAGGCGTCGCGTGTTTTTGGCTCGGGGTCGATCTCGCGGAACTGTTGGTTGATGGTCTCGAAGTGAGGGCGGAGGTCGGTGAAGGAGTAGTGGCGTTTGCCCGGTTGGGCGAGGCCGTCGAGTCCGAGGTCGTCGGGGAATGCGATTTTAAAGATGGGGTGGGTGTCGGCGCGCTCGGGACGCAGGGTGAGGTCGAGGAACCATTCGATGGGGCTGAGGGTTTGGCCGTCGATGGTTTCAACTTTCTGGCGGGCGGCGAGGACGAGGAGGGTGTTGCGGGCGACGGAATCGAGGGGCTTGATGCGTCCGCCGACCTGAACGGGCAGTTCGGCGAAGCTGTTGAGGTCGTAACCGGTGTCAGGGGTAGCGGACCGCAGGTAGCGTCCTAGGATAAGGAGGACGAGAAGGGCGGCGAGGCTGTAGATGATTTTCTTCACGCGGTGTTCCTTTTTTTGAGGTATTTGCGGAAGTGGAGTCCGAATTGGTAGGACATGCCGAGTCCCATGAGGAGGACGCTGACATAGGGGAGGAGCCAACCCGGGTTGCGAACGACCTGGAGGATGGTGGCGGTTTCGTCAGGTGAGAAGGAGGCCTGGTAGAAGGTGTGTCCCTCGTAGCGGAGGGGGTGGTTCATGTAGATGAGGGCCTGTTGGTTTTTGGCGGAGTCGGGGTGGTGGGTAACGATTTTGCTGGAAAAGTTAAAGGGGATTTCGGTGCCGGGATATTTGTCGTGGGCGAAGTCGAGGAGTTCGATTTCGAAGGGGTAGTAGTGGCGTTGGAAGCGGAGGGCGATTTTGAAGTCGCGGTCGTTGGCTTGGACGGTTTGCGCTGGGAAGCGTTCGTCGAGAACGTTGGAGAGGAGCCAGGTGCCGAGGGAGGCTTCGCCTTCAAGGATTTCAATATAGGCGGTGGCAGTGTTGATGGCTTTTTCGGAGTAGTCGGGTGCTTTGGGGATAGCGGTGACGCCCATTTTGGCAGCGACGCCACGATTGGCGGGTGACTTGGCTTCGGGTGCGCGGACGAGTTGGGCGTTGGGGTAGAAATTAATGACGCGGGCACGGAGGGAGGTGTCGGGAATATCGAGGGTGCGTCCGGGCTTCAGGAGGTGGGTAGGAAGGGCGTGGACGCGGTCGTGCTCGGGGTGGGAACGGTCGATGAGGACGAGTTCGTTTTCGCGGACGGTTTGGGAATAGTTGGCGCGTCCGTTTTCGGGGACGGTCATTTGGCTTTCTTGTGCTAAAAGGTCGGTGAGGAGCTCGCTCACGATCAAGAGCATGAGCCCAAGGTGGATGGCGTAGAGTCCCAGCTTGGCAGCTTTTAGGGAGAAACGGCGGGTATAGGCGACGGTGAGGTTAATGAGCATGAGCCCGCCGATGGTGTAGCCGCCGAACATGGGAATGCGAAGCCAGGTGAGTTGATCGCCGGCGGGCCAGACGGCGGGGTATTGCCAGGCGACGACAAAGCTTTCGAAGTAAAGTTTTTGGGTATGCCAGATGCCGTATTCGACTTGGTCGATGGTGCCAAAGAAGATGAGCACCATGGAGGCGCTGAGGAGGATAACCGTCAGTTTCAGGGAACCGAATATCTGGAGGAGGGCAGACATCGCTTCTTAGTGATGAGGGTCCTCGATTAGAACAGAGTCGAGGAATTGCAGGAGGGCGTTTTCCTGAGCGAGGACGGCGGCGGTGTCACCGGACATTTTAAAGAACCAGGTTTTGCCGTGGAAGGGGAGGAGTCCGCCGAGGATGGATTGGGTCTCGCCGGGAAGGCGGACGTAGGTGCTGCGGTGGTTGGAGATGATGCGCTGGGAAGAAACTTGAGGAAGTTCGGCGGCAGTGATGGCGGAGAGCCCGGCTTGTCCACGCCAACGGTTAACATTGGCGAGGAGACCGCCGACATCGCCGGGGAAAACGGTGACGGTGATGGTTGCGGACCCGTTGTCGCCGTTATAGGCGAGTTCGGCTTTACGGATGCCGGAGGGTGCTTGCTTTTGCCAACCGACAGGGGTTTGGAATTGAAGTGCCCCGGCAGCTTGGGCGGCTTCTGCCATGCCGGGTAGGATTTGCATATTGGCGGGTGCGGCAGCGGGTGCCGCGGTTTCTGTTTTGGGAGCAACGGGCGGTGTGGCGGGTGCTTGTGCTTCCTTGGGAATGGTGTAGCTCTGGGGCTTGGTGCGGTCGCAGGATACAAGGAAGACTAGGCCTGCCGATAGGGTCAGGAGCTTTAAGGAAAGTGGGCTGTTTTGAATCAACATAAGAATCAACATAAGGTTAAAGGATTACGGACTTCGACGAAGTCAACTTTTGGGCCGCAATGGCGAACTGCGAAAAGTTAGTTGTTGAAACGGAAGAGGGCAACGTCGCCGTCCTTAAATTCGTATTCTTTGCCCTCAAGGCGGTATTTGCCGGACTCGCGTGCCCCAGCGGTGCTTCCAGCGGCAATGAGGTCCTCATAGGAGACCACATCGGCTTTGATGAAGCCTTTTTCGAAATCGGTATGGATGACGCCGGCGCACTGGGGAGCTTTCATGCCTTTGCGGAAGGTCCAGGCGCGTACTTCCTGTTCGCCGGCGGTAAAGTAGGAGGCAAGGCCGAGGAGGTCGTAGGCGGCGCGGATGAGGAGGGACCCTCCGGAATCACTGACGCCGAGGGATTCGAGGTATTCAGCGGCTTCGGTGGTGTCGAAGTCGATGAGCTCAGCCTCTACGGCGGCAGAGACGATACAGATGCCCGCGCCATGGTTTTCGCGGGCGTAGGTTTCGACTTTTTGAACGAAGGGATTCTGCTCTGGGTCAGCAAGGTCGCCTTCGGCAACGTTGCAGGCGTAGAGGACGGGTTTGGCGCTGAGGAGGCAGAGGCGTTTCAGGGTGAGGTGTTCGTCGTCGGAAAGGTCGAGGGTAATGGCGGGTTTGTTTTCGTTGAGGTGCGGGAGAAGGCGGTCGATGAGTTCGATATTTTCGGCAGCTTCCTTGTCACCCCCGCGGGCTTTTTTGGCGCTCTTTTCTTTTTGGCTCTCGAGGGAGGCGAGGTCGGCGAGAATGAGTTCGGTATTGATGACCTCGATGTCGCGGAGGGGATCAATGGAACCCATGTTGTGAATGATATCCTCGTCCTCAAAGCAGCGTACAACGTGAACGACGGCATCGACTTCGCGGATGTTGGCGAGGAATTTGTTACCCAGGCCTTCGCCTTTACTTGCGCCTTCGACGAGTCCAGCGATGTCAACGAATTCAATGGCGGCGGGGATGACGCGATCGGTCTTGGCGATTTCTCGAAGGGGTTCGAGGCGGGCGTCGGGTACTTGGACAACGCCAACGTTCGGGTCGATGGTGCAGAAGGGGTAGTTGGCAGACTCGGCCTTACGGGTACGGGTGAGGGCGTTGAAAAGAGTGCTCTTTCCGACGTTGGGTAAACCTACGATTCCAGCTTGTAACATAAGGGAGAGAAAGTGTGTCTTTGTGGTGCGGGGGCAATGTTAAAACCATGAACCTGCGGCGGGGCTTGCCAGTGGCGGGGCTTTTTGCATTTTGCATATATGGCATCGAAAAAATCCACCTTAGCCGCGACGGCCTTGCGGGCTCTGCGCCGGAAATTACCGGGGCGGGTTTCGGTTACGCAAGCGGCGCGGTTTAAAGCCTCGGTGGATAATTTGCGGTTGTCGTTTTGGCCGGATGCGGTGGTGCGGGTGGAAGCCGCGCAGGAGGTGGGAATGGTTTTAAAGCTGGCTCACGAGTATGGTATTCCGGTGACCGCACGCGGCGCAGGATCATCGGCAACGGGTTCAGCAGTGCCGCTGCGCCGGGGTTGGGCCTTGGATTTGACTGCACTTGACGGGGTAAAAATTGACCGGGTTGCGCGGATTGCAACGGTGGGAGCAGGGGTGGTGACGGCGGACTTGCAGACGCGGGTTGAGCGTGCGGGTTTATTTTATCCACCGGATCCCTCCTCGAAAAAATACAGCACCATTGGAGGAAACATCGCTTGTAATGCCGGTGGGATGCGTTGTGTGAAATATGGAGTGACACGGGATTATGTGCTAGGCTGGAGTGGTTTTCTTGCGGATGGCAGTCCGGTGCAATGGGGGCTGCCGCTGAAGAAGTACGTTTCGGGTTTGAATTTGCGGGATTTGTGGATCGGTTCGGAAGGCACTTTGGGGGTGGTTACCGAGGCGCACTTGCGCCTGGTTGCCAAGCCGGAGCAACGGTGGATGGGTCTGTACGCATTTAAGAGTGAGTCGAGCGCTCTGCGGGCGGTGCGTGAATTATTGAAAGCGGGGATTGAACCCTCAATTTTGGAATTTATGGACTGCCAAACGGTGGCCTGCGCGGAGGCTTATACCGGGAAACCGCTTTTGTCGGATACGTCTGGGGTATCGATCCTTTTGATTGAATTAGATGGATCAGCGGGGGAGTTGCGCAAACAGCGGGCAGCCCTACGGGCTTTTATGTTGGATCGGACCGTTGCGCAGCGGGAGGCTCGTGGTGAGATGCAGGCAGAGGCGCTCCTTCAGGTGCGGCGAACCTGTTCGCAATCGATGTATTCGCTGGGGGATACTAAATTGAATGAAGATGTGGTGGTGCCGATTGAGAAACAGGCCGAGTTGATCCGTTACACCATCGCCTTGAAAAAAGAGATTGGTTTGCCTACGCCGACTTATGGTCATGCGGGTGACGGTAACCTGCACGTCCATATCATGTATAATCGCGGAGATGCCTCGCAGTCCAAACGGGCAAAGCGGGGTATCAAGAAGCTCATGCGGAAAGTGGTGGAATTGGGCGGGGTCATCACGGGGGAACACGGCATCGGCCTCGCGAAGGTTCCTTTCATGGGTTTGCAGCATAGCGCGGCGGAAATCGCAGCGATGCGAGCGGTGAAGGATGCGCTGGATCCGAAGGGCATTCTCAACCCCGGAAAGATTTTTGAACCCTTTGAAGTATGGGATCACGAACCGGTGGCGGTAAAATTTTCCTGGGATCACTGAGTGAGATGAGCGAGGACTTATTAATTGGATGGACGACGCTTGGGAGTGAAGTGGCGGCGGAGCAGCTGGCGCGTGGTTTGGTGGCGGCGGATCTGGCGGCTTGTGTACAAGTTGAGGGTGAGGTGATTTCGTATTACAAA
>JAACDB010000029.1 GCA_009937095.1 Verrucomicrobiota bacterium
GAACCCACGACCAAGGGATTATGAGTCCCCTGCTCTAACCGCTGAGCTACAGGCCCGCACTTGTCGCTCTTCTCATAAGATTCGCAGGGGGATTAATGGCAAGCGGAAAGAGGCTGCCCATGCGCTTTCATAGGGATGCCTGTCATGCCTCCTGCCCCAATTAAGATCCAAACACCGATTCAAGAGGAGAAAAACTAAAGCGCATTCTTTTTTAAAACAGCCTCAAGGATGGATGCGCTTTGAATTATTTGGCGACTGAGCCTATTCCGCGGCTTGAAAATTAAAATCAGTTTCGCCGGATGGCGGATGATTTTCAAAAGAAGGACTAGTTTTCTAAATTCCCGAAAAACTTCCTTTTCTTCGTATTCCAACCAATGCGTTATCGCGTCACTTATTTTTTCCCCGCTTAAATTAAGCCGTTCTAAATCCAAAATCATAAGCATAAAATCGCGAGCTTTCATGGCCGGGCCGGGGTTTATCTGGGATTCTTCAAAGTCCACAAAGGTTATGTCCTTTTTTTCGTTCACAACAAGATCCCGCACGGACGGTCTGCCGTGGGCAACTCTCAGTTGATGCAGTTGCATCAGGCCCACAAAGAGGCGCTGCAAAAACTCACTCGTTAGAATTTCTTGCGGCGCGGCATGCAGCGGGACTCCTGCGTCTTGGGTAACAAAATAATTATTCCCTTCACAAACCATCAAGGGAACGGAGGTGCCTTTTGCCCCAAGATGATGAATAACCTGCTTCTCGTGCTGCAAGCGTTCCCATGGGGACATGCCCGATGCGTTCGTTCGTAGATAATTTATTTTGAAGCATGCATGAAATGAACTGGAGAGCTTGCGAACAAAATTACTTTTCTCCTCTCCCGCTATTTTCAGCCAATATACATCTCCATTTGTTTTAAACGAATATACCCCTTGTTCATTCTGAACAAGCAAGGCCTCCGCAGCTTCTTTGATTTGATTTGGCACCATTTCCCCACCCGCATACTTGGGCTATATGTGGCTAAGTGCAAATCCAAGTTTCTCGGAATAACCAATGTTTTTAATGCCTAAAAGTTACCTTTAAGGCACGTATTATACATGCTTCTGAGTCCTTAACACCCGCTAAGATAGATACAGCAGCTCAGCAAGAATGCAGCCGCCCTGTCAATAGGGGTAAGTGCGTAAAACCCTTACAGGGCTTCATAATGACCGAAGACTTGTTTATTCCTCGTCGAAGTCGTCTTCGTCCTCGTCGTGGCGTCCGTCGCTTTCTTCGCGATCCTTGGCAACATTGACCCTCATAGCGCGGCCAGCGAGTTCAAGGCCGTCAAGTTGCGCAATGGCATCTGCGGCTTCCTCAGGGTCACTCATAGTGACAAAACCGAAGCCACGAGGACGACCGCCGCCGGGGCGGGTAATAATGATGGCTTCCTCTACCGCTCCGCATTCGGAGAAGATTTCGTTTAAATCGTCACCGGTGGCATCAAAAGATAAATTTCCTACGTAAAGTCGTACAGACATGATATTGAATGGATTAAATGAGGCTTCTGCATTCAGAGGCTAAGGAATTTATAGAGCATAGGGAGCGGATGCCTGACAACCTTAATTTTACGCTTTCGCATTTGCCTTAAGCAGAAAAGAGGAATTGGCTCGTGGGCTATGCCAAGGGAAGCTGAAAAGTCGAACGCAAAGCCAAACACCATCCTGCGGGTGTCGGCCTACCTGTTTCGCTACAAGGGTTTATTCTGGCTGACCATTGGGCTCGCAGCAGGAATGACCGTACTGGAGATCGCGGTTCCGAAAATGATTCAGATCATTCTCGATTCCATTCAGGAAAACGGACAAATGAGTGCGCTGCTCTGGGGCGTGGGCATCATTGGTCTGCTTTATATTGGCAGCGAAGTGCTCAATAGCCTGCGCATCCGAATCAATAACAAGCTTGAACAACAGGTGCTACTTGAGATGCGGCGCGACCTGCACGACAAACTGTTGCGTCTGCCGGCATCGTTCTACGACCAACGCAAAAGCGGTGAGATTTCCTCGCGGGTCATTGAGGATGTCGCGGCGGTGGAGCGGGCTCTCCTTGACGGCACCGAACAGGGAACGGGCGCTATTATGCGTATTGTGGGCATTACCGCCATTCTCTTTACTATGGAGCCAGCGCTCGCATGGGGAGTCTTTTTACCCGTTCCCATCCTTTTGATCCTGGGGATTTTCTATTCCAAAAAATCACGCACCGTTTGGAAGGGTGTGCGTGAGAGCGCAGCCGACCTCAACAGCTTGCTGGTGGAGGACATCCAGGGCAATCGCCTGATCCAAAGCTTCGGCCTACAGGCCCGCGAATCAGCCCGTTTTGATACCAAGGCAGAAGACCTGCGCGGCAAAACCCTCTCCGCGATGTATCGCTGGTCGCTTTACAGTCCCGGCACAAGTCTCATCACCAAATTGGGTTTCCTCAGCATTGTCGGCGTGGGCGGCTATTTTGTCCTGCAAGGTGCCGAGGGTTTCACCATCGGCAAACTCATCGCCTTCTTCCTGTACGCCAATATGCTCTACATGCCCTTGTCTCTGTTACACGGCTTGAATCATCTAATCGCAGCAGGGCGGGCTTCGGGCGAACGCGTCTTTGAAATTCTCGATACACCCCTTGAGGTCGAAGAAGCTCAGGATGCACACAGTCTGCCCAAGGGTCCCATTGAGGCACAGTTTGAGGCTGTTGATTTCGCCTACCCCACCCGCGACACGGTGCTAAGGGACTTTAACCTTACCCTTGCCGCCAATCAGGTAACTGCCCTTGTTGGCCATACCGGTGCGGGCAAATCAACGGTGGCCAACCTCGTGATGCGCACCTGCGATGCCAACAGCGGAACCGTCCGGCTTTCCGGGATCGACGTCCGCGAACTCGCTCTTGATGACCTGCATGATAAAGTGGGTCACGTCGCCCCAGACCCTTTCCTCTTTGAAGGTAGTGTACGCGACAACCTCCTGCTCGCGCGTCATGAGGCCAGTGAAGCGGAACTCATCCATGCCCTCGAACAAGCCTGCGCTTGGGATTTTGTTAAAAGCCTCCCCCTTGGACTCGATACCAACATCGGCGAGAAAGGCATTCGGCTCAGTCAGGGCGAAAAACAACGCCTCACTATTGCCCGCGTTTTCCTAAAAAACCCGCCTTTTGTGATTTTAGACGAAGCCACGGCAAGCGTGGATACCATCACCGAGCGCAAAATCCAGGAAGCGCTCGAGCACCTCATGCAGGATCGAACCGTTCTGGTAATCGCTCACCGCCTCTCGACCGTGCGCCGGGCTGACACCATCGTGGTACTCGAAGCAGGCCGCATAATTGAACGTGGCACCCACGATGCACTCATTGAGTCGGATGGTCACTACGCCCGCCTGTGGCAGCACCAAAGCGATCAAATTACCGAATTCAAAGGGTAAGTGCCCTTCGTTAAGCCCGTTTCTTTTACCCCTTGACGGTACTGAAACATCCCTAGTATCGTAAGTTCACACGAAACTCCCACCGCAAATGACCGCGCCTGAAGCAGATCAAACCAACGCCAACAACAGTCTTGAGCTTGTTGTAGAAAACAAAATGGGCATTCATGCCCGTCCGGCGGCTATGATTGTACGCATTGCAAACACTTATAGCGGGGAAGTCTGGGTTGAAAAAGACGAGGAGCGGGTAAACGGGAAAAGCATAATGGGGCTCATGATGCTCGCCGCAGGAAAAGGCTCCAAGCTTACCATTCATACCGAAGGTCCTTCCGATAGCGCAGACACGATGCTGCAGCAATTGACCGACCTCTTTAAGCGGCGCTTTGAGGAAGCCTAATCCGCTCAGTGAAACAAACAGCGCAAGATTGCGATGTAAGTTTTAGGCACTCTGGGACGTTTCGTTAGCTGAAAATGTACACCATTAATGGCTAAGTATCACAGCTGTATTTTACTAGGCGCGGCCGCTTTGCTCGGCGCTTGTAAGCAAGCACCCAAAGCACAGCCCTTACCTGAGCTGGCTCCGCCCAGCAAGTGGCAAGCGCCCAAGTCCACGAGTGGAACCCTATCCGTCAACTGGCTGCAAGACTTAGGCGACCCCCAACTCAGGGAACTGGCCACCGAAGCGCTCAAGAACAATGCCAACCTGCGGGCAACAGCAGGCCGC
>JAACDB010000030.1 GCA_009937095.1 Verrucomicrobiota bacterium
CCGTCATGAGCAGGCTCGATCCAAATAGCTTCACTGATTGCATGTCGCACATATGCCCGTGTAGATGACTTCCCCACCCGTCACAAGGTAACCCTTTGGAGCGCGTAGTGGTGGCAACTGCATCACCCCATCCAGGTCGTAAACCCGATTGCAAGTGCGGCAGATGAAATGCGGGTGCTCTTGTTCTGCCGGTAATTCATACCGTCGCGGCTGACCCGGGAAATCCACGCCCACCAAATCATAAGCCTCCGAAAATTTTCGAATTGCGCGGTTTACCGTAGACGAGCCCAAACGCGGCACCTTTTTGCGGGCCAGCAATAAAATCTCATCCCGCGTCAAAGGACGTTGTGCCTCCTGCAAAACCTCCAGTATGGCATCCTGCTGTTTGGTCTTGAGAATCTTTCAACCGCCTTTCCTAGTTTGTGGTGTCCTTTGCAAGCAGCACATTCTTTTTTAATTCAGAGCTGCGATTGCCGTCGGAGAGCAGGAGCACCTGCGGTTTCCAATCCCCAGCAGCCTCTGCTTCAACTTCACCAAAGGCCATAATGACCAGCAAATCACCCAGCTCGCCTTTGTGCGCCGCTGCCCCATTTAGGGCAATGCAATGCGAACCACGTGGCGCCTCAATGGCGTAAGTTTCAAAACGTTCCCCATTACTGATATTCGCAACCAGAATTTTTTCGTAGGGGCACAGGCCTACCGCCTCCAAAAAATCTGCATCGATGGCAAGGCTACCTTCATAATGAAGGGCCCGATCCGTCACCTCGGCTCGCAGTAATTTCGACTTTAGTAATGTAATACGCATGGATTAAAGTCCCAATAAAACGACACACTTACCGTAAGTTGACAATTTTAAACGCGCCCCTTTCGCAGATTCACCAAATTCCCAGCACCTCCAATTGTGCGGTCGCTTGCTCTGCCCAACCGCGGTTCGCTGCCGGACTGGCGGGACTCGGGTGTAAAATACGCCCAATCCGGGTACCCTGGTCCGCCAAGGCCTCGGCGGCCTGCTGTTCCGCAAAGGCGCCCACCCCGATTAACCATTCCGGATCCAGCGCCTTGACAATCGCCCGCAAATGCGCCGAGCAATGCGCCTCCAAAGCCGCCTTCTCCGAGGCCGGCAACTTGTCTGGCGTGCGGTTTTTTCCCGAAGCCTCCATAAAAACCAAGGGGCAATAATTCGCCACAAAATGATCCTTAAAAAAAGCCTCTGCCATGCCAAAGCGTTCCTTAAAAGCACCCCATAAACGACGCCCGCTCACCTCACTGCGCGTGCAGGCAAATCCCTCGATCGGGCGCTTGGGGTGCACCACCGGCGGTTGTGCCACCGGAGCATCCACCCCCACCCAATCACGTACCAGCGCGATCTCTCCAAAAGGAACCCCGCATTGCGCCATTCCGAATGGCCCGGGGTTCATCCCTAAAAAAATAACCCGTTTTTTTTCGCTCGCATGTAAACGCAGGTATTGTTCGTGCGCTGCCCATGCATAGCGCAGGGGATTATAAACCACTTCCGTCGGTGCCGCAAAATCCAAGCCATCCACCCCGTCAGACAAATCCTGCGCGGCCTGCAACATGGCATCTAAAACCGCATCAGCCATCCAAGCTTTCCTCCTTTCGGTCACTGTGACCCAGGTCGCGTTCTGGCGCAATTTGGTCGCGCAACAACTGCTTCAATTCCTTCATCTCCGGAAAGCGTCCCTCCGTCGCCCGATCCCAAAGCACCACCTCATCCGCTCGTACCGTGAACCGTCCTCCGGTTGCGGAGGGCCGCAAGCTCACCCCACCGAGTTCTGCCTCAAAGGTCGTCAACAATTCCTGTGCCGTCCAGCTCGCCCGCAAAAGCCAGCGACAGCCGGGGCAATATTCAATCTCCACTTCCGGTTTCATGGTTCAGCAGATTGAGTGACCAGTTGCGGAGCGTAAAGCTCAAGTTCAAATTCCGGCAACGCCGCGACAATCGCTTTAATGCTGCGCCCCTCAATCTCCACATCCGGCGCAATATCCAACAAAGGTTGCGCCACGAAATCACGTTCCACAATCCGCGGATGCGGCAAGGTCAAATACGCCTCCTTACGCTGCTCCATCCCAAAAAGCAGGACGTCCAAATCAATCGTCCGCGGTTTCCAAGCCGACCCCCGCTCACGCCCCAGCGACGCTTCTACATTGAGGCAGATCTCCAACAAGGCATCCGCACCGAGCGCCGTTTCAAATTCTACCACCGCATTTAAAAATGGTGCGGCATCCCCCATGCCCACCGCCCGATTCTGATAAACCGGACTCGTCTTCACGCAGTGCGTCTGCCCATCCTTTGTCAACATTTCCAAAGCAGTGCGCATCGTTTCCAAGCGCTCCCCGACATTGCTGCCAAAGGCAACGAAGGCTCGTGTCAACGGCATCGAGTCACCTCCGCCGAACAATACTCAAAAACCCCGGGCAAGGGCGCAGAGGGCTTGCGTACCGTGACCTTCACTTCACACACCCGTTTAAAATCTGCCAGCACCCGTTCCGAAATCGCCTCTGCCGCCCGCTCGATCAAATTGAAACGTTCCCCCGTAAAGATTGACTCCACCAGCGCATACACCTCCGCGTAATTCACGGTCGATTCCACGGCGTCACTTTCAAAACGCATGTCGGAATCCAAAGACAAAACCACATCCAGGGAGAAGCGTTGACCCAACTTTGCCTCCTCCGGCAAAACCCCGTGGTACGCGAAAAATTCCAATCCCTTTAATTCAATCTGAGTCGTTTGTTTCATGGCGGCAGTGATTCAAAACATCCGCGCATTCGCGGTTTTCCTGCACATCGTGCACACGTAAAAAAGCAACACCAGCCTGAATCGCCCGCGCGGTCGTGCCCAAAGTTCCGCTCAACCGCGCCTTGGGGTCTTCAATTTCAAGAAAGCGCGCCAACATTGATTTGCGCGAAGCACCTAACAAAAGCGGATAGCCTGCCGCGTGCAACTCCTCCAACCGGCGCATGATTTCCCAATTCTCTTCATTGGTTTTCCCAATGCCCAACCCAGCCTCCAGCAGGATCGACTCAGCGGCGACACCCGCTTCGCGCACCCGCGTGACCGACCGATTCCAAAATTCAAGAATCGAATTAATGACATCCCCGGCACCCGCCGCCGCTGCAGGTCGATTGTGCATGAGAATACAAGCTGCCTGTGCAGCACCCATGACCTCCGCCATCGCGGGGTCGCCCTGCGCCCCCCAAATATCATTCACAATATCCGCACCCGCCACAACCGCCGCCGCCGCGACCGCGCTCTTCGAGGTGTCCACCGAGATCAACGCCTCCGTCTCGCCCCGAATGGCTTCAATGAATGGAATGACCCGCTCTAATTCCTCCGCCTCCGAAACCGGTTCAAATCCCGGCCGAGTGGATTCCCCACCGATGTCTATCAGATCCGCACCCGCTGCGGTCATTGCATGGAAGCGCACCTTCGCCGCCTCTAACGAGGCATAATCACCCCCGTCCGAAAATGAATCCGGAGTAAGATTCAGGATGCCCGCCAAATAAGTGCGCGAACCGAGGGGCAAATCCTTGCGAGGGGTATGGAATATATCCGGAAGAGACATTAGGGCATTACAGAAGCGAGTTTCTCGACCGAGGCAAGTCGTGCACGCAAACCAACCAGCTCTGCCTGCTCCGTAGTGTCGCCCTCAAAGACATTCGGAATCGAAGCAACGGGGACCATTCCCGCCACCGAGTTGGTCAAAAAGACCGCCTCCGCTTGGGCGAGGGCATCCAGTTCGTAATGCCCCTCGTTTATTTCCAGATCCGCCTCCGGCGCCAAACGCAGGACTTCCGCACGAACCACCCCAGGCAAAATTCCGGTTTCCAGCGCGGGGGTATGCAATACTCCCGCCTTTAAGAAGAAAACGTTGGCGACCGCCGCCTCCGCCAAATGACCAGAAGTGTTGAGGCGCAGGCAATCGTAGAAGCCCGCCGTACGGGCCGCCCGCCAAAGCAGCATCGCCTCCATGTAATTGTGCGATTTGTGACCCGCCAGCAAAGCTGCCGGATTGAGGCGTGAGTCCAACTCCACCTGCAAGCGCACGGTCTCTGGCGGTATACCCAAGGCTTCGCGTCCATAAATATAAAGTGTAGTGGTTTCTGCCTGCCGCACCAGTGACAGTTTAATAATGCCCGAAGTCTGCCCCTCTGCCGCTAACCATCTGCGCAAAGCTGCTAGCACGGACGCCTCCTCAGGCAAATCAAAACTCAAGGCAACTGCCGAGGCTGTCAGACGCGCCCAGTGGGCCTTCCAAAAACAAAGCCCGCCATCCAAGAGCTTGATGGTTTCAAACAAACCCTCCCCATACGCGAATCCACCATCCCCGGTTTTGAGTTCAAGGCTGCCGCCTTTGCTGATCGTTATAATTCCTGACATAATGCTTCGATAGTCTCGTGAATGGCGCGCCCTTTATCGAGCGTTTCCTGGAATTCCGACTTGGGATCCGAGTCCCACACAATCCCTCCTCCGGCCTGATAGTCCAGCTGCCCTGCTTTTAAATGCAAACTGCGAATGGCTATATTTAACTCGGCCTCCCCATCAAAACCAAGATAGCCCATCGAGCCGCAATACGCGCCCCGCCGGGTTGGTTCCAACGCTTCAATGATCTCCATCGCCCGCACTTTTGGCGCTCCCGTTATGGAACCACCGGGGAAGAGCGCTGCCATACAATCAAATACATCTTTTCCTGATGCCATCTGCGCACGCACCTGCGCCGTCTGGTGCATCACTCGGGCGTAGCGCTCCAGATGATACAACTGCTCCACTTCCACAGAGCCATACTCCGCAACCCGACCGAGGTCATTGCGTACCAAATCGACGATCATCAAGAGTTCCGCCCGCTCCTTTTCCGAAGCACCCAAATCTGCCGCCAAGGCGGCATCCTCCTCCAGTCCCACACCGCGAGGTCGCGTTCCCTTAATCGGACGAGAGACCAATTCCCGACCGCGCTTGCGCAGGAACTGTTCCGGTGAGGTTGAGAGCAACTGCCAATCGCCGCAGTCGAGATAGGCCCCGAACGGCGCGGGATTTCCCCGACGCAGGGCTTCATACAGTTGCAGGGGGTCGCCGGTATAGGCACAGCGCACCCGCCGCGAGAGATTCACTTGATAAGCGTCGCCGCTGGCAATGTATGCCTTGATGCGCTCAACCGATTCCATGAATTCTGCTTCCGTACTATTCCATTGCCAAGGCCCGCGAACCGGCGGCGACCCACTCGTTAAAGCCGGCACCTGCCGCACCCGTGCCTCAAGCTCACGCAAAACCGACTCCGCGGGAGCCTTGATTCCGAGAGCAATCAGATAAAGCTTTCCGGTGCGGTGTTCGAGTGCCGCAATGCCGTCATACAGGCCAAAACACAGATCCGGAATACCCCGGTCATCCACCGCCTGTTCCGAAATGCGCTCGAGTCTACGCCCATAGTCATACGCCACATAACCCACCGCACCGCCAATAAAAGGGATGTCGCCCTCTACCGCCCGCGCATGAGGCTGCATCTCGGCACGCAGTTCCTCGAAGCCTGCATCGCCCGAAACGACCTTAAAGGGATCCGCCCCGAAAAAACTCCATTGCCCCAGGCCGTCATTCGATTGGGCACTATCGAGCGCGAAGGGACGCTCCCCTTCAATAAAACACCGGAGTAAGTGCTCTGCTGACCACGGCCCGTCGAGTTCCAGCACCTGCATACTCAATGCCAGTTAACGCGCGCCAGGAAATACAATCCCAACGACTGAAAAATAATATTGGGCAACCAGATGAGCAGGTCCGGCCGCAACGCCACCCGGCCCTCCATCCAACTCATCGCCACCATCATCGCATAGAAAGCCATCGCATCAAGAAGCGCTAGCCCAAGATTGGCATAGCTTTCCCGTCGCCCTACCCGAATAGCCAAGGGCACCGCAAAAATCGCCAGAGAAAAAACCGAAAAGGCGTAGGCGCAATTCTCCTGTACGTAGTATTGCACCTCCAGACGTTCTCCGGAGAGTCCACTCCCCGCCGCGGCCTCTCGCTCCTTCAGGGATTTGCGCAGCTTCATTTGTTGCGCGAAGGTCATGTCCTTGACCCGGGTGGGACGTGCCGCCTGCGTTTGGAAAACAGAATCCAGCGACCATTCAAAAGAAAGTTCTCCGAAATCCAAGAGATTGAATCCCGATTCAGTAAAACCCGCCTCGCCCGCTGCTTTTCGTTGCTCGGTCGTTCCGTCGCGCAAGGTAAGTATGAGCACGTTTTCACCCTTGCGGTATTCGACCTCTCCCTCGCGCCCGCGCATGAAGAGCTCAACCTGCTTGGCATCATTCAATTTCCAAAACCAAATATCGCCCAAACGATTACCCTCGCGCTCCCCCGCGTAAATCACCGCTCCAGGAAATTCATTTATAAAGCGGCGCGGCTCGATAAAACTCATCGGGTTCTCCGTAACGACCGATGCGATCAAGGTTTTGTAGGCGGCACGCGATTGCGGCGCGTAATGCAAATTGACGATTAATCCCAGCACCACCCCCAGCGAGGACAGAAAAAAGACGGAAGTCGCCACCTGACCCAAACCCACTCCGACCGATTTCATCGCGGTAATTTCGTGCTGCGAGGACAAACGCCCCAATGCAATCAAGGTTCCAGTCAACATTCCAAGCGGCAGGGCATAGGCGGTAACATAGGGTATCAGCAAGGCGATTAATTTGAAGAAAAGCAGGGCATCCAACTTTCCAGCAATCACAAGGCCGAAAATATCCCCCATGGCATTACTCAGCAATAAAACAAAAACAGACAAACCCAGCGCCACGGCGGTTGCCGTCGAAATTTCCCGTCAAATATGGCGGTGTAGCAGTGGCAGCATGAAATCAGCACCCAAGATAGGAGCAGGAACGCTGTCAGCACAAGCCACAACGGGTCATTCACCCCTCGAAAAAATTAAATAAATTGTATTTACTTAATTAAATATATGGTAATAAATCGCTATATGAATAAGTTATTCTTTGTATTAGTAAATACTTTGGTCTTGGTATCATTACTCACCTCAGGTTGCAATACGACCCAAAGCAGCGCTCAGGAGAAAGGCTGGCTGGAGGTAAAGCCTGCCAAAACCGGGGATAGTGGCTTAATCAATCCAGACGATTACAAGTAAGCCTGCTTCCGCAAGACTGTGTCATTCTAAAGAGGCTCCCTAAACGGAGTCTCTTTATTTTTTTATTTCCCGCTTCACACCGGGGCACAGGCTTGCCAGTCTGGCGCCATGAGCAGTCAAGAAGACGAGGTTATACAAATTTTCCGCGACAGTGGCGCATTACTGGAGGGTCATTTCCTTCTGCGCTCAGGCCTGCACAGCGGGCATTCTTTTCAATGTGCCCAAGTCTGCCAGTACCTTGATAAAGTCACCCGCCTGGCCGAAATACTGGTCGAAAATCTCAAGGGTTACGGGGCAACCACAGTGGTGGGACCCGCCATGGGCGGACTCGTCATTGGGCAGGAAGTAGCCCGGCAACTGGGCGCCCGTTTTGTCTTTCTCGAAAAGGTAAACGACACGCTGGAACTGCGGCGTAATTTCAAATTCGAGTCGGGCGAAAAAGTGCTCATCGTGGAAGACGTCATCACTCGTGGCGGGCGCGTACTGGAGGCGCTGGCGCAATGCCGAGCCCATGGCGCCGACCCGGTAGCAGTGGGTGTGATCGTCGACCGCAGCGCCGGTGCAACAAGCTCTGACGTCCCCCACCACAGCCTCGCGCAACTGAGCTCCCCGACCTACCCCGCCGATGCCCTCCCGCCGGAATTGCAGAGCAGTCCCGCAACCAAGCCGGGCAGTTGATGCGTGCCGCACTTCCATCACTTCGGCTCGTTGGCTTTTTGGAAGGGCTCTCCTTCCTCCTTTTACTGGGCTACGCCATGCCGCTAAAATACCTCTGGGATGAACCCACAGCGGTGCAACAAATCGGGATGGCGCACGGGGTGCTTTGGATCCTCTATGTGGGACTGGCAGCCTTGCTGCAGCTCAAAGGCTACTGGAAATCCCGCACCACCGCCCTGCTCCTCCTCGCGAGCCTGCTACCAGGCGGCCCCTTTGTTGCCGACATCAAATTGTTGCGCGGCACCCGCGTTCAATCGCCTTAACGGTAGCGGGTTGAGGATTCTCGTTTGACGCGCTGGCCCGTTTGTATTGGACTCCTAATAGCACTCAAATCGCTATGCGAAAGTTCCTCGGAAAAATCCACCGCTCCGGAAGCCCCCGCGCCACCTTTGTGCGTTTTGCAACGGTTGGCGTAAGCATTTCGATTATTGATGTGGTCATTCTCTACCTCCTCCTCGGCTTTGAGGTGAACCCTTACTTTGGGCGTATCGTTTCGCTGGCGAGCTCGATGGCTGCCGGCTATGCCCTCAACCGTTACTTCACTTTTCACCACCTCGAGACCGGACGCGCCCTCTGGCATTCCCTCCTGCGCCACTACAGTGTCCATGCGGTTGGCGCGGGACTCAATATCGCGGTTTTCACCCTTGTCCTACAAGTCGGGCTTGAAATGGGCGGGCGCATAGCCGCCTCGGCAACCCTGCCCCTCCTCGGGGTGTGGGTTGGCGGAATGGCGGGGCTTTGTTTCAACTACACCCTCTCCAAGAAGCTGGTCTTCGATAGCTGAATGCTGCTCCTGTGCCTCCAAAGCATTACCCGTTACTTGAAATGGTGGGTCAACGCCCTTAAGCCGGGGGCGAATCCGCAGGCACCGCTCACGGGTCGGCGTATCCTATTTCTCCTCCTTGGCCCCGCCCTCCTCGCTATCCAAATCCTCCACTGGCTGGGGCTCTTTTTGGATGAATGGCTCTTCCCCGCCTACCGCCGCACCGCCATCCGCGAACCGGTCTTCATCACGGGCATCCCGCGCAGCGGAACCACCTTTGTCCACCGAACCCTCGCACACGACTCCGATCAATTCACCACCGTCAGCACCTGGGAGGCGGCCCTCGCGCCCTCCATCACCGCCCGCAAAATAATTCAGCTTTTTATTTGCCTGGATCAAAAGATCGGAGGCCCATTCAATAAAGGGATACGGGCATGCACCGATCGAGCCGCAGGTGATTTCAACAAAATTCACGCCGTCGCCCCCGATGCCCCGGAAGAAGACTACCTTTGGCTGTTACCCGCCGCGAGTTGCCTCATCCTCTTGCTCGCCTTCCCCAATTCCCGGCACCTCGCCCAAATGGCGGCACTGGATACCCTCCCCGCGCACCAGCGCAACCACCTCCTTGATTTCTACGAAGCCTGTATCCGCAGGCATCTTTATACCGACAGCAAGGGGCGCCGCTTCCTCTCAAAAAACGCGGCCTTCGCCTCTTGGTGTCCCGCCCTGCGTCAACGCTTCCCCGATGCCAAATTCATCCTCTGCGTTCGCGAACCCACCGAAGCGCTCCATTCCCAACTCCATTCCCTCGCCCCTGCCCGTCGCCTCTTCGGAAGCGACCCCTCAGGGATCGTGACCGCTCGCCTCTTCGGCACCTGCTTCCAGCATAATTACGAGATCCTTTTAAAATTCATCGAATCCGCGCCCCCGGGAAGTACTGCCCTCATCGATGAAGCCGACCTCCGCAAGGCACCCGGTCCGCTCCTGCGGGCTGCCCTCGCCCAACTCGAGATTCAACCGGGTTCCCCGCTGCGCAAATGCCTCAAGCAACAGCAGGCTCACCATTCAAGCGACCACTCATCCCCGCCCGCACCGAGCGACCATAGAATTTCTGAAATCGGGGTTTACCTGCAACCCCTCCACCGCAAACTCCTGAGCAACCCAGTTCGCGTTCAAAACGCCTCCGCTCCTCATGATTGATGCTTCCTCCAGTCCCGCCCGTCGTCTGCGCGTCGCGTTCTTCTCGGATTCCTTTCCCGAACGCAACGGCACGGGCGCTTACTACCACGACCTGCTCGGACAACTCGAACCCTATGTCGAGGCCCTCGAAATATTTCAGCCCCTTGAAAAGACACGCCACTTCCGCATTTCGATTCCCATGCCGGGTGACCCCTCCCAACGCCTCATTAGCCCCAACCCCTTTCGCATTGCCAAGGGCTGTAAAGCCTTTCGCCCCGACCTCGTGATCGCCGCCACCCCAGGCCCCTTCGGTCTCCTCGGGCTGTATCACGCCAAACGCCACCGCGCCGCCTTCATCAGCGCTTTCCACACCGACTTTGAACAACTCGCGCGCCTCTACTGGCGGCCCTTCACGCGCTTCCTTTGCAACACCTACCTCCGCAATGCCAACCGCATCCTCTGCAAATCCAGCGCCACCGTCCTCGTTAACAATTCCAAACTCGTGTCCGACGTCCAGCACCTCGGCGCAAGGTTCACCGAAATCATGGGCACCCCCCTGCAAGGTGCCTTCCTTGAAAAACCCCTCACCCCTGCCCCCCCACGCGTCGAGCGCATCTGTTTCGCCGGACGCCTTGCAGACGAAAAAAACGTCGACCGCATTATTGAGGCGGCGGCCGACTTCCCCCATGTTCAATTCGATATCGGCGGCGATGGCCCCGAACGCGCCAAGCTGGAAGCCGCCGCTGAAGATCTAAAGAATGTCCACTTCAAGGGCTGGCTCACCCGTGAACAACTGATCGAGCTAATCGATGGCTCGAGTTGCCTGCTCCTGCCCTCAAAGCTCGAAACCTTTGGCTCGGTCGCCCTAGAAGCAATGGCACGCGGACGCCCCGCGTTGGTCTCCGCCAATGCAGGCATCCACGAGTGGCCTCAACTCAATGAAGGGCTCATCGCGCTACCGCCGGACCAAAGCCTGAGTGACGCCATCCAGTCTTGCCTCGACCAGCCGCCCGAATACTGGCAAGGCACCTCTGAGGCCGCCCGCCACGCAGCAGAACAACTCAACCAATCCACTCTGGAGCAATGGGCCCGCGTCCTCGCGAAATACGCGAACCCGCCCCGCCCATGAAGGCACTCGTCTCGATTCACGACTGCATGCCGGAAACCCTCGGGCGCGTCCAGGAACTGCTCGAATGGCTTGCGGAATTGGGGGTACCGCCCGTGACCCTGCTTGTCGTCCCCGGCAAGGACTGGCAACCCGCACAAGTCGAACGCCTCCGCGAACTGGCGGAACTGGGGCATCCCCTCGCCGCTCACGGCTGGCAGCACCACACCCGTCCACGCCGCCTTTACCACCGTCTGCACGCCGCACTCCTTTCCCGCAGCGTTGCCGAACACCTCGACCTCGACCCCGCCGAGATCGAAGCCCTGCTCCACCGCGCCTTTCATTGGTTTTCCGAAAACGGACTGCCCGCTCCAAGTCTCTATGTTCCCCCCGCATGGGCACTCGGATCGATCTCCATAACACAACTACGAAGCAGTCCCTACGCCTGTATCGAGACCACCCGTGGCCTTTGCTTCCCGCAGGGCAAGCCCAGCTTCCAAGCGCTCCCCCTCACGGGCTACGAAGCCGATACCACCTTGCGCGCGGCCTTCCTGAAAATTTGGAACGCCGCACAGGCCCGCGCCGCCAAACGTTCCGGCAAGCCCC
>JAACDB010000031.1 GCA_009937095.1 Verrucomicrobiota bacterium
CGGGTGCCTTGGTTGAGCTTCTGGATTTATATCCCACTCTGTGTGACTTGGCGGGGTTGCCGAGGCCCGATCAATGCGAGGGCACGAGTTTAATGCCTTTGTTGAAGGATCCTGATGCGGAATGGACGGAGTTGGCCTACTCGCAATACCCGCGCTGGGGAGGCGTGATAGGTTATTCGGTAAAGTCGAAGGAGGGGCGTTATACTGAATGGATTAAAAAGAGCAGCGGAGAGGTTGTAGCCCGTGAGTATTACGACCACCGAATTGACCCGAATGAAAACAAAAATGTGGTTGATGTGCGTGCCTACAAGGTTGAGATTGAGCAACTTTCCGCACGGATGAAAAAAGAGCGCAATCATTGATCCATTATGTCATTTAAAGAAAATTTCGCTTGGGGCGCTGCAACGGCGGCCTATCAAATAGAAGGTGCGGCGTCCAAGGATGGCAAGGGTCCGAGCATATGGGACGAATACTGCAAGGTTAGGGGAAACATCAAAGATGGTTCTTCCGGGGATGTTGCCTGTGATCATTACCACCGCTTTGCGGGTGATGTGGATCTCATGGCTCAAATCGGGCTTAAGGCCTATCGCTTTTCGCTTTCCTGGTCGCGCATCCTGCCGGAGGGCACGGGTTCGATCAATACCAAGGGGCTTGATTTCTATGACCAATTGGTGGATGCGCTCTTGGAAAAACAAATCGTGCCCTATGCAACGCTCTTTCATTGGGACCTGCCGCAGGCGCTTCATTTGCGGGGCGGCTGGATGAATCCTGACATTCCGCAGTGGTTTGCTGATTATACCCATGTGGTTGCCGAGCGTCTTTCGGATCGGGTGAAGCATTGGTTTACCTTAAATGAGCCGCAGTGTTTTATCGGCCATGGGCTTCTGAATGGTATGAAGGCACCGGGTCTGAAGATGTCGCTCAGTGATGTGCTGGTTGCAACGCACCACAGTTTGCTGGCGCATGGTCGTGCGGTACAGGCCATTCGCGCGGTCGATCCCGCCGCGGCTATCGGCGCGGCTCCGACGGGTTCGGTGGCTTTTCCCAATAGCGATTCCAAGGCGGATATCCAAGCGGCTTACGAGGCGACCTTTTCTGTTCCGGGGGAGGGCGATTTAAATCCGGGGGGCGCGAACACTTGGTTGGTGAGCAGCGAAGCCAGTTGGAACATTGCCTGGTATACCGATCCTATCTTTCTGGGTAAGTATCCTGAGGAGGGCCTAAAGGTTTTTGGTGACAAAGTGCCGCGCTACACCGATGCGGAGATGGCTCTCATTAACCAGCCGCTCGATTTTTGCGGAATCAATCTTTACAATGGCTGGAAGGTTGAAGCGAGCCAAGCGGGTAACCGCTGGGAAGAGGGGCCCATGCCACAGGGGGATCGATTGACCGCATTCAAGTGGCCGGTTACTCCGGAAATTCTCTACTGGGGACCTCGCTTTTTTCATGAGCGCTATGGCAAACCGATTTACATTACCGAAAATGGGATGTCGGCTCACGATTGGGTGGGTCTTGACGGTGCGGTGCGCGATGAGCAACGCATTGATTTCGTAGGGCGTTACCTCCGCGAATTCCGCAGGGCCGCCAGTGAAGACATTCCGGTGGAGGGTTATTTCCTTTGGTCTCTCATGGATAACTTTGAATGGGCAGAAGGCTATCGGGAGCGATTTGGCATCATACATGTTGATTTCGAGACGCAGGAGCGCCGCCTGAAGGAGTCTGCCAAGTGGTACTCGAAGGTCATCGCTACCAACGGCAGCGATCTGTAATGCGATCACTGGCTTGCCTTAGGGTAGGCAAATTCGAATCCAATCGAGGTTTACGCCTACGTCGGGAGTTGCCACAATTTTAAGGTCGGCTTCATCGCCGGCCTCGAACAAGACGTTTACGGTAAGTGTTGACCAGGAGTCATTCCCGCCGGTCGCCGGAAAAAGTTGTGAATCGAGGGTTTGAACGGTTCCGAGGGCATCGTTTCGGGAAATAAGGCGCAGGAGGCGGTCGCCCGCACTGGCGTAATGGATTTTAACGGCATAGGTGTCGTTTTTGGGAATGTAGATGCTCTCTGCGCGTGCCCATACGCTCGCTCCGGTGCTGGTGGGGTAGGCCAGATATCCCGTGCCTTTAAAGCCCGGTTCGGTATTTGCAACGCTCACGCCTCCCCCGGTGGTGCCATTCTCAAACTCGTAATGCCCGACGAGTGCTTCTAAGGGTTCGGCATCAAAACTGCGTTGTTCGGGGTTAATGATTTGTTGACTGTAAATCCAGGGACCCATGCCCTTGGAACTATTCTGGTTTTGATACATATTCCAGTGCGACCATGAGAAGCCCCGTTTTTCTGCCTGCATGCGAATCCAGCTCAACCATTTTTTGCGGTCGGAGCCGTAGCTATCCGCCTCGTTGTCGACCCCAAATTCGCCCAAATAAACAGGGAGCGGTTCGGTGTTATTGCGGCTGGCCCAATTATTATTTGCGGTAACAATCGCATCGAAATCCGTTGCCACCGTTGCAAATTCCGCGTCGGTTCCCCAGTTCGGTGCGTAGCCGGGATTGGTGTTTGTCATTTTGGTAAAACTGAAAGGATCGTAGTAGTGAAAGGTTCCAATCAGGTAGCGATCCCCTGAGGGAATCTCGTCATTATTGAAGGCGTCAATGAGGGCTTGGCGGGTGGAGAATCCATCGCCGGGTACGATCACGATGCGTGCTTCATTCCCCGCGCTCGCACGAATCGCGGCCAGTGAAGTCGTGATAATGCGTGCTACATCATGGTCGCTGTGCGGCTCATTGAAGACCTCAAATACCACTTTATCCAAGTCGTAGTTTGCGAACTTATCTGCGACTTGTTCCCAGATTTTTCCGAGCTTGTTATAGTCGGCGTCACCGCTCGGGTTGAATTCTAGGCCGTTCGTATTATTGGCCCAATTGTGGACGGGGTCCACCACTGCAATGAGACCCTCTTGCAGGCACCAATCGACCATATTTTGAAGCTCATCCAAGTCACTTTGAGGTAGGGTATAATCGGGTGAGGCCGCCGCGACTTCGTCCATTTTATAGCCAATACGGCAATGGTTGAAGCCACTGGTATTGAGCAAGGTATAGTCCTCGGGCGCGCCTTGGCTGTTCATTGCCTTGGAAGCCATGAAATTATTGCCTCGGTATAAACGTGCATTCATGCGGTGTGCGGCGGAACGAAAAATGGTCTCGGTTCCTTGCACGATGCGGATGTTGTCAAAATACAAGCTATTGTTATCATTCCCTAACAAAAAGGTAAGCCGCCCATTGGAGGTATTGGCACCGGTCATGGTAAAAGTCAGGCGATAGGTCTGCATGGCATTGACATTGGAAATAGTGACATCGCTTGCGAGGAAGTTGGGGGCATTGCCTCCATCGCGGAGGGTTACCCGAATGGTACGTGCTGCCGTTGCCCGGGCATCAAATAAAAGGGTGTAGCTTTGGTTTTGGACTAGGGGAATGTCGAACTGGCGGAGAAAAATGTGGCTGGTGTTAGTGCCCCCATTGGTGATATCGACGAATAAATCCCCGTTGCTGCTATCAAAAGTGGCATCCGCAGAAACGGTGTTGACCGAGGTGATCCAGTCGTTTGAACCCGAGCTGAAATCGGAGTTAGCATTGAGCGCGACCACCACGGGTTCGGCTTCCGTGTAAGCTTCCACTTTAAAGAAACGTTTTTGATAAGTCCCCTTGTCGATCCACCATGTATTATTGGGCGGCGTTGCTTCCAGATGCTCCGTCTGGGTCGTGAAGTTTGTATCAAGTGAAGGACTTTGATAAATGCGATAGGCCTTACCAGTCTGGCTTTGCCATCCCAGTTGCACTTGATTGCCCGCAGTCGAACGTTCGCTTATCTGAACCGTGCCCGCATCGATTCCAACCGCTGCGCTGCTCAGTGGCGCTTGGAGCAGGGCAAGCAGAAGTAGTCGTATATGTGTATTAAACTTGGAGACCATGGATAGCGTTTGTTGGGGGGGGGTGTAAATGGTAGACCCTCTAAGAGAATGTGTAGTAATCATTTCCTTAAGCATACCGCTGTGCCAATCGGATCCATAGGTGAAGATGAGCGCTAAAAAAGTGAATTTGTGCATCGCAGGAAAATAAATGAGCCCGCAGAGGAGTTCGTTTTTTCACTTTATTGATATGCTAAACTCAACTGTTACTTTGTTTGTAACCTGTATTATTTTTGTTTCTAGTTTTGAGTATTGTAACACAAATATCTACTATGAAATCATTATTATTACCCCTAGTCCTCGGTTTTGCGGCATCATTACAGGCGCAGACCGTCACACAGGTCTGGAATTTCAACGAAGACGGCGAAGGTCTTGCCAGTTTGAATTCTGAGTCCGGTACCAACACCACCTTTTTTGGCAGCGATGCAGTTGCCAGTGATGGCGGTTTAACGATCAATCGAGCGAGCGGCAATTCCGGAGATATTTCCATCGGCGGTAGCTTCAACCAAGCGAATACTTCAACTTTGACGCTTTCGGTTGTGCTTACCAGCATGGATGTTGCGGTAGGTGGCACCACTGATTTCTTTAAGATCAATCTGCGTAATGATGCATCGAATACGAAATACGCGAGTCTTTCGATGACTGAACACACCGCAGGTCTTCGTATTGTGACCGATGCTGGGGTAGCCGGGGTTGCAGTCGCTTCAAACACAACGGGTCCGATCACCTACGGTTTAACCCTTGATTTCCTGAGCGATACGTACACTACATGGATCGGAACACCCACCTCGAATAATTCTACCTGGGCAAACCGCTTTGGTGCTGCGTATACAGGGACATGGGATATTGGTACGGAAACGATTGATGGCTTGCAATGGAGCGTGAGCGATTTCTCCAACGCCAATACTATCATTCTGGATCAGGTGCAAATCAGTACGGTTGCTGTGGTACCAGAGCCGCAAACTTATGCGGTAATTGCCGGTGTCTTGGCAATTGGAGCCGTTGTATTGCGCCGCCGCTTGGTATAACCCGACTCCAATCAAAATTTGAAAGCCTCCGCGTTTGCGGGGGCTTTTTTTTAGACTAAATAATATCGCGCAAAATCATTTGTTCTTCAATATACAGTTTTACAACTGAAACTTTTAATACTTTAAACAACTATCAATCAATGGATTACGGCTACTTTGATAACGCCAACCGTGAATATGTAATAACCAATCCTCGGACGCCTGCCAAATGGATCAACTATGTTGGAACTTTGGCCTTTGGAGGGCTTGTCGATCACACGGGTGGGGCTTTGGTTTGCGCAGAGGATCCGGCTTTAAACCGGATCCTCAAATACATTCCGCAGATGCCGGATTCGGATTTCAAAGGCGAGACCCTTTACCTCCGTATCCGTCGAGCAGATGGGGCTTACAAGGTCTTCTCGCCTTTCTTTGTTCCCACGCTGGATGATCTGGATTCGTACGAATGCCGCGTAGGGCTATCCTATCAAAAGATCACTTCATCCTTCCAGGGCATTGAAACAGAAGTAACGATATTTGTGCCACCGGGCGAAAAAGCAGTGGTGCGCGCTATTCGTGTTACCAATAAAAGCGGAGCAGCACTGGATATCGATGTCATTCCGGTAGTGGAATTCAGTCATTTCGATGCCCTCAAACAGATTGTGAATGCCGACTGGGTACCACAGACGATGCAGGTGGATGCCGAGCATGAGGCGGGTGGATTCGTATTGCTGAAGCAATCGGCATTTATGAAACGCGAGTTGGAGCGCAATTACTTTACTTCCAATCATCCGGTGGATTCTTTCCAGACCGACCGGGATGTTTTCTTGGGGAGCAATGGCTATGGTACTTGGCAGGCTCCGCAGGAATTACAAAACGAGCAACTTTCCAATTACGAAGCGCGGCGCGGGAATGTTATCGCGGCCCTCCAGCACAGGCTTGATAGCGTTGAACCCGGTGAAAGCCGCCGCCTCATTACCGTCCTCGGTCGGGATAATTCCGCTGGGATCGCCGCCGCTGTTGTACGCTTGCGGGACGAGGCGTAGGTGGACGAATCTTTTGCCAAGCTGAAAGCATTCTGGGATCACTATCTCGGGCAACTGCAGTGTCAAACGCCAGACGCGGCTTTTGATTCGATGGTGAACATACACAACCCGCGTCAGTGTCATACCACTTTTAACTGGTCGCGCAGTTTGTCGCTTTACCAGTTGGGTTATGGTGCGCGCGGTATGGGTTTCCGTGATTCGACTCAGGATGTCATGGGGGCAGTTGCAAGCATACCCAACGAGGCCAAGGTTTTGCTTCGCAAGTTAATGAGTGTTCAGAATCCCGATGGTTCTGCGATGCATCAATTCTTCCCGCTCACCATGGAGGCGAACGAAGGTGATTCCCGCGAAGAGGGCACCAAGCATACTTACGGCGATGACCACCTGTGGGGCGTGCTTGCGGTCTGCGCTTATATAAAGGAAACCGGAGACTACGGGTTTCTTGACGAGGCTACTACCTATTATGACAAGTGCTTGCCGGTTGAACAGCGGGAGCAGGCTCCCATTTTGGATCATTTGTTGCGGGCGATGAACTATCCCAAGGAAAATGTCGGGCAGCACGGTTTACCCTTGCTCGGCTTTGCCGACTGGAACGACACGGTGAATTTGCCCGGTGATGCCGAGAGCCTCTTTAACGCCAATCTTTATGGTACTGCGCTACGGGAACTCATTGCTCTATTGCGGCACCTTGGCAAAGATGAATCGGCAGATGCATTTGAGAAGGATTGGCAAGTCATGCGCGAGCGGGTAAATACTCATGCCTGGGATGGTGCGTGGTACGTGCGTTACTTTAAGGAAAACGGCGAGCCAATTGGGTCCAAGTCAAATGAGGAAGGCAAGATCTTCACCAACGGGCAGTCCTGGCCGGTAATTTCAGGCTTTGCCAGTGAAGAGCGGGCCAAGACCGCTCTTGATTCGGTCAATGAACACCTCAACACCTTGAATGGCATCCAGCTCAGCGGGCCGGGTTACACGCGTTATGATCCCGAAAAAGGCGGGGTGACGAGCTATCCTCCCGGCGCCAAAGAAAACGGCGGTATCTTCCTTCACTCCAATCCTTGGGTGATGATTGCCGAAACCATGCTCGGTAATGGGGATCGCGCCTTTCAGTATTATAATCAAATCAACCCCGCCGCCAAAAACGACAGTATCGACTCCTACGAAATCGAGCCCTATTGCTACGCGCAGAATATCCTGGGTGACGAGCATCCGCAGTTTGGCTTAGGTCGCAACAGTTGGTTATCCGGAACGGCCTCTTGGACCTATCAGGCGGCCACGCAATACATCCTCGGGGTTCGGCCCTCCCATGAGGGCTTAATCATCGATCCGTGCGTTCCCAAGGCATGGGATCAATTCATGGTCGTTCGTAAATTCCGCGGTGCGACTTACCGGATTCAGATTCGGAATCCCGAGCAAGTCTGCAAAGGCATTGCAGAACTCAAGGTGGATGGCGTGCCGATTGAAGGTAACTGCGTGCCCCCCGCACCCTCCGGAACTTCAATTTCCGTAGAAGCCATCATGGGCTCAGTCGCCCCCGTGCCGGCATGATGCCACTTAGCTATAACCTTAATTGTTCGCCCCAAGAAACCCTATGAAATCGAAACAAATCTCATTTATTTGGATAGCCCTGATCCCCTGTGTCCTGTTTGGAACAATACGTGAAGTTTGGGACTTTACCGCTCCCGATGGAACGCCCCTGACCCAAGCCAAAAGCAATCTTGGTACTGCATTGATTTCGGCTGCAAGTGCGATGGCCACCATCCGGAATAATGAGCTGGAGTTCTCTCATGACGGCAGTACCCCGCACACATTTCGGCAGACTGAATTCAGTGGGGAGCCCTCAACAAGTGGGCTCAGTGAAATTAGCTGGGTTTTTACCAAGGTGGATTTCAGTAAGACCTCTGCCGCTGAAGGCAGCGCAAATGTCGCTTTTGAGGTGCGTGATTTCAAAGGGACGCGCCAAAATAATAAGGACGATCTCGTCCTGGCAGGCCTTCGCTTGCGCTATGATAAAAACAGGATTTCCATCCAATACAAGGCGCACGACGCGAAAAATTTTGAGCTCATCCACTCGGTTTCAGGCGCAAAACTGGAAGCGCCCATGCAGGTGCGCCTCTGCTTGGATCTGGATGATCCGGAGGCGGAGGGTGCTTTGAAGATTTATCTGAAGGTGGGAGCAACGGAGGAATTCTGCGCTTTGGAGACAGGAACGCTTCCGGCATCAGCAGCAATTAGCGGATTCCGCACTGCCCAGCAGACCCTCAACGGAAATAATAGTTGGCAGGTCGGCGATATGGTATGCGTCGACGACTTTTCACGCTCGGTGAAGCCATAAGCCACTCCGCTGCCCTCAGCTATCAAAAAGCGGGGCGAGGGCGGCGTGGGCCTCGCGGATGGCGGCTTCGGTCTCGTCCCAGCCGATGCAGCCGTCGGTAATGGAAACGCCGTATTGTAGGGCTTCCTTGGGTTGAGGGAAGGATTGGCTGCCGGAATGGAGGTTGCTCTCGATCATGGCGCCGATGACGGCTTTGTCGGTAAGGCTTTGTCGGACGACTTCTTCAAGGATGGTGGGTTGACGACCGGGTTCCTTGGCGCTGTTGGCGTGGTTGCAGTCGATCATGATGGCGGGCTTGAGTCCGGCATCGTGTAGGGTTTCGCGGGCCTTGGAAACGTGTTCGGCGCTATAGTTGGGGCCACCGGAACCGCCGCGCAGGACGATGTGGCAATTGGGGTTGCCCTTGGTTGTGATGGCGTTGGCCTGTCCGGCGTTATCGATCCCGAGAAAAGTCTGTTCCTGGCTGGCAGCTTTGATGGCGTTGATGGCGACGGTGAGGCCGCCGTCGGTGCCGTTTTTAAAGCCGAGGGGCATGGAGAGTCCCGAGGCCATTTGACGGTGGGTCTGGCTTTCGGTGGTGCGGGCTCCAATGGCGGACCAGCTGATGAGGTCGGCGATGTATTGCGGTGTAATGGGGTCGAGGAGTTCGGTGGCGGTGGGCACGCCCAGGGCGATGACTTCGCGCAGGAAGCGGCGGGCTTGACGGAGGCCTTCAGGGATGTCGCTGGTACCGTCGAGCTTGGGATCCATGATGAG
>JAACDB010000032.1 GCA_009937095.1 Verrucomicrobiota bacterium
CACCGTCCATGTTTCCGTTGAGCTAACGACTGCCGATTCAGCGATACCGGAAAAAATCGCTGCCGACATCAAAGCAACGCTTGGCGCGCTCGACACCTGTGACGCCGTAAAAGTTGAAATGGAAATCAATGCGCCCAAGCAAAGCGCCACTGCTAAAGGTTCCGGCAGCGCCCCCACTCCAAACCCCATGACAGGAGTAAAAACCTGTATCGCCATTGCCAGTGGCAAAGGGGGTGTCGGTAAATCCACCGTGTCGGTCAACCTGGCCTGCGCCCTCCAAAAAATATTCACTGAATCTGGAGGCGGGCGCGTCGGCATTCTTGATTGCGATATCTACGGTCCCTCGATTCCACTCATGCTGGGTGCCAGCGGACGACCAGAACTTCGCAACAACAAGATCATACCCGTCGAGAATTTTGGCGTCTCAACCATGTCGATGGGCTTTTTGGTTGATGATGAGACCCCAGTCGTTTGGCGGGGGCCCATGATCATGAAGACGATTCAACAGTTTGCCCAGGATGTCGACTGGGGCGAACTGGATATTTTAATCATAGATCTGCCTCCCGGCACGGGCGATGCCCAGCTTTCCCTTACGCAAACAATTTCTTTGGATGGCGCAGTCATTGTGACGACCCCTCAACCGGCGGCTCACAACGTCGCCCGTCGTGGTGCCCGCATGTTTGAAAAAGTTAAGGTTCCGCTCCTGGGGGTAGTTGAAAATATGAGTTATTTTGAAGCTCCGGATGGCTCCCGGCAGGAATTATTTGGATCAGGTGGCGGCGAAGCGACCGCACAACAACTCGGCATTCCGCTGCTCGCGCAAGTGCCCCTCGACCCCGAATTACGCATTGGAGGTGATCGCGGCATCCCTATCACGATTGGCAGCCCGGAATCCCCTGCAGCACAAGCTTTCACTCAACTTGCTCGGCATTTGATTGACACAAGAAACCCTAAAAGGTAAATTTAATTTTAACTTTAAAACTGTAAATTTTATTTTTCATACGATGAATACCGCAGAAAAAACCGCGCCATCACGTTCGAGTGAATTTGCGCGAAATTCCAACATCTATCAGGAGTTCCTTGCAGAACGTCATGAAATC
The DNA here is from genome assembly GCA_009937095.1 of Verrucomicrobiota bacterium. GTDB lineage: Bacteria > Verrucomicrobiota > Verrucomicrobiia > Opitutales > Coraliomargaritaceae > UBA7445. Next base: position 1,101 of record JAACDB010000032.1, read on the forward strand.
CTACGCCACAAATGGCTGGAATCCGAGAAAGTCGGACGAGATATTGGATTTGAACGAGCCCTCCTCGACTGGATTCGAAAACACCGCAGTGCCTGGCGTGAAGCCCGCAAAATCTAATTTAGGCATAAAAAAACCCGCCATAAGCGGGTTCGGAGTGATGGGAAGTGCATTCCCAAAGATTAGCCCTTGATCTCGCGGTGCAAGGTGTGGCGGCGAAGAAATTTGTTGTACTTCTTCTTTTCAACGCGATCCGGCTGCTTGCGCTTGTCACGCGTACTCATGTAGCGGGAAACTGGTTTACCCTCTTCGCGGGCTTCGGTACATTCCAGGATGATGTGCTCTCGTGCCATGTTGCTTATAAAATTAGTTGTTTCAGGAAAACCGCGAAAAACACAGCTTATCTTGCCTGAGGGCAAGCTTTTTTTAATTTCCCCCGCTTACGGGTTGCGCTGAGTCCCACCCACTATTTGATAAACACTCCATGAATGACACTCCTCTTACCATTGCCATTGGCACCGATCACGCCGGCTTTCCATTAAAACAGCCCATCATTGAGCTCCTTGAATCCCTTGGGCACCAAGTGCTTGATTTCGGCTGCCACAGCACTGAAGCCTGTGATTATCCGGATTTTATTCGTCCGGCTGCTGAAGCAGTGCCCCAAGGCAAAGCAGACTGCGCGATCGTCCTCGGTGGCAGCGGCAATGGTGAGGCTATTGTCGCCAATAAAGTGCCAGGTGTACGTTGCGGCCTCTGTTGGGATGAATGGTCTGCCGAAATGACCAAGACTCATAATCATGCCAACTGCATTTCAATTGGTGCACGACCTGTTTCGGAAGCCCTCGCGCTCAAGATTGTGACCACCTGGTTGAATGCCTCAGCAGAACGGGGTGGCCGTCACGAGCGCCGCGTCGAAAAAATCGAAGCTTGAGTTGCGTCCCTTGTAAGATTTCACAAAATTTGATCCATTACTTAAATTCCATGAGCAAGAACGAAAAAGAAAAATCCACCAGCGCACGCATTCAGGATCAATTCCTTAAAGAGCGTAAAATCTTTCTCTGGGGCGAAGTCTCGGACAAATCCGCAAAGGATATGACCGAGAAATTACTCTTCCTGGAAGCCGATGCGCCCGGTGAACCGATTACCTCTTATATCAACACTCCCGGTGGTTCCATTACTGCCGGCATGGCTGTCTACGACACCATGCAGCTCGTTAGTTCTCCCATTACGGTAGTGGTTACCGGAATGGCAGCCAGTATGGGTTCTATTCTGCTCTGTGGTGCCTCGAAGGGCAAGCGAGTCCTCTACCCCCACAGTCGGGTCCTCATCCATCAACCCCTCATCTCGGGCCAGATGGTAGCGGTCGCTGTTGATATCCATATCCAAGCTAAGGAAATGGAGCGCCTGCGCGATGAACTGAACACTATCCTTGCGAACAGTTCGGGGCAATCCCTTGAGAAAATCCGTCAAGACACCGATCGAGATTTCTACATGACTGCCGAGGAAGCCATCGCATACGGGCTTGCCGATAGTATCGTCGAGAAGATCTAGCGCTTGTAGCGCTTGCTATTGACCTGCACTCGGCAGCGGAAGATCTACTTCTGCCTCAGCTTCATAATCCACGCTGGGCAACCCGAATCCGAAGAGATTAAGGAAGTTGGCTTGATAGCCATCAAAATCTGAGCGTTCGCGCAAGTTGGCGCTATCGATACCCGGCCAGATTGCAGCGATCTCTGCCTGCACGGTAGGGTCCATCTCCCAATCATCGATACGGATGCGTCCGGTATCATCCAATTCTGGCGCGGCATTATCAGCGCGATAGAGGCGTTCATTGAGGAGGCGAACCATTTGCTCAATGCAATCCTCATGCGTGCCCTTGGCTTTCATTATTTTAAAGAGAATTGATATATACAGAGGCACAACCGGGATGGCGGAGCTGGCTTGGGTCACGACGGCCTTATTGACCGCAACATATGCTTCGCATCGATGCGCAGTGGAAATCGCAGCAGCCGCGCGTTCAACGTCTTTTTTAGCGGCACCAATGGTACCGTTCGTATAAACCGGCCAGGTAATTTCGGGCCCGATATAAGAGTAAGCAACTGACTTGGCACCCTCCGCTAGACAATCGGCCTCTGCAAGAGCCTGCATCCAAAGCTCCCAATCTTCACCCCCCATTACTTTAACGGTATGGTCAATTTCCTCCTGTGTGGCGGGCTCAATCGTCACCTCGGTAACCTCACCCTTGTCGGTATCAAGCGAGCGATTGTGATAACTTCCCTCAGTAGGCTTGAGGCAGGATTTATACGTTTCCCCATCCTTAGGGTCGGTACGGCGCGGTGAGGCGAGACTGTAGACCACCAAATCAACCTGCCCGAGATCCGCTTTAAGTGTTTCAATGGTCTGCGCTTTGATTTCGTTGGAAAAAGCATCCCCGTTAATACTTTTCGCATAGAGACCTTCGGCGTGGGCGGCTTTTTCAAAGGCCACGGAATTGTACCAACCCGCGCTGGCAGGCTTCCCTTTCATGGAGGGGCGTTCAAAAAAGACCCCAAAGGTAGCGGCCTCGTGCCCAAAAGCAGCAGCGATACGAGTGGATAGCCCGTAGCCGGTGGAGGCGCCAATAACCAGGACTCGCTTCGGGCCACCCGCTTGCTTGGCGGCGCGGGCCACTGCAATCTCATGCGCTACTTTTGCGGCACAGCCTTCAGGGTGTGCGGTGATACAAACAAATCCTCGGATGCGGGGCTTAATAATCATAGATTCAAAATAGGTGTTTCCAGTCGTGAGTTTCCCCAATGAAAACGTCCCGCAGGGGACTGGCAAGTGCTAGTTACAAGGGTAATAAGCTTAGACTTGGCCAATTCCACAGGCCTCAAAGCCAATTTTGCGCATGCCCTCGAGGTCGAGGAGATTGCGCCCATCAAACAAAAATGCGGGTTGTTGCATGGCATCGTGAATACGCTGGAAGTCCAAAGCCTTGAATTCATCCCACTCGGTAAGTACGAGCACCGCGTGGGCATCGCTGCAGGCTTCGTAAGCATCCTTGCAAACAGTGACCGACTCAAAACCATCCTTCGCATTCAGATCGCGGCGTATCTGGGATTCGGGAACCTTAGGGTCGTAGATAGCAAGGTTCGCCTCTTCCTCCAGCAAATCACCACAAACATAAATTGCCGCGGATTCACGCGTATCGTTGGTGTCTTTCTTGAAAGCAAAACCCAGCACCGCAATTTTTTTATCAGCAACGGTATTAAAAAGCGAAGCGACTACCCGCCGCGCAAAACGCTGCTTCTGATAATCATTCATTTCAACGACACCGTTCCAATAAGCCGCCACTTCAGGGAGACCAAAGAATTCACAGAGATAAACCAGATTCAGAATGTCTTTCTGAAAACAGGAACCCCCAAACCCAACTGAGGATTTGAGAAATTTTGGACCGATGCGGCTATCCGTACCAATCGAGTGCGCAACCTCATCCACATTGGCTCCAGTGGCTTCGCAGAGCGCAGAAATCGCATTAATAGACGAGATGCGTTGTGCGAGAAAAGCGTTGGCGGTAAGCTTGGAAAGCTCGGAGGACCACAGGTTGGTGGTCAGGATTTTTTCGCGCGGCACCCAGGCAGCATAAACATCCACTAGTTTTTGAATAGCGGCAAGACCCTCGGGACTTTGGTCTCCTCCAATCAAGACACGGTCCGGGTTCTCGAGATCAGCAATAGCCGTTCCTTCTGCAAGGAATTCCGGGTTTGAGAGAATCTGAAAATTACGCCCCTTGGCATTGGAATGCAATATGGTCTTAATCGACTCAGCCGTGCGTACCGGCAGGGTAGACTTCTCAACCACGATTTTATCCCCTTCAGAGACCTCTGCGATTTTGCGAGCGCATTTCTCAATGTATCTCAAGTCAGCAGCCCGCCCCGCGCCAGCTCCATAAGTCTTGGTCGGGGTATTCACCGACATGAAGATCATATCTGCTTCGCGTATTGCAGTATCCACATCTGTTGAGAAGAACAAGCTTTGGCCTCGTGACGCCTTGACGACTTCGTCCAGCCCGGGTTCGTAGATCGGCAACTCGTCTGAGTTCCATGCGGCAATGCGGGCTTCGTTGATGTCAACGACCGTGACAACGTGATCCGAACACTTGTGCGCGATCATCGCCATCGTTGGCCCACCTACATATCCAGCTCCGATGCAGCATATTTTCATATTGTGAGAATAAGCCACTAAAAATCGCAATCGCAAGAACAAACAAAGCCACTGTGAATGCGCACTAGCCAATATAAAGACGGTGCTTGTTGTGTCTTTTAGGTTTCCTGACCGCTGCTAATTCTTAAGATCCAAGCTGTCGAGCGCAGCAATCACATCCTCGTATTGCTTGCCCGTGGAGGCACTCAAATCCCGCCAGACCAACTTGCCGTTTCTGAAAATGTAAACCTGTCGGGCAAAGCGTTTCTTACCGAAAGCTTTATTCACCCGCAAATCCTTGTCTGCGATCAAAGGGAACGGCAGCGAGTATTTCTCACGAAACTTCCGCTGCCCCTCGACGCCATCTCCGGAAACGCCGAAGACTTTAACGCCACGGCTGCGTAACTCCATGAATCCCGCCCCCAAACTACAAGCCTGCTTGGTGCAGCCAGGCGTGCTGGCCATCGGATAGAAAAAGACTACTGTCGTTCCGGCAGCGAGTTCAGCACCAAAATCGATCGATTCGCCTCTATCGTCCACAACTGTAAGTGTGGGTGCTGAAGCTCCAAGCTCCAAGCCCTTGGCGGTGACCGTTAAAGCAGACAAAAGTGACATTGAAAGAGTGAGTAAGAATAAATACAAGTAACGCATCTTGTAAACTTACCTTAACTTACAGTATCTCGCAAGCGCACTTCGCGCACCCTGCTGCTAGTAGCTTTTTGCAAAAATAACCCGCTTGCCGGGTTTTCCGGTAAAAATACAGGGCAAGGTTGCTTCAAGGGTATCGTTGGGAATGCAACGAACCGTGACTTTGTACTCCTTTGCAATACGGTCTTCAAGCTCAGCGTCACAACAGAATCCCACCGACGCAAACCCTCCGTGGATCTCGGGTTGTTCCGTATTTTTAGGGGTGAAGAATTCAATAAACTCCGCCTCGGTACTCAATTCGCGGGTATGTGCTGCGCGAAAAGCCTTCGCTCGCGCAAGTAAGCCATCTTGGATTGCTTCCAGTAAATCCACGATTCCCGCGACAAATGCCTCGCGGGGAATGGACTCCTTGTCTTTGGGTGATCGATCCCGGCGGGCGACAAATACGCTATTGGCCACCATATCACGTGGACCCACTTCCACGCGAAGCGGAATGCCTTTTTTCACCCAAGCCCAGGTCTTTTCACCGCCCCGGATGTCGCGGTCGTCCAATTCAACCCGCACGCGACCCTCAAGATAGGGTTGCGCCTCCAAGGCAGTCTTTAATTCACGGCAATACTCCAAAACTGCCTCACGTGTTTCTTCCTTTGGTGTTACCGGCAAAATCACAATGTGCGCCGGCGCTATACGAGGCGGCAAAACAAGCCCATCATCGTCCGAATGCGTCATGATGAGGCCCCCTACTAAGCGAGTAGAAACGCCCCAAGAAGTCGTCCAGGCAAACTCCTCCCGCCCTTCGGCGCTAAGGTATTTAATATTGCTCGACTTGGAAAAATTTTGCCCAAGGAAATGGGACGTTCCAGCTTGCAAAGCCTTGCGATCCTGCATCATCGCTTCGATGGCAAAGGTGGCATCTGCCCCAGGGAACCGCTCGGCCTCGGTCTTCTCGCCCGTGATTACCGGAACTGCCATGTAAGTCTCCGCAAAGTCCGCATACACATCGAGCATTTTGCGGGTCTCCTCCATAGCCTCCTCCGCGGTGGCGTGCACGGTGTGCCCCTCTTGCCAAAGGAATTCTGCCGTGCGCAAAAAGAGCCGCGTGCGCATTTCCCAACGAACTACGTTGGCCCATTGATTAATCAGGAGCGGCAGATCACGGTAGGACTGCACCCATTTGGAAAAGAGTTCCCCGATGATTGTCTCGGAAGTAGGACGTACAATGAGCGGTTCCTCTAGCGGGCCGGCGGGTTGCAATTTCCCCTCGGCATCTGCCTCCAGTCTGGAATGTGTAACCACCGCGCATTCTTTGGCAAAGCCCTCCACATGGTCGGCCTCCTTTTGAAGAAAGCTCATTGGGATAAAAAGCGGGAAGTAAGCATTTTTATGACCGGTCGCCTTGAAACGGCGGTCTAATCCTCTCTGGATATTTTCCCAGATGGCGTAACCCCAGGGTTTGATAACCATGCAGCCGCGCACCGGGGAAGTCTCCGCCAAGTCTGCCGCTTTCACGACTTGTTGATACCACTCGGGGTAATCCTCTTCGCGGGTGGGAGTGATTGCATTTTTTGCCTGCTTCGCCATGGGGTAGAACGAACAGGGATGCGCCCTTGCCTGCAATGCCAAATTACGCCGTCTGCGCCTGCCCCTACTCTACAAGCGGTTCTGTTTCCTCTGCCTCTGGCCAAAAAGCCTCTATTTTCTCCATCAAAGGAGCCGCTTGCTCGGGGAAAAGCTTAATGAGGCCGTAAAATACCGCACCGAGAATCAATAGGATGAAAAATATTTTTCCTATTTTAACGATACATTTAAAACTGAAGATCAGTACTAGGAGCATCGCCACAAGGAGCCCCGCCCAAGCGATCCAATTACCCGACTGCAACTGTTGTATGAATGTTTCCATCATGAGTTATCCATGCGCCTCGCCAATAAATTCCTGTTGCATCCAGTATTGCAGGCAATCCGGCACTTTCACCCGCCCGTCCGCTTGTAGATTATTTTCGAGGATCGCCGCCAGCACCCGTGGCACCGCCAATCCGGATCCATTTAAAGTGTGCGCCGTCACGGGTTTGCCGTCGGCTCCACGATAGCGAATGCCCGCCCGCCGTGCCTGAAAATCGGTAAAGTTTGAACAACTGGAAACCTCCAACCAACGCTTCTGGCCCGCCGCAAAAACTTCGAGGTCGTATTGCTTGGCATGCGGGAAACCGATGTCACCGGTGCACATCCGCAGCACCCGATACGGCAAGCCCAGCTTTTGCAAAGTCCCCTCCACATTTTCACGCAGCTTTTCCAGTTCCTCCATGCTGCTTTCGGCATCCGTCCATTTCACCAATTCCACCTTGTCGAATTGATGCAGGCGGTTCAAGCCGCGCACATGTGCTCCCCAACTCCCGGCTTCGCGCCGGAAACAAGGCGTGTAGGCACAGCGGTAAATCGGAAGCGCCCCGGCCTCCAGGATTTCATCACGGTAAAAATTCGTCACCGGAACTTCAGCCGTAGGAATGAGATAAAGCCCTTCTTTCTCGTCGACATACATCTGACCTTCTTTATCCGGTAATTGACCCGTTGCGGTGGCACTCTCGGCATTGACCACGATTGGGGGCAGCACCTCTTCATAGCCATTGGCCTGCGCTTACTGTAAGAAAAAGTTGACTAGGGCGCGTACCAACCGCGACATCTCGCCCACATAAAACGGAAATCCCGCACCCGTTGCTTTCACCCCCCGCGCAAAATCAATCCGCGATTCGAACCAGGGAATGTCAAAATGCGGTAAAGTGTGAGGAAATTCACCCGCTGCATCCCCCCAAGTTGAGGCCACCACGTTTTCATCCTCTCCCTTACCGACCGGAACGCTTGCATCCGGCAAATTAGGGATCTCTAAAAATGCTGCTTGAAACGATACGTCCGCTTCCTTGGCCTCCGCCTCCAATTCCTTGGCGCAGGCTGCCATGTCCTTCATCGCCTTGACCTTCTCCAAAAATTCCGGCGAACCCTTTTTCATTGCTGCCATCTCGGTATTGGCAGCTTTCTGGGCTGCCCGTGCTTCCTCCGCTTCCGTAATTTTTGCGCGGCGCACCCCGTCCAGCGCGAGCACTGTGTCCAGATCGCACGTGAATTTCTTGGTGGCGATGGCGGCGCGGACACGGTCCGCATTCTCTCGGAGTAGCTTGATATCAATCATGGCAATCAGGTGTTCAGTGTCACATGAGCTAGAACAACCCACAGCCCACCGCAAGGCAATAGATTTGAAATCGATCTCCAAGTGCCAGCACATGCTAAAAAACCCCGATATGCTCGCTTGTATTTTGTGTCGATATTCAAAAGATACATTGAACACCGCACAGTGAGCGAAACGATTTCCTAAAGCATCCCTCCCCTTACAAACCATCATGCCACGGCGAAAAAAAACGGCCCTTGAACGCTTCTTTTCTTTCAAGCAATGGCGGAGAAGGTTTGGCGCCGGAAAGATTGCTACGGGCGAGGTAGACTTCAAAAGCATGAAGCTCGAAATTATAGACACGGGGTCCGAGAGCTACACGCATGGCTCTGATAACGACCTGCAGGCTCACTTGGATAATCTTCGAAAGGAATTTCATGGCGCTTCCGAATTAGAATACTACCACGCGAAACTCAATGTACTCCTGCGGCGCGGATTCAAAACAAAGGAAACCTTCCAAAAAATCACGGAGCTCTGGGAAGCAGAGTACGAATTTTTAATTGAACACCTTAATACCCGTTGGCTCATTTCAGCCGCCGACAGCTTCATCGACCACCATCCGGATCCCCTCACCCGCGCTTACGCCTTTAACGCGGTGACCCTCATTAACACCTGCAAGATCTACGAAAGTGAGCGCTTTGCCTGTAATACCCAAACAACGCCCCCCGATCCCAGGCTGATCGAAGCCCTCCAAAGCGGAAGAACCCCGTTCTTTGATGGAACCTCGGCCTTCGTGATTGGAACCGACGACACCTTGCGCAATATGCATTGGCGACTGGAAAGCCTGGAGGAAAAGATTCCCACTTCCTTAATATTGAAAGAACTCTTTCGCAGAGTGAATCTCCATGAAACCGCTTTTAAACGTATGAAAGATCAACACACCCGCAAAAATACCGTTTGGTGGTAAGTCGTATGGATGCACTTGTAATCAATCTGGCACGCTCCGCTGACCGTATGGCCTTTCAAGCCACACAACTCGAGCAACTCGGAGTGCCCTATCAACGCGTTGAGGCGATGGATGCGGGCGAATTGGATACCACTACCTATCAAGCAAAGGCCTATGATTGGGAACGTCCGCTGCGCGATACCGAGGTTGCCTGTTGCCTCAGCCACGCAAAGGCATGGAGGATCGTTCTGGAATCCAAGCGTCCGCATCTCATCCTGGAAGACGACGCCCTGCTCTGCTCCAGAACGAGCGCAATCCTTCAAGCCCTGGCATCCTATCCAAATTATGATTGCGTGAATCTGGAAACCCGGGGCAGGAGCAAAATGGTGAGCAAAGAAAAGATCCCCCTGATTGGGGATTTTAAAATCTCCAAATTAATACAGGACAAAAGCGGCGCGGCAGCCTACGTCCTGTGGCCCAGTGGGGCAGAACGAATCCTGCATTGGATTGAGAAACGAGGTCTTGGCCTAGCAGATGCCGTCATTGCGATGGGACCAAGCCTACGTCACGGGCAAATCGAGCCTGCCGCTGCCCTCCAAATGGATTGTTGCCATCTATATGGCATCGAATGCCCATTAGAAACAGGGACAAACATCCACTACAAAGATAAACCTAAGGTGTGGAACGTTCTACCTTTTTATAAACGCAGAACGCTCGCACAGATAAAAATTGCACTTCGAAAAGGACGCGCTTTTGCATCTGCAGAATCCAAAGAAATCAAACCCTCGAAGGTTTCCTTTCAATTCAATGACGAATCCTAAACGCAACATTGTTCTGGTTATAAATGACCTCAAGGGTAACGGAGCCGAACGGGTTGTCATAACCCTTGCAAGTGCCTTTAGCGATGCCGGCCACCAAGCTTCCATCGTATGCTTCAAAAAACATATTGAATTACCGATCCCTGAATCCATCCCGGTTCATATTTTTTCAGAGAAACGATTCCGCTGGATTCCCCGCCGGCTTCGCGGGCGCCTCACCGCACCCTGGCTCGACCGCTTCATTAAAAAACGAGCGGGCCCTCCGGACCTTGTGCTGTCAAATCTGATTCCCAGCGACCGTATCCTCGCCTATAGCAAACTACCGGGGGTGCACTTCGTTATTCATAGCACCACGAAGCTAGAAATCGCCATCCAACATGGCCGCAAACAACAGATGGAACTTGCCGAACGCAAGCAGCTTTATGGCCGTAAACCCAGCGTTTGTGTGTCAAATGGAGTTAAGCAGGACTTACGCGAATTGCTCGACACATGCGCCACACATTGCATTACAACTATTCATAATCCTGTCGACATTGATAAAATCGAAACAGCATCCCGAGAGACCCCTGATGATATCATACCGGATGCAATTCTGCACGTTGGGAAATTCAACAAGGCTAAACGTCAGGATCGACTGATTCAAGCATACGCAGCCATCGATTGCGACAACCCTCTGGTTTTTATAGGCCAAGGACCACTCATGCAGGATGCAAAGCATTTGGTAAATGAACTTGGGCTCAATGACCGTGTTCATTTCATGGGCTTTCGGAAAAACCCTTACCCTTACATGAAAGCGGCTGAGTTGCACGTGCTTTGCTCCGACTATGAAGGCCTGGGGGTGGTTTTACTCGAATCCATATGCCTGCAAACGCCCACCATCAGTTCCAATTGCCCGAGCGGCCCAAACGAAATCCTACCTCCCGAAAATCTCTTTGAAACCAACAATTTTGATGACTTTACTCAACTATTGAGACAAGCAATCGAAACACCGGAAGCCTTCCGTATTCCCCTCAATGAAAAATTTACGACTGGTATTGCGGTCGAGCACTATCTTAAGCTTGTCGGATAATTACTTTTTACGCTTATAATAGAGTGAAGCATTTTTACGCACTGATAGCTCTACTTAGAGCATTAACCGAGAGCCGACTTTTCATAAACTATGTCATTTATGGCCTCTTGTTGCTCATGTTTTCTTTTGTGGGTGGCGCATTAGTGGAACTGATCCTTCCACTGGATACCACGAAGTACCTATACCGCGCGGTCGTCTTTATTCCGGGGCTTATTTTATTGCCAGTTCAACTCGCCCAAAAAAAGCTCCACGTTTTCCTCTTGCCCGCTTGCTTTCTTTTGTTTGGCACCATTTCCAGCTGCTGGAGTTACCCGCAGGGTTATCAGCAGCTTGCATCCACCTTTGAGTATTCACTCTATGCTATCAGCTTTTTAGCGATCATTACCTATGCCTACCCGCACTATAAAGTATTAGAAAATCATTTTTTACCGCTACTCAGTCTTGCTACCATTGCAGTCATCTCGGACATCATTTACTACGTATTTTTTTTCCAAGATGGCGCCCGGATGCATGGATCCTTGGGAACAATAAACTCTGGAATTGGCGCTATGATATATGCGCTTTGTGCACTTTTAGCCTTCCAACAAATCAAAAAGAGGAAAATCTTGTTCAATTTTAAGGGCTTTATGCTTCTCTTTGCGGCCTTCGCTGCAATCACCGCACTTTTTCTTACGAATTCTAGAGCGTCTATCTTTTCCCTTGCACTCGCCTTGTTTATTCTGTGCCTCATCCAGCGAAGGGCAAAAATTTACGTTTTAGCTTTTGGAGTTTTTCTCGCCGCTATTTGCGCTGGCTTAACGATTAATAGTTTCAAATATCCAAAACACTCATTTGAAGCGCCTCTAGAAAAAATGGTTAACCGTTCTATGAGTAACCGAATCCTCATATGGCAAAGGCACTTGAGCCTAATGGATTCTAAAAGCTTTTTTTACGGTCGGGGTTTGGCGGTCAATGATACTAGCAGCGAAAATGAAAAAAAACGACATCCCCACAACTTGTTTCTATCAAGTTTCTATTACTTGGGCGCCATCGGCCTTATCCTACACTTCATCATGTTTTCACAAATAGCGATACAGAGCTATCGCGATTTCATCGCTAATAATTTTTTACTACCGTGTTTACTCGGTCTGAGTTTCCTTCCATCAGTGGTCGGTGGCATAAGCATCCATCCATACTTGGATGGGATCTCTCCAGAGTTGCTAACTTTTTGGTTCATCTATGCACTTAGCTGTATCAACAAGATCAGTCAGACAAACCACATATAAATAAACGCGGTATGCAAATTTATGTGATCAATATGGATAAGGCGGCAGATCGTCTGTCTAGCATGAAACATCAACTTGAAACACTAGGGCTTCCATTCGAGCGCATAGAGGCCATCGATGGCAAAGCATTGGACGTTAAAGACTCTTACACTAACCCGTATCAATTCTATCTGGCAGAAAAGCGGGATTGCCTTCCGGGTGAAGTCGGCTGCATGGAGTCGCACCGCCTCGCTTGGAAAACAGCCCTAAAGCAAAACTGTGATTACACCTTAATTCTAGAAGATGACGCTATTCTACCCAACGATCTACAAAAAACACTTGAATCCATAGAGAGTTCGACAGCGCTTGATATCATCAACCTATCTTATTGCGGAACTTACCCGCTAAGTCACGAAAAGCTAGAACGTCTTCAA
>JAACDB010000033.1 GCA_009937095.1 Verrucomicrobiota bacterium
ACTTTGTCGCCGACTTTGGGCAGAGGCTTGATACCTGAATTGCGGGGGTCGGGAACGATAAAGTCCTGAATGATGCGTGGGTCGTCTGGAATGACGTAAAAGGTGTGGCGGCCTTTCTTTAGGTTGCCGACGATTGTTTCCCGTGCGTGCTTGAGGATTCGGATGACGCGAACATTGGGCTTTTCGTTGGGGTCGGGCCTAGAACGATTGCCGGTATCGCGTCCCCGCCGGCGTCCACGATAGTAAGCGGGTTGGCGGCCTTCCTCGATACGGGCGAGGACGTGGTCGCCGTGCAGAGACACACCAGTGTCCTCGGCATTGACCGGATGTCCGGCAATACCTTTTTTACCGGCGTCGGCATCAGGGATTAAAATAGCAGAACCACTTTGGCGGAATTGGATGCGTCCGCTCACGAGATTGGCATCGTTGCTCAGGCAAAGACGGTCTTTTTTGATGCGGGCGATCTCACCGGATTCGAGAAGGTCTTGGAGGATTTTACGGGCACAGCGGGCGGCATCCTTGTTGAGCTTAAGGACGGCTATGATTTCCTCTTGGCGCAGGGGGAGGTAATCGGGCGCTTTAATGAGGGCATATATTTTTTTACGGAGATCCATTGGGGAGGAGTGTTAGGTGCGCTAGTCGTCTTGGCGATGCTGAAAAACAGGCAACATCAGAGGCTTTACACCGGTAACGGAATCGAGCAGAGATGGAGGGGTGGAAATTCTTTATGGAGTTTTGGGATGTGCTCTGGGTGGTGTCATGCGCCATGTTGCAAGCTCGGCGATGCACCGTTGGAGCGGAGAGGGCTTCCCGTGGGGAACACTGATAGTGAATATTGTGGGGAGCGCACTGATCGGTGCATTTTTCGGAGTGGGGGGAGATACTTCCGCTGTATGGTACTGCCTGTTGGGTTTTTGCGGCGGCTTAACGACCTTCTCGACCTTCAGCTTGCAGAATCTTAGCCTTTTATCGGAGGGTCGGCGCGGGGCGGTGCTCTTAAATATGATTTTGAGTGTGGGTTTATGTCTGCTCGCAGCGGTGGGTGGTTATCTTTGGATGGAAGGGATGCTTACATGAAGCCGGGGTTTTGGAAGGAATGGGTATGGATTGCCCTCGGATCGGCGCTCGGCGGACTGTTGCGCTATTCTTTTGATGGACTGACGCTCGCGCTGGGGGCGAGCCTCCTGCTGGCAACCCTATTTGCAAATATCAGTGGCTCCTTTCTGGTCGGTCGGTTCGCCGGTGCGTGGGCACTGGGAGGTAGGACGCGTCCGTCCTCCGTAAAATGGCATTTCTGGATCACAGGATTCTGTGGGGGTTATACGACCTTTTCGCTTTTTAGTTGGCAGATTTTTGAACAGCTATTGGCGGGTTCCGGTCAACTGGGAGGTTTGTACGCCGCAGGAAGTGTGGTGCTGGGTCTCCTGGCGGTCTGGCTCGGTTTTTCCATGGCGCGGGCACGCGCGCAGGGCAGGGAAGGGGCGCTCAACGCTCCCATCGAATACTACGACCGCGCGAAGGCTGTCCTGCAATGGGAACCAATTTATGGGGAGGGATTCCTGCGCTGGGCCTACGGCACTGCCGTCGGACGCCTAACGGTTTGGCTCTTTGTGCAGCGGGCATGGTTTTCGGTTTGGTATGGTTGGCGAATGAACCTCGCTGCCAGCCGTGTGAAAATCGAACCCTTCATTAAGCGCTTCCGCTTAGATCGCAGCGAGTTTGTCGAACCCGAGGGCGGCTTTCGGCATTTTAATGATTTTTTCTATCGGCGTTTAAATGCAGGTGCGCGTCCCATTGAGGGTGGCTTGGAAACGGCAGTCTTTCCTGCTGATGGGCGGCACCTTGTTATTCCCGACCTCGCTGCCGCCACAGTCTTTTATATCAAAGGGCAGGCCTTCGATCTCGAGCGCTTTATTGGCAACACCCACCTCGCGGAACGTTTTGCGGGCGGTGCGCTTTTGATTTCGCGGTTATGTCCTGTTGATTACCACCGTTTTCATTTTCCACTTGCAGGAGAAGCCGATGCCCCTGTTCCACTCCGAGGTAGTTTGCGCTCGGTAAGTCCACTGGCCTTGCGTCGACGGCTCGCGATTTTATGGGAGAACCGGCGGGTACGAACACGTTTGCGGACGCCCAAGTTTGGAGAGGTCTTGGGTTTTGAAGTTGGAGCGACCTGCGTGGGCGGGATCCACCAGACCTACAAACCCGGCACGGTGGCACAGGGCGGCGAGAAGGGTTACTTCAGTTTCGGCGGTTCCTGTTTAGTGACTGTCTTTAAGCCCGGTGCGGTGACATTTGATACCGACTTGGTTCAAAACTCCGCGCAAGGCATCGAGGTCTATGCCCGCATGGGTGAAGTCTGTGGACGTATGGGAACCATGAAACCACGAATGGACATAAATTTACCCGAATAGGAGTGTGCCCGCGACTTGTCTGCCCTCGCCTTTGCGAAGGTGGAAGCGCGAAGGGAAATTAGTGATAATTAGCGGAGATGAGCGGTCGCCAACTTTGCTGGCCCTGTTACCTTAGTCGGGCTTAGCCGGAAACCGCTAATGGACGCTAATGTGCTTTGATGGGGAAACTACGAATCACGCGGATGACACGAATAAGAAGAGTGGTCACTGGAGGAACCACGCAGGGTCACGAATTCACACGAATGAGGAGTGCCCCGCGACCTGTCCCCGCGCCTAGGGTTAGCTTGGGATTCTTTTGATATCAATGCGTGGCAGTTCGCTAGCTTCCCTCAAATTGGAAGTCGGGGAATTGGGGTAGCTGATCAAGGGCGTTGAGGAGGGTGTTTTCGGCGGCGCGCATTTTTTTCCGGTCGGGCTCGTTGCGGTCGTCATAGCCGAGGAGATGAAGCCAGCCGTGAGCCAGGTAAAGGGCGAGTTCGCGGGCGAAGGGAATATTGAGTTCGGCGGCCCGGGCGCGGGCATGGTCGACGGAGACGATGATTTCTCCGGCGGATTGCATTTCGGGTGCGGGGGGAAAGGTGATGACGTCGGTGGGGCTGGGGTCATCCATAAACTGGGCATGGATGGTGGCGATGGCGGGGTCGTCAACGAATACGATGGAGAGTTCTCCTGGGGGGAGTGCGTATTCCGGGAGGGACTGAAGGCAGTGGATGAGGCTTTCAGTCGGGCCTTGGGGCTCGCGAAGCGCGGGGTAGCAGTTGCTGACAGCGAGTTCCATGCTAGGGAGCGGGAGTGGCGTCGCTTGTAGGTGCGGCTTCGGCGTCCAAGCTTTCTTCTTTGGGATATTCGACGCGGGAATGGAGCATGTTCAGAAGGGTATAGACAAAGCTTTCGCGGATTTTGTTGAGCTCCTGGAAGGTGAGGGGGCAGTCGTCCAGTTGTCCGTCTTCGATGCGGTCACGGAAGATTTTGTCGATGAGATCTTCGATATTGGACTGGGTGACTTTGGGAAGTGTGCGGCTGGCGGCTTCAACTCCGTCGGCAAAGAAGATAATGGCGCTTTCTTTGAAGGCGGGTCGCGGGCCGTCGTATCGATAGGTGCTTTGATCGACGGTGGCGGTGTTACTTTCGCTGTCCTTTTTGTGGGGGTCGTCTTTGAGGCGTTCGCGGGCCTGGTGATAGAAGTATTGAATGAGGCTGGTGCCGTGGTGTTGGCGAATGACGTCGAGGATGACGCGGGGAAGTTTGTGTTCGCGAGCGATTTCAATGCCCTCTTTGACGTGCGCCTTGATGACTAGAGCGCTCATGGAGGGGTTTTTCTCATCGTGGGGGTTGAGTCCACCGCGTTGATTTTCGGTAAAGTATTCGGGTTTTACGAGTTTGCCGATGTCATGAAAAAAGCAGCAAACGCGGCAGAGGAGTGGGCTGGCTCCGATGGCAGCAGCGGCGTTTTCGGAGAGGTTGGCAACCATGAGGCTATGGTGGTAGGTGCCGGGGGCCTCGATCTACATGCGACGAAGGAGGGGGTGGTTGAAGTCGGTGAGTTCGAGAAGGGTGATGTCGGTGGTGATCTTGAAGAGGTTTTCAAGAAGGGGAAGGATGCCGACTGCAATGATACCCGAAAGAAGCCCAATGAGTAGGCTGACGGCAACGAGTTCGGCGATGAGTCCTGCGGAGAAATTGCTAAGGATGCCGGTCATAATAGCCGCGAGGGCTGCGGCCAGTCCGGCGAAGAATCCCGCACGGACGAGTCGGGTGCGGGAACGGATGTTGTTGGAATAGTAGGCACCGACAACTCCTGAGAGGAAGGCGATAAGGGTGAATTCAATGGAGTTGCCCTGAGAGATGCCGAAAAGGGTGGCGATGACAAGGGCGGTAAAGATGGCGGGGGTCATGCCGGTGAGGGCAGCGACGAGAATGGGCGCAAGGGCATAGGGTACGAAATGGGGCAGGACGCTGAGGACACCTCGATTATTGACGGCAACAAGCTCTCCGAGTTCGAGGATGAACCGGATGGCGAGGAGGTTTACCAGAAGGCAGACCGCACTGATGACGAAGGCTTGGGTGCGGTTGGGGTAATTACGGAGACCTTGTTTGAGGAAAAGGCCGATTGAGATGAGAAGGAAAGAGGCGAGGACGAGGCGTTCGAGGAAGAGGGCATTGAAAAAGAGAGGGTCGTTTCCACGTTCGAGCGCTGCGCTACGGTATTGCTTCATGCGCTCAAGGTCGAGTTCACTGACAATGGCGGCGGGTTCGATGAGGGTGTCGCCCTCGAAAAATTCGAAGACCTTGGGCTCGATTTTTTCAATGGCAATGTCAACGGCGGCAGCGGTATCGTTTTCGCTGTAGACGAGGTTGGGCTCAAGTCCGGCTCTAAAGATTTCGAAGAGGGCCCGAGCGGTTTTGTCGTTGCGGGAAATAGAATCGATTTGACGGCGGAGGGCGATTTCGGCGGCAGAGTGCGAACGGGCAGCGGGGAGGTCGTCATTGCCGTCTTTGCCAATTAATTGAATGACGGCAATACTGTTGCCAGCGGTTTCGCTATCGCGAGCGGCGTATATTCCTTCGGTGTAGAGGGTATTAAGCGCGGCAAGGGCTTCTTTAAAGAGGTCAGCGCGTTCCTTGGGGTTGGTGCGCTCGATAAGTTCGAGGATATTGGCGGGCTCAGTGGTAATGCCAGTGGTTTCAATCCACTGCGTTACGGCTTTGCTTTTTTCAGCAAGGAGGCGTTCCTTGTCCTCGTCTTCGAATTCAATGAGGACTTTAGCGACGCTGTTTTGGAGATTGCCGAGGGCATCGCTGAAATTGAGGAAGGGTACTTCGCTGCGCTTAAAGACGGGTGGCACTTGGGCGCGGACGGCACTCGCCTGACGTTGGCGAATGATACCGCTGGTGTATTCGAAAGGGAATTCCGCAACAATACGGGTCGAGGCGGGTTGATTGAGCAGGATTTGCGGGCCGATAGGTTGTCGCCCAAGGAAGGCGATGGAAATAATGCCGAGCACGAAAGCGCAGAAAAGGGTGGCTTCAAGGATCTGCCGTGTATCGAATTTAAACTTGCGCTGCTGACGCTGGCGTTGTCGGCGCGCGTCGTTTTTCCGGGTGCGTTTTTTCTCTGGGCGGGGAGCTTTGGGTTTTGAGGAATCAGCCATGATGCGTGGGGTTATGATAGGGTCACTCGCGGGTGGCGGTTATTCAGGTACATGTTGGGCATAGGCCCGGATGATTGACTGGACCAGGGGATGACGGACGACATCATCACCACTGAAGTGAAAAAGTTCAATATCCTTGATATTGCGAAGGATGCGGACGGCCTCCACCAGTCCTGAACTCTTGGCGCGAGGAAGGTCTATTTGAGTGATGTCACCGGTGACAACCATGCGACTGCCGTCTCCGAGGCGCGTGAGAAACATCATCATTTGCTCATGGGTGGTGTTTTGGGCTTCATCGAGCACGACAAAGGCGTTGGAGAGGGTACGACCTCGCATGTAGGCGAGGGGAGCAATTTCAATGATGCCGCGCTCGAGGAGTTGACCGGCGCTTTCCTTGCCGATCATTTCGTGCATGGCATCGTAGAGGGGGGTCAGGTACGGCAGGATTTTTTCCTGAAGTTCACCGGGAAGGAAACCGAGGGCCTCGCCGGCTTCGACTGCGGGGCGGGTGATGATGATGCGTTCCACAGTGCCAGCGAGCAATTCCTGGAGCGCCATCGCCATAGCGAGATAGGTTTTTCCAGTTCCGGCAGGACCGACACCAAAGGTTATGGGATTTTTCGCAATGGCACGCAGGTAATGTTTTTGATTAAGGGTCTTGGGGATGATGCTGCGTTGCTTGAGCTGGATGACATAGGGGTTGTCGTAAATTTCGCGCAATTCATCTCCGCGGCCTTCAGAGACGGTACGGAGGGTGTGGTGAAAATCGGAACCACGAATACGAAGTCCTTGCTTGCGGGCGACGTCTAATAAATTAAAGACCTCGATTGCCTGGGCGACGGCATCCTTTTCGCCTTCAAAGGTGATCCAGTCCTCGCGGGTGACGGTTTTCACTTCAAAGCTGCGCTCCACTTCGTCAAGGTAACGGGGATCGTTGGCATAGAGCTGACTCAGGTGCCGGGCATCAGGAAAGTTGAGCGTCTCGGAGGGCATGTGTTTTAACCTGCGGGGAGAAGGAGTGATCGAGGATAGGAGCTACAGGTGCTCACGGAGACGCTCCCACATTGAGTGGAGGGCATCTGGCAAGACCCGCGTGCCTCCAATTACTGGCATGAAGTTGGTGTCGCCATGCCAGCGCGGAACAATGTGACAATGGAGGTGTTTGGGAATTCCAGCGCCAGCGGCGGTGCCAAAGTTATAGCCTGTGTTAAAGCCGTTGGGCTTGAGGGCGCGGGTTAGGATGGCCTGTGCCTCCGTTACGGCATCAATGTGCTCGTGGCGTGCTTCCGGGGAGAGGCTTTTAAGGTCGGGTACTTCCTCGTAAGGGACCACAAGGAGGTGACCGGCGTTATAGGGATAGCGATTGAGCACGGTGTAGTTCCATTGCCCCCGCACAAGAATGAGGCTTTCGGCGTCGTCCTGGTCCGGAAGGTTTACGAAGGGATTGGCGTGAGCGGTTTTGGATTTGGGCGCAAGTATGTAGGGCATGCGCCAGTAGGCGTGCAGGCTTTGGTAGGCACCGTCAGTAGTTGATTCAGCGCTTGAATTAGAGGAATCGGGCATTTATTCGATCTTAAAATAGGCGATGTGGGGCACGAGTCGAATCAAAACCACGATCTGTTGAGGAGGTCGGTGCTTCAATTTATGAGGTTGCTTTTACGGCATGGAGTCGGTTTTTTTTAAATTTGAGACTTAATTATTCATTAATCATCAAATAGTCCATTGAGTGTGAGCAATACAGACGCGTCTATATGGAACCTGCCACGGGCAACGCTTGCAGGTGTGGCTTTAATATTGGCTCTGGCCGCATATATGATTTGGGATCAAATCTTTTGGTGGCAGACAAATGATGAGTACAGTTTTGGCTACCTTGTACCGCTCTTTGCCGCGTATGTGCTCTACGATCGTTGGCCTCAGATCCAGTCATATCTCTTTCGCGGGGTGGCGCTGGGAAAAGATTGCCCTAGCGAGGCTCCCCGACGCGGGTTACTTATGGTTTTGTTTGAGTGGGTGGCTTTTCTGGGGCTTCTTTCAGGCATCCTACTCTTTTTTGTCGGAGGTTTACTACGCGGGGTATCCGGGCCGCAAAATCCCGCTTCGCTGGCGATTTCGATGGGGTTTGCTTGGACCCTGCTTTTCGGAGCGTTTATTTTTTCAAAAGAGCGGGGAGACGGAGTAGCGATGGGGCTTGGCGAACGCCTTGCTTTCACGTGCCTCTTTATTTTCCCGGCCTTGATTTGGCTTTTGTCGGCACCGATGGTTTCCGTTTTGCAAAAAGCGATTCTGGTTTTCTTGCAGTCGCAGGTAACTTCAGTGGTCTTTCTTGTTTTTGATTTGGTGGGCGCAAGTTTGGAGCGGGAAGGGAGTGTTCTGATTTTGAACGGAGAGGACCGTGTGGGTGTGGAGGAAGCCTGCTCGGGAATCCGTTCCCTGACGGCTTGTCTCTTTGCGGGATCCTTTCTCGCGGCAGTCTTTTTAAATAAATTCTGGAAGAAGGTACTTTTGATCGGTGCCGCCATGGGGCTCGCTTTTATCACTAACATGTGTCGCGCCCTTTTCCTGACTTACTGGGCTTACAGTAGAGGTTCTGGGGCCATTGACGAGCATGGGGTACTGCCTTTGATTGGCGATATCGGTTCGGTGCACGATGTGACGGGGTTCCTGATTCTCGGGGTGACCTGTATGGGACTCTTATGCTTGTTGCCTATCTTTAATTATTCACCGGAAGTTCCGGATGCATTTTCGACTGAGGACTCAGAGGATGCAGTTGAAGGACCCGAGGCTTCGGACGAATAAATTGTGAGTACGGGTCAAAAAATCCTAATGGTGGCGCCGGAAGTGGTGCCGCTGGTGAAAGTCGGGGGCTTGGCGGATGTAGTTGGGGCGCTTTCAAAATCTCTGTGTGAGCGCGGTCACGATGTTCGTATCGTTTTACCAAAATATGCCAGCCTACGCGGCGTGGAGGATGCCGTGCCACTTGGCAGCTCACCTTTGATCGTGAATTTAGGGGGTCATGAAGCCTATGCTCAAGTGTGGGAGATGCCGCTACCCGGATCCAAGGCCAAGTGTTACCTTTTGGAACACAATTTTTATTTCGACGGGCCTGAGGTATACTGTGGGCCCACGGGAAATGAGGCCGACAATGGGCAACGTTTCACTTTTCTTGCCCGCGCGGCCATTGATTTGTGTTATCACCTCGATTGGATGCCTGGGGTGGTGCATTGCCACGACTGGCCTACCGGGCTTTTGCCGGTCTATCTCAACACCACTGAAATCGATCGACCAATGGGTCGCGCTGCCACGGTGATGACTTTGCACAATATGCAGCACCAGGGATATTTCCCAAGAGAAACGATCCATTTTGCGGGCTTGCCTGAATCCACTTTCCGTAGTGACAGCATTGAGGCGTTTGGACAGATAAATATGCTGAAGGGCGGAATTTACCACTCCAGTAAAATCACGACGGTCAGTCCGACCTATGCGCAGGAAATCCAGGGATCGGGAGGCGGATGCGGCTTGCAGCATCTTTTGCAATACCGTGCTGCGGATTTAATAGGAGTAATCAACGGAATCGACGAGACCGAATGGGACCCCGCACACGACCCACATTTACCTAGGACCTACACCGCGAGCGATCTTACCGGAAAGGCGGCATCCAAAGCAGCCTTACAGGTGGCCTTTGGCTTAAATAGCGACGCTTCAAAACCGCTCTTTACGGTGGTGTCACGATTGGTGGATCAAAAGGGTTTGGATTTATTAGTACATGCAGGGGATCGACTCATGCAAACGATGGAAATACAGGTTGCGGTTTTGGGAACGGGAGATCCTGCGCTGGAAAGCGCTTTTAAGGCTTTGGCAGATCGCTACCCCGGACGTTTTGCAGCTTATATCGGATTCGATAACCAATTGGCGCACCTCTGTGCCGCCGGAGCGGATTTTCTGTTGATGCCGAGTCGATTTGAGCCCTGCGGCTTGAGTCAAATGTATGCCATGAAGTACGGAACGCCCCCCATCGTCCGCGCAACCGGTGGCTTGGTTGATTCGGTAGAACAATACGTTGAGGGGACGGGTATGGGAACAGGTTTTCGTTTTGATGCGCCGACTCCGCAGGCATTTTACGATACCATCGGTTGGGCTTGCGCCACCTATTATGACCGACCAAAGGAATACGCCCAATTGCAGGCAAACGGCATGGCTGCTGACTTTACTTGGGGTCAATCAGCCGACACTTACGAATCGGTTTATGCCTGGGCAATCAAGGCTCGCGAGGCCGCTTTTACAGCATCCAAAGTTCAATAATCAAAGGGTGCTGCGGTTGACGAATGAGGATAAACCAATTCTAGTATAGGGGTGAGTGATTCCAATCGAGATTTCAGTGAAGTGGTACGTGCGATCCAAAAGGACGATCCGCGATACGCGCGAGGAGCCTATTTTTTTTTACGGCAGGCATTAGATTTCAGTATCTAGAATTTGCACGAAGAGGGCCAACTTGAGCAGGGGCATCATCTTACCGGACAACAACTCCTTGAGGGAATTCGTATTTATGCCATTGAGCAATACGGACCAATGGCGCGTTCGGTGTTGGAAAACTGGGGCGTAAAAGCCTGCAGTGATTTTGGAAACATTGTTTTCAATCTCGTTGCCTGCCGCGTTTTGGGAAAGACCGAGAGGGATAGTCCCGAGGATTTTAATGACGGTTACGGCTTTGAGGCGGCCTTTGATTTGCCGTTTCAGCCGGAGGGAAAACCGACTACGCGTCGTCCGCGCATGCTTTAGCCGGTCCCGAGTCAGAATCCCCATGGGCATGGAAACGGAAGGATTTTCCATTCTTGGCATCGCGTAGGGTTTCGGCCTTCACGCAGAAAAACTGTTCCAAAAGAGCGGCATCCAGTACGGTTTCTACGGATCCTTGTGCTACAAGTTTTCCACCGCACAGCATCAGTAGTTCGTCGGCGTGTGCCGCTACTTGGTTGGGGTCATGGAGTGCTGCCAGCACGAGGGTGTTTTGGCGGGCGGTTTCGCGCAGTAATTGGAGGAGGCTTTGTTGGTGGGAAAGGTCCAGTCCGGTAGCGGGTTCGTCCAGTAAGAGAAAACGCGTGGAGGTATCGCCCGGCGCGCGCCAAACTTGGGCAAAGACGCGGGCGAGTTGCACGCGTTGTTGTTCCCCTCCGGAGAGTTTGAGGTAGGAGCGGTTTCGCAGGCTTTCCAATTCAAAAGCCTGTAGGGCACTTTCAATAGCCAAAGGCCCTTTTACGGATTCATCCTCGGCTTCGCCAAAAGGACTGCGACCCAGTGCGACAACTTCCTCAACGGTATATTCGAAGGAAAGCTCTGCGCGTTGTGGTAAAGCTCCCCGGATTTGAGCGAGTTCCCGCAGCGGCCAATTCGAAAGTTCGCGGTCGTTAAAACATATGGATCCGGTGCTTGGTTTGAGTTCGCCGCTGAGTAAGCGCAGGAGGGTGCTCTTACCCGCGCCGTTGGGGCCTAAAAGTCCATAGAAACGACCGGGTTCAAGTCGAAAACCCACTCCGTTGAGCAAGGTTCGCGTTCCTGCTGTAAAACTGATTTCGCGTACTTCAATCATACGATTTCCTTTCGACGGGCACTGAAAAGGAGGTAGAGGAAAAAGGGAGCGCCGATGAAGGCGGTTAAGATTCCGATGGGGATATTGGCCTGGGCGAGGAGGTTATGTGCGAGGAGATCGACAAGCACCATAAGCACTGAACCGACAAGGGCTGAACCCGGCAAAAGGTAGCGGTGGTTTGGGCCTACCAAGAGGCGAACAAGATGTGGGGTGACGAGTCCCACAAAAGCAATGGTTCCGCAGAGCGCGACCGACAGTCCCACCAGTGCGCCGCTGAGCAAGATGAGGTGACGTTGAATCGGGTGGGGGTCAAATCCAAGGTGAAGCGCTTCGGCGTTACCTAGCAGGAGCACGTTCAAGGGTTTGCTCTGGCGCAAAAGGAGCAAAAGGAGCAATAGGAAGATTGGGGTCGCAGCAAAGACCGCGGTATGGGGGGCACGGGAAAAACTCCCCATACTACAAAAGGTAATTTCGCGAAGGGTATCGAGATCGGCGCAGAAGAGCATAACTCCCACTAAGGCGCCACCAAAGGTATTCACTGCAATTCCGCAAAGCAACATCGTGGGCACGTGTATCCGTCCACCGGTTTTGGAAAGGCGATAGACGAGATAAGTGCTACCGATACTTCCAAGCATGGCCATCAGCATTAGACTGTAAGGGCTGCTCCCAAAGGCGGGAGCCGCAGAGAAGCTCGAGCCGAGCAGGAGCACAAGCCCTGCACCCACCGCGCCACCGGAACTAACCCCGATGAGAGCGGGGTCGGCGAGAGGGTTGCGAAAGAGTCCCTGTAGGGTGGCACCCGCCAGTGCGAGACCGCTGCCTGCAAGGAGGGCAAGCAGAATGCGGGGCAAGCGCAGGTAAAGGATGATGGAACTGTGTGCGGGGTCAGGCTCCGCTAATCCAAGCAATGAGGCAAGGGGACCGAGGCAGATGGAAAGCAATTCGCTTGGAGCAATGGCAATGCTCCCAATGCTGAGCGCCAGGAAACCACTGACCAGCGCCAAGAGGGCGAGGGCAAGGATTAAGGTGGCTCGGTATTGCTTTGGAATCATGAATATAGAAAGCCTGTGTGTCCTTTTGAATCCTGTCGATATACATTTGCTTGCTGTGCGGCTAAGCTTTTAATGCAACTCAAATGCAAAATGGTACCCAAATAAAAGT
Organism: Verrucomicrobiota bacterium; assembly: GCA_009937095.1. GTDB lineage: Bacteria > Verrucomicrobiota > Verrucomicrobiia > Opitutales > Coraliomargaritaceae > UBA7445. The sequence continues at coordinate 12,312 of JAACDB010000033.1, forward strand.
TTGCGGCCTCACCCGTGAGGGGGATGTCGAAGCGGCGCTTGAACACGGCGCGGATGCCTTTGGTTTTATAGCCTACCCGAAATCGCCGAGGGCGGTGAGCCTGGAGCGCGCGCTTGCTCTGGCTGCACCGGTTCCGGTGGAGCAACGGGTGCTTGTCGATGTGGAACCCGAACTTGAAACCATACGTGATTTTCAGTCGGCTGGCTTCCAGCGCTTCCAGATCCATGCCAGCCTTGAAGCCTGCGAAACGCGACTGGCGGAATGGTCAGATGGGGTGGGTCGTGAAAATTTATGGATAGCCCCAAGGCTTCCGAAGGGTTTGCCGCTTCCGGAGACACTGGCCCAATATGCCGCGACGGTTGTCTTGGACACCTATTCAGCAGAGCAAGCAGGGGGGACAGGGCAAGTTGGCGACTGGAAGGGTTTTCGCGAACTACAAGCCGCGCACCCCGAGCTAAAATTCATTCTGGCGGGGGGACTCTCGCCGGACAACATCGAGCAGGCGCTTGCTGAGAGCGGCGCGAGCTTTGTCGATGTGAACAGCGGAGTGGAGTCATCTCCCGGAGTGAAGGATGCCGCAAAACTGGCAGCTCTTTTCAAGGCTTTGAAATGAGCCGTCTTTTCGGCTTAGCGAAGCGCTTTAACCCTTAAGTTTGGGTAATGATTTCGAGATCCGATCGTCGGGCGCGAATGGCATCGAGTTCTACAAGGGTAGCAAAGGAAAGGCCCGTGCTGAGGGCGTCGGCTTCGGTTGCGCTGTCCGCAAGGACGCTAACGCTCTTCCATTGGGGTGCGGGGATTCCGTTGCGCGGATCAATAAGATGAGAAACGGCGCTATCCTTGGAAAGACTACTTCCGTTGGCGGCACTGGTTGCGAGGGCACGCTGATCCAGTTCTGCGATGGTATGGATTGAGTCGGTCTGTTCGGCGCTTGGAATGGCGAGTCGCCAGGGGCGTTGTTGCGGGTGCGGGCCGAGGGCGCGGGTTTCGCCGAGTTCGACGAGAACATGTGAGTAGCCTTCGGATTTAAGGATCTCGCTGACTCGATCGGTGATATAGCCTTGAGCGATGCCGTTGAGTGAGATTTGGGTGGTCGGTTGGCTCATTTGGATGGCGCCCTTATCGTAGCGGAGCTTTTCCCAACCGCAGGCATCCAGTGCGGCTTTCAGGATGTCTGGCGCGGGGTTGTTTGTGGATTCGGGATGCTGGAGGTAATGGCGGGAATAGCATTGCCAGAGTGTTTGGATAGTCGGATCGAAGGTGCCGTTGGTAAGCGCGTGGGCGCGGTCGATGGCATTCAGTAAAGGAAACCATGCAGGGTCTGGGTTTTCAAGGCGACCGCATCGGTTGAGTTGGCAGATTTCGGAACGGTGGTCATATAAACTGAAGACCCTCTCGAGTCGTTGGATCTCCTTGAAACAAGCTTCGAGTAATGCTTTAGCCGATTCGGGTTTGTCGGTATAGAGCGTGAATCGACCCACCGCGCCGAAGGCATAACCTTTCCAATGCACCGCTTGCAAGCCAGCGGCCTGTAATTTGGAAAAGCTGAGGCTACCGGATCCGGCAGCAAGGATTTTTAGAAAACGACGGCGTTGCATCTTGAATCCATTAGGCGCGACGTGATTTTTTAAACCAGCTGGTGAGACCGGAACTGATGAGCAGCAAGATTGCCACCGCGGTCAAATCCATGAGGGTTCGGCCGCCCCATCCAAAGAGACGTCCGGCATGAAGGTCGAGGAGCACACGGTAAAGCGAGAGGCCTTGCCCCTGATGATGCGCGAGGATGGCGCTTGATACATTTTTTGGGAGGCTTGCGGCAGGAAGGGTTTTCACGGTGTAGGGACCAGAGTAGGGATTGAAGTGCAGCCATTCGTTGTCCGGTTTCCACAGGCCGTTTTCTGCAACAAGAATCACTGCGCCTTCGGGGCTGCGTCCGGCGGCATTGACTTTTTCAAAGGGCAGACCGTCGGTTTCGATGGCCTCAATTAACTGCCCTGCGGGATCGAGTAGCACGAAGTGATCGGGGCAGGCAATGACGGTAAAGTTTTCACCGGAGTAGTAGGCAAGGGGAGTCGCTGTACTGGCGAGAGGGCTTTCGTTATAGTAAAGTTGGTCGCCGAGGTGTGTGAGGGTGTCATTCCCGTGAATGCTGAAAGCTTTCAAGTCTCCTTGGCCTTGCATGCCGTAACATTTGAGGAGTAAGTCACTTTTGACGCGAATGCCATCGAGTCCCAATCGTTCGGTATGGTTGAGCGCCAATCCGGTGATCGAAAGGACAACGAGAAAAAGCGCCGAGAGGAGCCCAAGCCAACGGTGCAAGGCGAGTATCTTTTTTCTACGTAATGGCATGGCTGTTATTCTGAAATGACTTGTCCGTGGAGGTAGAGTGCCAGTTGGGCTAAACGGGTCAAGGCATTGACAGATAGGGTCGCTCCGCTGATGCCGTCGATATTTTGAGATAATTTTGCATCTGATTCGAGTTCAAGACCCTTGAATTGATTGGTGAAGAAGGGATAACGAACCTCCCACCCGTGCGATTCCCGGTAAATGAGAACGCGCATTTGTAGGAGGCGCTCATTTTCAATAAGGAATCCGGTCGTGATGAGTTTGACTTTGCCAATGGCCTCCAGGATCCAGGCGGTGCGGTCACCCGCCCGCCAGTAGCGGATTCGCAGACCGGGGTAATCCTCTCCAAAAACTTTACGGATGCCCGCTTTGGTTTCTGCGGTGAACCAGAGGACTTTTTGCTCGGGCGTATTTTCAAAGCTTTGCGCAATGAAATCAGCCGGTGGGAGGTACACCTCCTCGGCCTTAGCGCTCTTCAAGCCGAGGGCGCTGAAGAGTGCTAAGGTCGCGATTTGAAGCCTGGCCCTGAGGAAGCAGTTCATCCCATTCCTAGAATTGATAGCCGAACCCGAGGTTTAGGTCATAATCATCGGCGGCGCTTTCTTTTTGCAGATCCGCCTTGAGTACCACGCCTGCAGTGGGCCAGTAGTTAAAGCCAAAGGTTGTGTATGCTTTTTCCAATTGGGTGACCTTAAAATACTCATACTCGCTATAACGCACAAACGCTCCCAAATCACCGTATTTACCGAAGGCATTCCAACGATAGGAAGGTTCGATGTAGTAACCGCCCTGGCTTTCGGCACCTGCCGCAACAGCACCACTTAAATCCCAATCGGCATACAGCGCGCGCAAGCCAAAGCCACCCTTTTGATAGATGGCATGGAAACTCTTCAGCAAACCGGAGGTTTCGCCTGTTCCTTGATTCAAATCATTTTGGTAAAAGAAAGCACATCCAAGGTCGAGGCCGGGTATGCCGGTGTACCGAAGCCGACCGGAAATGGCGGCTTCGTTTAAGACAGCCTTGGCTACTTTTTGACGACCGCCCCGGATATATCCATCGTCAGTGTTTAAGCCGTCGGTAATGGCCGCTTCGACGCTGACGCCATTTTCAAAACGATAGTGTCCGCGTACGCCACCCTGCCACCAGGTAGTTGGAATGATGTATTTCTCCAAGCTGTTGCGTTCCACCCCATAAAAAGTGTCGGGCTCATGGGTTTCGTTTAATATCCCGATTGGAATAATAAAGAGACCTACATCCGTGCTGAATTGATCCGTCCAGTCGAGTCGTACAAAGGCTTGTTCCAATTCAATCTCACCGGGTTGATCCTCGCCGGCGATGGAATGCTCCAGTTCCAGTTCGGAATAGAGTGAAATCCAATCATTGTAGTCGTGATTCAAGAAGAGCACAAAACGATGAAAATCCAGTTCGTTGTCAGCCTCGGCACGGAAGTTGGCGTGTAATTCCCCATAGCCGCCAACAGAAGTTTTTTCCCACCAACCCCGAGCGGCGCCTGCGCCGGAGTCTATACTTTCAACTGCGAGGGCAGTGGCCTCCACCTGTTCTTTTGCCTGGCTGACCCCGCTCTGATTTTGAGCCACCAATGCCTTGAGGGCATTGATTTGCTTTTGCTGGGCTTCGATCATAGCGAGCAACTCTTCAGTGCTCGGTTGCGCTGCCAGTGCGCTGGTTAGACTGATGCAGCTGCCGAGCAAAAGTGACAGCCATTTGGAGCGATGAATTTTCATGGAGTTATGGATTCGATTGTGGTGTTAATATAAGTGGTTAGGTAATGAGACAGAATCGCATTAAACCGCGCTGTCAATTATTTTTTGAGAACAAATCTCAGTCTCATTAAGCACCGCCGCGATCTCGATAAGTGGACTAAAATACCCTTATTCGGCTTCTATCATCCGTTCAAACCCTTTTAAATCAGTACTTTCTGTAAGTTTAGGGTTTGGGTGGGGATTCCTGACAAGGCTGATCTCTGTGCCGCTATGGCTGGCAATAGCAGCATCATCAGTAAAATTCAGACCCGCTTCATGCGCTTTTTTGTGCGCCTCGCGAATGACCGACAGGGCAAAGGCTTGGGGAGTTTCCATGGCCCAAAGGCGTGAGCGATCCAGATCCTCAAGGAGTACCTTTTTAGTGTCTCCGCCGGCGGGGACGCGCTTGATGGTATCAGTCACGGGATGCGCCAAAACTGCGGCGGAACTCTCACTGAGCGCCTCGTTTAATAAATGAATCGCTTGAGGGCGTATGAGTGGGCGGGCGGCATCATGGATAAAAACATGGCTGGTGTTATCCTTTATTGCATACAGGGCGTTCGAGACTGACTCCTGACGGGTGGCACCTCCCTGAACCCATTGCGCATCTAATTCCAATGCTTCAAGGGCGGTTTCAATGCTGCTTCGCTGTTCGGCATCCCGATAAACTACAAGGTAATGTGCAATCAATCCGCTTTCCTGAAAGGCGCGCGCGGAATGTGTGATGACGGGTTGGCCTGCTAGCGGGGCAAGGGTTTTGTCGGGCACTGCTTCGCCCATGCGGGCACTGCTGCCACCAGCAAGTAGGACTAGGGTATTCATGGTGGCTCCTCAGGCGAGTTCAGCGCGAATGGCGCGCGCGGCGGCTGCGGGGTCATCGGCGCGAAGAATAGGACGCCCGACCACGATAAAACTGGACCCGGCGGTTGCGGCGAGGGCAGGGGTCATGATGCGTTTTTGCTCATCACTGTCGCTACCCTTTGGTCGGATGCCCGGGGTGATCAAGAGCGGGTCCGGGCCAAAGCAGGTGCGCAGCGGGACGAGTTCCAGGGAGGAGCAGACCAAGCCCTGAGCACCGGCCTCAAGGCTGAGTTCGGCGAGATGACGCACCTGAGCCTCAGTGCTGGCGGGGATATTGAGGGTTTTTAATTGTGCATCGCTCATGGAGGTGAGCACTGTGACCGCGAGAAGGTTGAGGTCCGGGGCATGATCCTGGCGCGCCTTGTTGGCCCATTGAATCATTTCGGCACCGCCAATGGCGTGCAGGGTGAGGAGCTCAACGGGAAGGGTTGCGATGCTTTGAACCGCTTTGGCGACGGTATTGGGGATATCGTGCAATTTGAGGTCGAGGAAAACACGGTAGCCGAGCCCGTGAACTTCACGGACGATATCCGGTCCGCAGGCCGTAAAGAGTTGAAGGCCAATTTTGACCCACTGCAGGGAATCGCCAATGGTTTTAAGGGTGGCGAGGGCTTCTTCGCGTGTTTCAACGTCGAGCGCGAGAATAAGTTGGCAACCATTCGCT
>JAACDB010000034.1 GCA_009937095.1 Verrucomicrobiota bacterium
CATCCATAAAACCAAAAAAGAACCCGATGCCGGCAAAGTCTTTGTTGTAGATGGCCTCGGTATTAGAGGCATCCCCGCCGTTCCCTATGGAGGATAAAAGGCAAGTCTCGTGACAGCCCACTCAATACGGCATTGACTAGCCGTGCCTACCGCGTGTCTATAGGATTTTGGATTTAGCCAAAATTTCTTATGAAAGTAATGACACCCCTTGAGGAAATCCGTCACTCTGCGGCGCACGTGCTCGCAGCAGCAATCTTGCGTCGCTACCCCGAGGCTCAACTCGACATCGGCCCACCCACCGACAACGGTTTCTATTACGATATTGACCTCGATAAAAAACTTGATGCAGACGATCTCGAAGCCCTCCAAGCTGAGATGAAAAAAGTCATCAAAGAAAACCAAAAATTTGAACGGATCGAATGCAGCCGCGAGGAAGACATCGAGAAAATCAAAGCGACGGGTCAGGAACGTTACAAACTTGGGCGCCTGGATGATATCCCAAAAGACGAACAGGTAAGTTTCTACCGCAATGGGGAATTCATGGATCTTTGCGCCGGCACGCACGTAAACTACACCAAAAAAATCAAAGCATTCAAATTGCTCTCCATTGCCGGAGCCTACCATCGCGGCGACGAGAAAAATAAACAACTACAACGCATTTACGGCACCGCCTTTGCTTCCAAAGATGAACTCGAGGAACATCTCGAACGCCTCGAGCAAGCGCGCGCCCGCGACCACCGCAAACTTGGCCGCGACCTGAAGCTTTTTCATATCGATGAAGCCGTAGGATCCGGCATGGTCCTCTGGACGCCCAACGGAGCAGTCCTGCGCACCGAGCTGCAAAACTTTATTGCCGACGAACTACAAAAGACCGGATACGATCAAGTCTACACCCCGCACATCGGCAAATTGGGACTCTACCGTACCTCCGGACATTTCCCCTATTACAAAGAATCGCAATTTCCTCCGATTGTGGAACCCGGCGCAGTCGATTCCCTTGCGCAACAAGGCTGTTCATGCGCCGATCTTTCCAACCAACTTGATTCCGGTGAAATCGACGGCTACCTCCTCAAGCCGATGAATTGCCCCATGCATATCAAGATTTTTGATAGCCAGCCACACTCCTACCGCGACCTCCCCGTACGCCTTGCTGAATTCGGTACCGTTTACCGCTGGGAACAATCTGGTGAACTCAACGGCCTGACCCGTGTGCGCGGCTTCACACAGGACGATGCCCACCTTTTTTGCACCGCGGATCTAATTGCCAACGAGATCGCCGGCTGCCTCGACCTCGTCAAACTTGTCTTCAACACTCTCGGGATGGCTGATTACCGCGTTCGCATCGGTCTTCGCGACTCCGACTCCACCAAATATGTAGGAGATGCCGAAAAATGGGATCGCGCTGAAAATGCCCTCCGCGAGGCTGCGCAGACCCTCGGCGTCAATTATTCAGAAGAACCGGGTGAAGCCGCCTTTTATGGGCCTAAAATCGACTTCGTCGTCAAAGACGTCATCGGACGTGAATGGCAACTTGGTACCGTACAGGTCGACTACAATCTCCCTGAACGATTTGACCTCAATTACATAGGTGCCGACAACGAGAAGCACCGCCCCGTCATGATTCACCGTGCCCCCTTTGGATCCATGGAGCGTTTCTGCGGCGTCCTCATTGAGCATTTTGCCGGAAATTTCCCTACTTGGCTTGCTCCCGAACAAGTTCGCATCCTTCCCATGAACGATGAACTGGTTCCCCGCGCCCGCGAAATTGAAAATCTTCTAAAAGCCGCCAAGATACGCGTCACCGTTGATGCGGTCGCAGACAAACTTGGCGCCAAGATCCGCAAGGCAGAACTCGACAAGGTTCCCCACATGTTGGTGCTTGGAAAACGAGAAGCCGAAGAAGACAAGGTCGCAGTCCGTTCCCGTGCCAACAAAGCCCTCGAAGGAACTAAATCGGTCAATCAACTGCTGGCTGAATTGCTGGCTAATATTGCTGCAAAAACACTGCCTGATCCCAAGGACTAAAACGCTTCGGGTGAGCGCTGAGATGCCATCAGTGAAATTAATGTGAAATTAAAATAAATCATATTAATTAATGTTATCCATCTCTTGAAAAATATTAATTTAGTGGAACTATTAATTGTATATCAACAACTTACGTAATACAAATAGTTGCTTTTACCTTATTTTTAAATTCGAATCCGCTTCATGGAAACGGATATCACGCCTGCAGTTTTAAAAAAATGGCGCAAAGAAAAAAAGCTCACCCAAACGCAATTGGGTAATCGGGTTGGCCTCGATAAATTTGCTGTTACGAATATTGAACACGGGAAGCGAAAAATCAGTGCCCCGGAGCAATTACTTTTCAAGCTGTTGCTGAGGGGCGAACTGCCCTTCCCCGTAACGACATAACTCAATGAACTCGATTTCACAGAAGCTGAATGGGAATGTGTAAGCGCACTCAGCATTCGGGAAGGCTTTCGCCAACCCAATGATTGGATCAGCACAAAAATTAAAATCTACCTCTCACAAATTCCCCAACAAACCCTGCCCCTGCGATTACTCGCAGCCGAAGGTCCCGGCAAGTATCTGGGACCCAAAAAGCAGACAAAGTAGAAATATATCTCCCTGCCGCTTGTCCATTTCTTGTATCGACTCTGCCGCGGACTGATTTAAATTCAGTCAGATGGAATCAAAAACCCTTACCGGCGCTGAAAAAAAAGAGCTACGCGGCATTGCACAACGACTGAAGCCTCATCTCCACATTGGAAAAAATGGTCTTGGGGATGCAGTTCTTGCAGAAATCGAAACCGCGCTTACTAAAACCGGCCTCATAAAAATTCGCTTTGATGCCCCGCGAGAGGCCATCAAATTACTTTGTACAGAAATTCCTGACCGCACAGCCTCCGAGTTTGTTGGCTCAGTCGGGCGCGTCGGTATCTTCTTTCGCGATATGCCGGAAAGCAATTAGCACACCCACCTATTCCTGTTTACATATGAAAGCTATCAATCAGCAGATGTATTAAAAATCAGAATGATAAAAGCTATTTTTTTCAGCGGCTTGTTCGTGGCCTTTGGCTGCCTTGCCGAAACTCTAACCGACATCAAGGGCCGCAGTATTGAAGTTGAAATCCTCGACATTAGTTCACAGTCAGTCGAGGTATGCCGGGCCGATGGTATTCGCTTCGCGATTCCTCTTGCTCAACTCAGTGAAGGTGACCGCAAAAAGCTAAAAGAGCGCGAAGAAATATTTACTCCCAATCCAGGCTCAAGCACATCCGGAAAGACCACAACAATCTTCAAACAACTCAACCAACAACTTGGCATTGATGTGTGGAGCGATGACAACCTGTGGGATGACGCACCCCGCGACGTAGCCTACCGCCTCGGCTGGCCTCAGGAATCCAAGACTGCCCACCAATCCAGCTTCCGCGTGTATTTTAAAAAGAAAAGCCCCATTGGCGGAGCCGTTCCCTATACCGCCGTCCTTTACGGTCAGAATGGCACGGTGGATTATATCTGTATCATGTTTGCAAATAAAGGCGACTCGGTAACTTTCGACCTACTGGATGACGAGCGAAAAGCCCTCAAAGCCGTCAACGAGGCCATTGATTCCGACACCAACAAACTCCATAACACCCTCTCGAAATTTGGCACACCCAATCGTCAGTCAACCGGTTCTGGGAAAGCCATGAAAGAACGGATACTCCGCTGGGATGTGGGCAACAGCAGCCTCCTTCTCGCCGCAGTGGAAGATGAATATCTTGCCCTGCGCATTATGCCCCAGGATTTGGCGGAACTGCGTGGCCGACCTGAAAAAATCAATAATACTCAAGCCAAGAAAGTGGCCCATGCCAACGTAAAATCCAACGCCTTTGGGGATGTTCTTATCGAAAACATCCCTATGGTGGATCAGGGCCCAAAAGGGTATTGCGTCCCCGCCACCCTTGAACGCTGCCTCCGCTACATGGGCATCCGCGCTGATATGTATGCCCTCGCCATGGCAGGTAATACCGGTGTCGGCGGCGGCACCTATGTCAGCGAGATCATTGAGGGGACTTCGGATTTTGTGCGCAGAGCCGGGCGAAAAATGCAGGAAATCAACGGGGAAGCCTCCGTCCGCGGAATCAAAAATTTTATCGAGAACGGTCAACCCGTACTTTGGACAATGTATTCAACAAATGAATACAACATGATTGCCAACGCCATTACTCGGCAACGCATGAAAGCCGACGAACCCAAAGCCTGGAAAAAGACCCTCTCTGAATTGATCAAAAAATCGCCCAAATTAGAAGAGGATGTAGATCGTGGTCACATCTGCCTTATTGTGGGATTTAACGACTACACCGGAGAACTCGCGGTGAGTGACTCCTGGGGCCTGGAATATGAGTTGCGATGGATTAGTGAGGATGAGGCGCGGGATATTTCCGCAGGCAATTTTTACGTGATCGATTTTTAAAACTGAAGCATACCCTCTTTACAGTAATCACGGTAAGGTATATATCAATATCATGTCTGATTTTCGTACCGTACAAGAACTGAAAGCCCTCGATCGCGAACTGGCGGTTCCCTTTCGCGGGATCTTTATCCTGCGGCGCAAGACCACCAAGACCGCGCGCAACGGCAACCCCTTCCTCAGTCTTGAAATCGGAGATTCCAGTGGAAGCTTCACCGCAAACTGCTTTGGGGATTCGCCGCTTTTTGCGGCACTTGATCCTTCGAGTGAGGGTTGTATTGTGCGTCTCGCCGGCACCACTGAATATTACAATGAACGCTTCTCGCCGCGCCTCTCTGCCGGAGAAATCATCAGTTCCAAGGAAGCCAACGAAGAAGGCGCATTGGATCAACTGATCGAAGTTCCTCCGGAAAGTGAGGCGACCCTTTGGCAAGATCTGGAAGATGCCATCGCGGCGATCGCACATCCACAATTGCGCGAAACCGTTCAACGCGTGATTGGTGAAACCGAAGCCTCGCTCCGAATTTGCCCGGCTGCAATCAGCATGCACCACGCCTATCGTCACGGCCTTCTGGAACACACCGTCCATATGCTTCGCGCCGCACGGGCTCTCCTTCCCCTTTACCCCGAAGTCGATGCGGACCTCGCGCTTGCGGGAATTGCCCTCCACGACATTGGTAAAATTGAGGAATACGAAGGCGAGTTTGCCGCTAAGACCAGCCGCATTGGCACCCTTCAAGGCCATGTCGTTATCGGTTTTCGCGTAGCCCGCAAGGCCGCACTACAGTGCGGGCTAAGCGCAGATCTGACCGAGCGACTCGAACACATCATTCTTAGCCATCAAGGCGAAAAAGAATGGGGCGCGGCGGCAATGGCGGCCACTCCAGAGGCAGTCTTTGTTTCTATGGTTGATAACCTGGATGCGAAAATGGGAATGGTACAACGCGTTCTGCGAAATGCCCCAAAAGGCGAAGCCTTTTCAGAATTTCTTCCCGGACTCCAGACCCGGGTATTGCTGACCCCACCGGAAAAATAAGCGGAAGCGAAAATTTTGAACCAGCGGGCGCACAATATCGACCCGCCACGCCTATGGCAGTGGCCTAACTTACTCGGAATCGATGCTGCTATCATCGCGGTGAGTTGGTTTTGGCTCCTCTCGCCTGAATCAGTTCCCTTTCCAAAAGCAACTGCAGCCGTGCTGGCACTTTCTATATGGCTCACCTATCTTGCGGATCGCTTACTGGATGTCCGAAACTTGGATCCCGCACAGCTAAACTCGCTTCGTCATCGCTTCGCCTATCAAAAGAAACGAAGGCTCTGGCAGATATGGTGGTTCCTTCTGTTCCTCAACGTCATAATGGCTCTCAGTTATCTGAGCCAATCGCATTTAGTGCGGGGTAGTATACTCCTATTCGTTACCCTCGGCTATACCCTGGCAGTGCAACATTGTAAGCTACCCCATCTCCTGAAGGAAGGTTTGGTTGGCTTCATCTTTACCGCCGGAGTACTTATCTTCCTTGATGCACCGCTCACCTGGCTCATCATTTTAGCGCTCTTTCTATTGTTTACTGGAAACTGCACCTTAATTGCCGAAAAGGAGCTTGATGAACCCTTCACGCATAAAAGCGCAAACTCACGCTGTCGCTCGGGCCTTAGTCCTTTTATTTTAGCGAGCGCCGCATGTTCCTCAATAATAGCTTCGCCCCTTATGCTAACCACTCTTGTTCCGATTACCGCTCTCTACATTGCGCGTAGGCAATTCACCAATGAAACCTACCGCACCCTTATAGATGCCTCCCTATTGAGTACCCCGCTTTTCGTTTTTATTGCGCGTCTAGTATTTTAGCTTCATCAACCTCAAAATAATAATCAAAGACCCCGGCATTTAGTAGCACATCCTCGATGACCACCTCCTTGGTTAATTCCCCACCCACAAAATGCCGCATTGATCTGGCCCAATAAACGCCTTTGAGGCGATAAAAGCCCTCGTAGTGGATAGCCTCATCGCTCGCCTCAGATCCGTCACTGTAGCGTGACCGGAGTATCTTTACTTCCTGATAGTGATCCAGACTGAGCCAAATACTCTTGAAACCAAAATTTCCCTTGGGATCAAAATCCAAACGGACGGCCTCTTTCCCATTTATGTCCTCAATTCCCGCTACCGTTATGAATTTTCTTTTCTCAAATGAGGCGAGAAAAGGGGAATCAAAATTGCTATCTTTTTTTGCGGATGCCAGCTCTTCACCTTTCATTCTGTCTAATGCGACGACATCCGAGTCATTTGAAACCTGACGCCAAGCCTGCTCACCATCAAAGATAGTGGATATCTCAAGGTTCTCTACCTTGACCGCTATACGCATTTTGTTTGGACGCTTTCGGTAGAGCCGGAAGTTCAGTTTTTGGTCATCTTGAATAATGTGACCGCTAAGAATAACACTATTCAACTTATCCAAATTGTTTTGCCCTCCATTCTGAGCAAGGAATTCACGGTATAAATCGTAGACAGAGGGCAAAGAATCTTCCGCTTGCACAACAGGAGCACCGATGCCTAAAGCCAGAATTAAAAGGATCCATTTTTTGGAAAAGTACTTCATTCTTTATTGGTTAACCTACTATATTGTAATACCAATACACAAGCATCAACCCAATATATTCACAACCCTTTCAATGATTACTTCCGGCAGGGCTAGTTTTCCCTGTCCCTCATAGCCACAGGCTAAACGGCCCGCTACCGGATCTACGAAATGATAACCCCGTTCGCGTAAACTTGCGAGATTGGCTTGTGTTGCCAGGTGCTCCAACATTTTTCCATTCATAGCGGGAGCCAGAAGGACCGGTGCCTTGGTAGCCAAATGTATGGAGCTTAACAAATCCGGCGCAAAGCCCATTGCAAAGTTCGCAATACAATGCGCCGTCGCAGGTGCGACCAACAGTAAATCAGCTCGGTCCGCCAACTCGATATGGCCCGGCTGCCAACCCGCTTCTTCTGCCCATAGATCAGAAGCAGCAGGGTTACGGGCCAGCGTTTGCAAGGTCATTGGCTTGATGAAACGGCAAGCCGACTCCGTCAAAACCGGAAAGACCTCAGCCCCGTATTCCACCAGACGGCTGGTCAAATCCGCTGCTTTATAAGCAGCGATTGATCCGGTCACACCCAAGATAATAGTGCGGTTTTTTAATTGATTATCTGGACTCTCCATATCCCGTACCCTAGACAAAAGAAGACAGACAACAAGCCTCAAGCCTTCCCTGCCATGCAATTACAAAAGCACTCTTTCCGCTAGTAATCTCCCGAGAACCATGCAGGATAGGAGCATCTTTCATGCAACGCGACCCCATCAGCAAATACCGACCGGTCAAACCAATCGACCTTCCCGACAGACAATGGCCCAGTCGGCAAATTGATCATGCCCCCATCTGGACTAGTGTGGATTTGCGCGATGGTAATCAGGCGTTGGCTATCCCCATGACGGTTGATGAGAAAATCGAATTCTTTGAAAGCCTTGTTCGTATCGGCTTTAAGGAAATTGAGGTCGGTTTTCCCTCTGCCAGCCAAACCGAATTCGACTTCATCCGCCGCCTAGTAGACGAAAAACGCATCCCGAATGACGTTACCATACAAGTTCTGGTTCAGGCACGCGAACATTTGATTCGTCGTACTTTTGAAAGCCTTGAAGGAGTCGCCAAAGCAATTGTACACCTCTATAATTCAACCTCGCCCCTACAGCGCCGTGTTACTTTTAACAAATCCAAAGCAGAGATTAAAACCATTGCGATTGAAGGCGCTGAGCTAATCAAAAGCCTGGTCGATAGCATTCCCGAGACCCAAATCCGGCTCGAGTACTCTCCGGAAAGCTTTTCAGATACCGAGGTCGACTACGCCCTAGAGGTATGCGAAGCAGTCATGCAGGTCTGGCAACCTAGCGAAACGAACAAAATCATTCTTAATCTGCCAGCAACTGTTGAAATTGCCACCCCCAACCACCACGCCGATCAAATCGAGTGGTTCTGCCGCAACCTCAAAGAACGCAACAAGGCTATCGTCAGTCTCCATACCCACAACGACCGCGGCACCGGCATCGCCGCCACCGAACTGGGCCTCCTTGCAGGCGCGGATCGCGTTGAGGGCACGCTCTTTGGCAACGGCGAACGCACCGGAAACCTCGACATCGTCACGGTCGCACTCAACCTCTACACTCAAGGTGTAGATCCCAAGCTCGATCTCGCTGACATCCCCGCTCTGCGTGACACCTACGAGCGCATCACCCGCATGAATATTCCCGAGCGGCATCCTTATGCGGGGGATCTCGTATTTACCGCTTTCTCCGGTTCTCATCAAGATGCCATTAAAAAAGGCATGGATCTGCGTGCAAAAAATGCCGACTCCGAAGAACACTGGCAAGTCCCCTACTTGCTTATCGACCCGGAAGACATTGGCCGCAATTACGAAGCCATCATTCGCATTAACAGCCAAAGCGGGAAAGGCGGTGTGGCCTTTCTCCTACACCGCGACCATGGTCTTGATTTACCAAAAGTAATGCACCCCGAAGTCGGCGAGGTCGTCAACCGTGCCGCTGATCAGGACAGCCGCGAACTCGCCTCCACTGAAATTTACGAGATCTTCCTGCGCGAATACGTCGAACGAAATTCCCCGCTTAAAATTATTACCATTGAACGCGAAGACATCTCCAAGTCCGGCGAGATTCAAATCGAAGCACAGATTCTTTATCAGGAAAAGGAAGCCACTATTTGCGGCACTGGCAATGGTCCCATCAGTGCCTTTGTTGATGCCCTTCAGGCATTCGGCCTCAAAGACTTCCAGCTTCTTGATTACCGCCAGCATTCCATCGGACATGGCTCAAAAACTGAAGCCGCTGCCTACATCCAAATTAAAAAGAGCGACGGCACCTGCCATTTCGGTTGCGGTATCAACTCCAATATCGACCTCGCCGGGCTCAACGCCCTTGTCAGTGCTTATAATCGTTCGCGTTAAACCTTCACCCTTGAGTTCTGCTTGCCCTCATGATGCAATTTTTCAAATACCACGCCCTTGGCAACGACTACCTTGTCCTCGATACTGCCGAAGCTCCCGCCTTGCCTGCCACCGATGACACCATCCGTATTTGCCACCGCAATTTCGGACTCGGCTCAGACGGCATCCTCTACGGCCCCACTCCTACCGAACGCGCTGATTTTGGCCTCCGCATCATCAATCCTGATGGAAGCGAAGCAGAAAAAAGCGGCAACGGATTGCGTATCTTTGCCCGCTACCTCTTTGACACCGGGCGCGTGACTAACGAACCTTTTACCGTTGATACCCTTGGCGGTATCGTCACCTGTGAAATCAGCGAAGGCGCCGAATCCATCACCGTCGACATGGGGCGCGTAAGCTTTGGACGCGACGCCGAACAAGACCCCTCCAAATCAGGGGAACTACTTCAAATCAATGGAACCGACTACACCGTACACATTGCCGATATCGGCAACCCACATTGCGTAGTTCCCGTAGATACAATTTCCGAGCAACTCGCATGCGAAGTCGGTGCCGCAATGGAAACCCATCCCTCATTTCCAAACCGTACCAACGTACAATTCCTCAAAGCGCTCGACCGCGAGAATATCCAGATCGAAATCTGGGAACGGGGCGCAGGTTACACTCTCGCATCCGGATCCAGCAGTAGCGCTGCCGCTGCCGTGGCGCATCGCCTTGGTCTTTGTGATTCCGAACTCACCGTTCACATGCCAGGAGGCACCATAGGCATTCAAATCGGTGATGACTTCTCCATTCGAATGACCGGCCCCGCCACCCGCGTGGCTGAGATGCAGTTCGACCCCGAAGCATTGCAATTTAAGGCGCGCTGATAACCCAGCAAATCCCCCGAGCACAAAATCGCATCTTGTTTTTTATTTTATAGGCTTTATTATGTTATAAATGAAGTCTACTATCAATCGTTGCCTCAATTACTGCTTGTACCTATGCTTTTGCCTGATGGCGGGAACGGGTCTTATGCTCGTCTATCGCCTTCCGCCCCGCAGTCGCGGCGGTGGTGGCTCGGTTCTTGGCCTGACCCGCCATGAATGGGGCGACATCCATTATTGGATTAGCTACGCCTTTGCAGCTGGCATCTTATTGCATCTTTGGATGCACCGACAATGGCTCCTTAAGGTTGCAGTTAAGCGACATAACTGGCTCCTACTTCTGGGCCTTTTGAGCGGATGTCTGCTGATTGCAGCCCCCTTCTTTATTCCCGTTATCAAATAAAAGACTCCCCTTAAAGAAGGGCAGGCTGGTGTTGACTGAGGCAATGCAAGGCCCCTCCCTCCCTAATGATCTCGCGGCAGTCAAAACCCAGAACCTCCCGTCCGGGATAACAATCCTTGAGGATGCCTTTCACTGTGCGTTCCAAATCTACTTGTCCATAGATTGGAAACAGAACTGCCCCATTCAAAACCATATAATTCAAATAACTCGCCGCTAAAACTTCCCCATTTTCATAAATGGGCTTCGGCATCGGGAGGGTCTTCAGCTCGTATCCTTCTCCATTTATTGTAGTGAAATTTTGAATACGTTTCGCATTATCGGCCAAGGCATCATAGTCCTCATGCTCCGGCGATGGAGTCTCCGCATACAATATCCCTCCCTCCCTGTACAAACGCGCCAGGTTATCAATGTGACCATCGGTATCATCACCGGCAAGCCCACGCCCCAACCATAAGACCTGCGAGACCCCCAAGCCCTTCGACAACCGCGATTCCATCTCCGCTCTTTCCAGCATTGCTCCCCGATTGCTATTTAATAAGACCGCCTCGGTTGTAAGCAATACCCCCGCCCCATTCGATTCAATGGCTCCTCCCTCGAGAACCAAGTCTTCGCCGAAACGAGGAATTCCTATTTTGCCTGATATCCATGCCGCGGCCGCATCATCTCTCTCAAAGGGCTCATACTTGCCGCCCCAGGCATTGAAACGCCAGTCCGAAACTGCTAAACCCTTTCCGGCATTCGCCAAGAGAAAGAGCGGACCAAAATCACGACACCAAACATCATCACACTCATAATCTAATAATGCTACATCCGCATCACCCAAGAGCGCCCGCAAGCCTGCCTGCGACTCTTTGGGACACATAACGCACACCTTTTCAAAAGTTGCCGCAAGGATGTACAATTCCGCCAACTGAGCTTGCACCAAAGCTAAACGCCCCGGCCACAAAACTTCACGAGTCGGCCAAGCAAACCACACCGCTGCTTGCCGTTCCCATTCTGCAGGTAGTCGGCAGTTCTTTCTAGCTGACATGCCTGTCATTCTCTCGCTCCTTTACTGCCAGAGCACGCTCAGTCAATCCGGCGTAGCTATCGATCCGGCGGTCACGAAAAAAGGGCCAGGTTTGACGCATCAACTCCAAGGCCCGCAAATCACACTCTACCGTCAAGATACAGTCTTCATCTATCGGTGCACGCTCCATCACCTGACCATAAAAGTCCGCTACAAAACTCTGCCCCCAGAATTCAGTCTGACCCTCAATTCCGACACGATTCACCGCCGCCAAGTAGCAGCCATTCGCAATGGCATGCCCGCACTGCACCGTTTCCCAAGCATGGTGTCGCGCTGACCCCAGAGCAACTTTCTCTTCCGCCAACCAACCAATCGCAGTTGGGTAAAAAAGGATCTCGGCCCCCGCAAGTGCCATCATGCGAGCTGCTTCAGGAAACCACTGATCCCAACAGATCAGCACTCCAATCGTTCCGTATGCAGTCTTCCAAACCGGATAACCCAAATCACCGGGGCTAAAATAAAACTTTTCCTCAAAACCAGGATCTTGCGGGATGTGCATCTTCCGATACTCACCAAGCAACTCCCCGTCGGCATTGATGCAAACTGCGGTGTTGTGATAAATCCCAGTGGCGCGTTTTTCAAATAAAGCCGCTATCAACACCACCTTTAATTCCTGCGCGAGGGCACTCAATGCTTTGGTACTGGGTCCAGGAATCGGCTCTGCTAAATCAAAATTATTTACATTCTGATTTACGCAAAAATACGGCGTATTAAACAGCTCTTGCGTGCAAATTATCTGAGCACCCTCTGCCGCAGCGCGACGAATTTGCCCGGAGGTTGCTTCCAGACTTGCCGAGGCACTGCCGTAATCAAGCCCCTGCAAAAGCGCAATTTTGACAGTTGGATGCGTTTTCTGGGCCATTACGTTTTGATTTTCCTTATTTCCTAAAACAAATATCTGGTGCTACCCAAAGCCGACTACAAAAACACATTGAATCAACTCTACGCGCGCACAACTAATATACGATTTTGTTCAGGGGATATTCCACAATGCCCTCGGCTCCATGCGCCTTCAGCTGAGGTATGATCTCACGCACAATCTTTTCATCGACAATCACGTCGATGGCAACCCATGCTTCGTCCGTCAGACGGTTGATGGTGGGGTTACGCAAAGCGGGCAACTCACTGAGGATCGCATCCAACTTTTCGCGCATGATATTCAGCTTAAGTCCCACCTTGCTGTGAGCCTCCAGAGCCGCCTGCAGAAGTAGCGCCATTTGCTCGATCTTAGCGCGTTTTTCAGGATTTTCCCAAGCGGTCTTGTTAGCAATCAAAACCGTATTAGTTTCCATGATCGTATCTACAATTCGCAACTTATTGGCTCGCAGTGAGTTGCCCGTCTCGGTCAAATCAACAATCGCATCCACGAGATCCGGCACCTTCACTTCCGTTGCTCCCCATGAGAACTCGACCTCTGCCGTGACTGAATTAGCCCTCAAATAGTCGCGGGTGAGATTAACCACCTCCGTCGCAATGCGTTTTCCTGCCAAATCTTGAACGCTTTGAATTTTGGAAGCCTCCGGAACGGCAACGACCCATTTGGACCGACGGCGTGAGGCACGACTATATACCAAATCGCAAACCTCAACTACATCAGAACTGTTCTCACGAACCCAGTCTTGCCCCGTGAGGCCACAGTCAAAATAGCCATGTTCTACGTAGCGACTCACCTCTTGGGCGCGAACGAAGCGCCCATCCAGCCCCGTGTCATCAAACGAGGGACGGTAAGACCTGGAGCTCTTGGTGATTTCGAAGCCTGCCTTTGCAAAAAGTCGGATGGTGGATTCTTCCAAACTCCCTTTAGGCAAACCTAACATTACGATGTTTTTATTATCCATAGCTACCCTTACATAAACCTAATATCCTTATCTGAGTCAAAGTGATAATTATTACAGTTAATAAAGTGTAAAAAAACATTTTTTTGTTTTTAACTTGCAGGTTTATGACTTATATTCATCAATAAATGATAAGGTTTATGAACCAATACTAGCATTCAATAAAAACACACCCTAAATTCAGGCTTTATCCTTATGCAATTCCTCAATAATGTTGTAAATAAGATGTAATTATGAACAAAGAACAAACACTTAGTATTGTCATTGTGGTAAAAGAAAATTCGGTAGCAATGACCTTGGCCGACCACCTTCGCAAATCAGAGCTCAACACCTTGATATGTAACGAAGCCGACCACGCCCTTGGATTCGTTGTCGCTAAACGCGCATCGCTCATTCTTGTCGACAATGAACTTCCTAATAACGACAGTCAGCGTTTGATCGAGACCCTTAAAGAACAGGGCGACACACTACCAATCATATTACTGACAGCAGAAGGCAGCAATGCCCCAAGCAAAATTAATGGCGTAGATACTAGCGCTAAACCCATTGATTACGAGGCACTCACTGCTCAGATCAAAAAGACGCTAAGTACCGCGAAATCACGAAAGATTGCCTCTCGCCGCAAGCGCGCACCCCTCACAATCGAACCGTTCCGCTTTTGTGGCGGCGATATTGACCCGCAACGTATGGAGGTAACCTTTCCCTTGGGTCATGTTGAAAAAATTGGGCGCAAGGAATTAGGTATAATTGCTTACCTCCGCGATAATCCCGATACTGTAATTACTCGTGAAACCCTCATTAAGGCCATTTGGGGTGACGATGCCAATACCGAGAGCCGCTCCCTAGACCAATACATCGTAAAAGTGCGTAATCTTTACAAACGTCACGGATTGGAATTAATACCATTTCGTACCGTTCATAGTGTTGGTTACATATACGACACCAACTAGATCTATCTCATTCAGCCCAGCCAAACATTTCGGCAATAGGTTTAAAAAAACCCTATATTCGAAAATATAGGGCTTGTTGGTAGAAAGCTAATGAACTTTGGCTAACCGCCGCAGCTGGATTTACCAGAACCGGATGCTTTCTTGCTGCATGATTTACTGCCCTCTTTCGAGCAGGACTTCTTTTCACTACAGTCTGAACTGGAGCAAGCAGACTTTGAGCAGTCCGCAGATTTTGCATCGCCATTTCCACATGATCCGCAATGCGCGTTAGCAATTGCAGCAGCAAAAATAGAAATGATCGAGATAGCTATGTATTTTTTCATAATTTGTGTTTTTAAGTTCTGAAAGATCTGAAGTAAAGTAATCTTTTAACCCTACCAAACCTTACTAAATTAGAGACATGACGCCGCTTCCGTGGTTCCTTAATAACCAGTGTCCTTTATTCCTCGCGCCGATGGCACGATTTACGGATGTAATTTTCCGTGAATTCTGTAAGGAACAGGGAGCAGACGTGATGCTGACCGAGTTTGTGCAGGCCGATGCCATCATACGCAACGACCCCAGGCTCTGGGAAACGGTCGACTTCACTGAAGCACAGCGCCCCATGGGGATTCAGATTTTTGGTTCCAACCCTGATAGCATGGGCGCGGCAGCAAAATTATTGGTTGAACGCATGTCCCCGGACTTTATTGACATCAATTTTGGCTGCCCCGCCGAACGTGTCATTTGCATGGATGCGGGTTCCTCCATGCTACGGGATCCACGCAAACTGGGCCGCGTGACCGGCGCTGTTGTGCGGGCAGTTCCCGAAACACCCGTCACAGTGAAGATTCGCACTGGATGGGACGAAAGTGCAATTGTGGCGCCCGAGGTCGGGGAAATTGTTGAGAACGAGGGGGCACGCGCAATTACTATTCACGGGCGCACCAAAGAGCAGGGCTATCGGGGCGAGGCTGACTGGAATTTAATTGCGCAAGTTGCTGCGGAGCGAAGCATTCCGGTAATCGGAAACGGCAATATCAGGGAAGCGAGTGACGTTATTCGGATCCGAAGCGAGACCCCATGCGCCGGGCTTATGATTGGGCGGGCGGCACTCGGTTATCCTCGGATATTCAGGGATATTAAACAGGTGCTTGCGACAGGCAAGTCCCCCGTTCCGCCAACAATCGCAGAACGATGGATCACCATCATTGACTACACCCGCCGCATCATGGCACGTCCTTTCCGCGAGGAGCGTCACCGTGACTTATGCTGGATGCGTCCCAAATTCATTGCCCTCACCAAGGGTATGCCTGGTTCTCGAAAAATGCGCGGCGAACTGGGCACAGTTGTGCAGATTGAAGATCTGGAAAAGGTCGCCGCGCGCCATTGCGAACGCTTTGGAGAAGCTTTTCCCGCCGGAGCATGCGCTTGACACTTGTAGGCTGGATTGACACAGCCTTGTAGGGTTCCAACCAATCAAACCTAATAGCATATAATATGGCATCACCCACCGAAGTTCGCAAAGGCAAGGTTCTCGATTACCAAGGCGCTCCACATCTTGTACTTGAAGTGCAACACCGCACCCAAGGCCGCCAGGCCGGGTTCATGCAAGTCACCATGCGAAATCTTAACACCGGCTCTTCGACCAATACCAAGATCCGCACAACCGATAGCGTAACCATTCTTCATACCGAAACCATTAAACTGGAATTCAGCTACGTTGATGGTGACGGATATCACTTCATGGATCCTGAAAGTTTTGAGGATATTATCCTCGAAAACACTATGGTGGAGGACGCCAAAGATTTCCTCGTTGAAAACCAAATTTACAATATCCTGAGCGTGGATGAAAAACCAATCCAAATCGAATTACCGGCCTCGATTGAAATGAAGGTCACCGAATCCGCAGAAGGCGTAAAAGGTGACACCGCTTCAAATGTCCAAAAGCCAGCAACTTTGGAAACGGGGCTAACCGTTCAGGTCCCACTTTTCATTAAAGAAGGAGAAACGATTAAGGTTAATACAACTGACCGCACCTATCAGGGGCGCGCCTAAGCGACCCGTTCTACTACGAGTTCCGGCGGATTGGGGCGTTTGGGAGCCAAGCGGTAAGCAGTCTTAAGGTATTCAAGCGCCAGTTCCATCTTGGACTCGTCGTTGTAGTGAATCATCATTAAGGGTTCACCCTGTTTCACCTGAGTGCCTACCTTCTTAATTTCAGAAACTCCAACCGCAGGGTCATATTTACCATTCTTCTGAACTGCAAGTTTTTGAACCCCTTCGGCGATCAAACCAGCATTGATGGTATGTACATAACCGCGCTTCGGTGCGGGCAATTTACGCACGTGCTTGGCAGTGGGAAATTTATCAGGATTGTCTATCACGCTTGTGTCACCACCTTGCGCGGCGACCATATCCTTGAACTTCTGAAGCGCAGATCCGTCTTTCAAATGCTTTTGAACGGTTTGTTTAGCCGACAAGGTCGATCCGGCAACTCCCGCCAAGCGCACGATTTCCATTCCCAGTTTCAAAACCAATTCCTGCAAATCCTCCGGGCCTTCGCCCTTGAGTAAGGCAATCGCCTCTTTCAATTCAAGCGCCGTCCCAACAGTATCACCAAGCGGTTGATTCATATCGGTCACCAATCCCACACAGCGGCGCTTCATTGAGCGAGCAACGCGTGTAATGGTGCGCGCCAATTGCTTGGCCTGCTCCAGATCTTTGACGAATGCGCCATTACCCCACTTCACATCCACCACGAGGTAATCTGCACCCGCCGATAGCTTGCGACTGAGAACCGAGCCTGTAATTAAAGGTATGCAGGGAATCGTACCGGTCTTTAGGCGAAGATTGTACAAAATGCGTTCTACTGGTGCAATCTCCTCATCCTGTGCCGCATAGGTACAACCGATACTACTCAGCTGATCCTTGAATTCCTTAAGGTTTAATTGTGGATTAAATTTCGGAATTGCAGATAATTCATCGAGGTTACTGATCACATATTCCTCATCCACACCGTTCATGTGCGGCATGATGACGCCGCTGGCAGCCGCTAGGGGACCAAGCACCAACGAAGTTTTGTCTCCAACCCCACCAGTCGAGTATTTACCCACTTTAGGACGCGCAATCCGGTTCAAGTCCAACACCTCCCCTGACAACATCATTTCTTCGGAAAAGACAGCCATTTCTTGGGCAGACATATTTTGAAAGAAAACCGCCATCGCCAAAGCAGATTGCTGATAGTCGGGTATTTCCTCGTCTAAAATCGAATCGACCAAATAACGGATCTCCTCATCCGTGAATTCGCCTCCATCACGTTTCTTCTCAACCAAGTAGCTGAAAGATGGTTTTATAAATTTGCGGGCGCTGATAATCTTTTTTCTCATTTCTCTAGATGCTATGTCTCCTTTGAGGCGGGTATTGCTGCATAAGCCTGTATGCATTAGGCGATTATCGAGAGTGTTGTCGAGCCTAAAGTACTAATGAGTGTAAAATTCAACGTAAAAGAAACATAAAATAGGGTTCAATTTCCCTTCAAAAGTGAAGTCTTAACCTTAATCATCTTCTATTTTGCGAGCTTGACCCACCGTCTTAAGCTCTATGCTTGGCACGATGGAGCTACATTTTAATCCCGGTACAGTTATCGAAGTTGCGCTGCGCCAAATTGCGGCTATGAACAACGCCTTTAGTGAGGATTTCGAACCAGAAGTACGTCCCGCCGATCCAAAATTCGGCGACTTTCAGGCAAATGGGGTTTTGGGGTTCGCTAAAAGCAAGGGAGCAAACCCACGCGCCCTCGCGCAGCAACTCCTCGAAGCTGCCCAAGAATCGGGTCAATTTGACCCCGCACGGGTCGAACTCTCCCTCGCGGGTCCGGGTTTTATAAACTTTAAATGCACTCCGCGCTACCTGTGGGATTGGCTGAATCGCTATGCAGACGCGTCCGATTTTCAAACCGGCGCCGGCAAACTCCAGGCAGGGCGTAAGGTTGTAATCGACTATCCCAGTGCCAATACCGCAAAACAAGCCCACATCGGCCACCTTCGACCCATGGTTATCGGCGAAGCGATTGCGCGATTACTGGATTTTTGCGGCGCTGAGACCCTTCGCGATAATCATATAGGTGACTGGGGCACGAACTTCGGAACACTTATCATGCAAATCAAGCGTGAGGGAATAGACCTGAACCAACTGGTAACCGATCCCCTCGCCCAACTCGACCAACTCTATAAAGACGGGAGCGCCCTCGAAAAAGACGCACCCGAAATCCGCGATCAATCACGCGCCGAACTCCTAAAGCTCCAAGAAGGCGATCCCGAAAACACCGCCTTGTGGGAGCGAATTGTGGACATTTCCAAAGCCGCCTTCGAAACCCTCTACCAACAAATGGGGGTCCGTATTGATGTGACCCTAGGCGAATCCTTCTATCGCGACAAAGTTGAGCGCGTCTACCGCGAATTAACAGAGGATGGCTTTGCGGAATCCAGCGAAGGTGCCTTAGTAGTCTGGCACGATGATGTCAAAAAATTTGCGCGCGATAACGAGCGGCCTTACCCCTTCAATATTCGAAAAAAAGACGGCGCCTCCAATTACGCCTCCACCGATCTCGCTACTATCCTCTACCGCGTTGAGCACTACAAGGCCGATGAAGTCGTGTACCTAACCGACGCACGCCAACAGGATCATTTTCAGCAACTCTTTCTGACCACTCAAAAATGGTTTGCCGCCCGCAAATACCCAATACCCGATACGCGCCACGTCTGGTGGGGCACCATCTTGGGTAAGGACAAAAAACCCTTCAAGACCAAGTCCGGAGAATCCATCAAACTCCAAGCGCTCCTCGACGAAGCCTGTGAACGTGCCTTTACAGTAGTTACTGAAAAAAACCCTGAACTGCCCGAGTCCGAGCGACGCACTATTGCTGAATCCGTCGGAATCGGTGCCCTTAAATACGCAGACCTCTCTTCTAATCGCACCCAGGATTACGTCTTCGACTGGGATCGTATGCTTAGCTTCGAGGGTAACACCGCTCCTTACCTGCTATATGCCGTTGCACGAATTAACAGTATTTTTAGAAAGGCTGAACTCGACCCGGAAGCACCGCTTGAGGGTGCCAGCCTCCTCGAAACCGATACCGAGTTCGCCCTCGCCCGAAAACTCATAAGCCTTCCAAGTGCCCTTAACCTCACCCTTAATGACCTGCGGCCCCACGTTCTCTGCACCTACCTCTACGAACTCGCCGGAGCATACAGCACCTTTTATAATGCTGACAAAGTGATGGTAGACGATCCCGGTACCCGCACCCGCCGCCTCCTGCTTTGTGCCCGCACCCGCACCGTACTTATTACCGGCCTTAAACTACTTGGCATCCAACCCCTGGAACGCATGTAGCCCTTACCCAAACCCGAACCATGAACCCATCCATCGCGCAACTACTCGAAAACAACCGCAACTGGGCCTCTAAGCGCGAGACCCACGAACCCGGCATCTTCGAAAAACAAGCCAAGGGTCAAAGCCCCGAATTCCTCTGGATCGGGTGTGCTGATAGCCGCATCCCACCCAACACCATAACAGGGCTTGAACCCGGCGAACTCTTCGTGCACCGCAACGTTGCCAACCTTGTCGTATCAGATGACCCCAACCTGCTCTCGGTCCTTCATTACTCCGTCCTCGCCCTCAAGGTGAAGCATGTTATCCTCTGCGGTCATTATGGTTGCGGCGGCATCCAGCATGCCATCAACGGACAACCTTTTGGCGTAGTCGATGAATGGGTACAACCCGTGCGCGAACTTATAAACGATAATTCCGAAACCCTCACACCCCTTCCAAGCGAGGCTCAATTTGAGCGCCTCTGCGCACTGAATGTCCTCAGACAAGTTGAAAACCTTCGCCAAACCGCCTCTATTCAACAAGCCTGGGGAGCCGGTCAATCCCTTGAGATCCATGCCTGGATTTACCAACTCGAGAGCGGGCAAATCAAAGTCCTACAAGACCCCATAGCCGGTCCGTAGGAATCCTAAAGCAAGCGTGATTCATACCGTCCATCCAGACGCTTAACAACACATCGCTTCAGTTCAAGTGCGGTCAAAATTGCCGACACTGAGTGAACCGGGCACTGCATGTCTGCCGCGAGCGAATCCGGCGTCCCGAGCTCACCGCCTGATAAATATCTCATAACTGTCTGCTCCTCCTTGCTTAATTCAATCACAGGTTCCTTCAGGGTATCACCACTTCCCTCTTTCATTTGCTCACGGCGCTCATAGCGCAACTCTTCCAAAACATCGTCCACCGAACGAACCAGGGTTGCCCCATCGCGAATTAATTGCAGACAACCCAAAGCGCGGGCTTGATCAATCCGTCCCGGCAAGACCATCAACAAGCGTCCCTGTTCCCCGGCAAAACGCGCCGTAATCATACTGCCTCCAGCAGCTGCCGTTTCCACCACAATGACACCCTCACACATTCCCACCACTACGCGATTCCGCATCGGAAAAGTCTGGCGATCCGCCCGGCGCCCAAAAGGAAACTCACTCACCACCGCACCCTGCCCTGAAATGCGGTCATACAACTCCTTGTTCTCCGGCGGATAAATAATATCCAAACCACAACCCAAAACCGCGACTGTCGGACCTCCCCCCGCCAAAGCGCCCTCGTGTGCCGCCGAGTCGATTCCGCGTGCCATCCCACTCACAATACAAAAACCCAGTCTCGCTAATTCCGCACCAAATTGACGCGCCACACGCAAACCATACATACTTGGCTGTCGCGTCCCAACAATCGCCACACAGGGACGATCAATTATGTAATTACCACGCCAATACAAACCGATTGGAGGATCATACATCGCTTGCAATAACCCCGGATAACTTTTGTGCGCCCGATCTACGAATTCCACCCCATGCTGTGCGATGCGTTCCTTTTCCTGCTCAAGATTAAAATACTTTTCCCAATGCATAAGGGTGTTCGCAGTTTTCGAACCGACCCCCCGTACTCGCCTAAGCTGCTCGAACGAACTTGATAAAATCGCCAAGGGTTCATCATGAAAAACATCCAATAGACGACGCAATAAAACCGGCCCCACGTTCGGCAGACCGTTCAAAACCAGCATGGCATCTAAATTTGATAAAACTAAATATATATAACCAATATATAAATATATTTAAATAAAATATTTCCGTGCGCTCTCTTGTACTATCAGCTCACTCTCCCCGCAAAACTTCAGACAGGTAACCCAGGATATCAGTGGTACATACCGCCACCTGCCCGCGCTTGCGAGCCAGAGCTTCTGCCGCCTTGCCATGCCACACCACTGCGCGGGCCACCGCTTCAAATTCATTTCCTCGAGCTTGCGCCATATTGCCACCGGCTAGACCCGCCAATAAATCGCCACTACCGCCCCTTGAGAGCACAGCCCCTCCAAAAGTATTGCAATAAACCGATTCCCCGTCACAGCAACGCGTCTGTGGCCACTTTAAGACCAATTGAACCCGATACTGCTGGCAGAACTCGATGAGATACTCGCTATCGTAAACCGGACGCTCCACTTGTGCGATCGCCATAAATTCACCCATGTGCGGCGTCAGAATAACCGGACCCCATACCGTCTTTCGCTTGGTTGATAATTCTACCACCCGTGAGCTTAAACTATCCGCATCACATATTACCGGCAGGGGCACTTCAGACACTATTTCCTGTGAAATTTGCTCGGTGTTGCGGTCGCGACCCATTCCCGGACCCACCAAGACCGCTGAGGCGGAACGCAGGCGTTGCATTAAGAGCGGCATTGCGCGCGGACTTAGGGTTCCATTCTCGCTTTCCGGCCAGGGAATCCACATCGCCTCCGGACCCTGCGCCGCAAGGGACGCCGCCACCGACTCCGGTGCAAAAGCAGTTACCCGGCCCACCCCGGAACGCACTGCCGCCTGTACGCTCATAAGAAGCGCACCCGGCATATTAGACGAACCACCGACAATGAATAGATGCCCAAAATTACGTTTGTCCACCATAGCCGGACGCAAGTTTCGAATGGGGTTCAAAATCGCGTCATTTAAAAAATATTCCTCCGAATCAAGACGCTCGTGCCCACCGAAAAAGCCCAAGTCCACCCAGCGTACCCGACCGCAGTCGACCCCGCTCACCATATGAATTTCCTTAACCGAACCGGTAGCGTAAGTGAAATCTGCTGGCAAGGTAAGCGCATCCTCTCCGCCGCCAAGTCCGCTCGGTAAATCCACCGCCGCACGCAAACCAATTTCGGCATAATCCTTCACCGCCGTCACTAAAGCACTGATTTTAGCATCCATGGGGGGCTTAAATGAAAGACCCACCAGACCATCCACGCAGATATCAAACCCCTCTCCCTCGCTCAAGCGATCGAAGCGACTGGGCAAATCCGCACTTTCCTGCGCGTCAAAATGTTCGATCTCCAAGCGACCCTTGACCACTTCCAGTGCCCGGCGCGTCAAAGGTTTCAGTTGCTCTGCCTGCTCCGTGAGAAAGGCAACCACTTTGCTACGAGGATAACGTGCCATTATTTCAGCCGCCGCTAGCAGGGCATCGCCGCCATTGTGTCCCTTGCCAACCAAAACCAGTACCCGAGGTGCATCAGGTAAAGTGCGAAATTCCTTATAATCCCGCAAGATTCCGTCCGCAATCCCAAGGCCCGCCTTTTCCATTGCCAACCATTCGGCGGCATCGTCTGGAAGTCGCGCTTTTTCAAGCTCACGGGCTTGTTCCATACTTATAACGGGACTGACGAAATTTGTATCCTTCATAAATTAACCTTATGAAATGCCACCCGTGCTAATATTTAACAACTAAATAAAAAACGCTCTAACACTGCATCGATTTTATTTTGAACCGCTAATCACAAATAAGTTTCATAGAAAACGTTGCATCTCCCGCCCAAGCTCATTTTGTTTCCCTTATGTCATTTGAAATATCCGGTTCCATCAAAGCAATCTTCCCCGAGCAAACCTTCAAAGGCGGGTTCAATAAGCGTGAATTCCTTCTCCTAACCAAAGACGGTAAATTTGAGCAGGAAATAAACTTTGAATGCGTCAAAGAGAAAGTCGACCTCGTCGACCACCTCAAGGAAGGCGATGCCGTCACCGTTTCCTTTGATATCCGTTGCCGAGAGTGGCAGGGTAAATATTTCACTAACCTGGTCGCATGGAAAATCACCGGTTCCGGTGCCGCCAAAACCGATTCCTCCCCAGAGGAACCGTCTTTTGAACCGGACGATGTCGTACTTGACGAAGAACCACCCTTCTAAGTAAGACCAGCGCTAAGCACGCAAACGACCGGCTTCCTTCTCTTCAAGGAATGCTGCATACGCCTTTGCAACACCTGCTTTAATTGGAATCGCAGGCTCCCAACCCGTCGAACGCATCAAACTGATGTCAGTCAACTTACGCGGCGTTCCATCGGGTTTACTGGAATCAAAAGTTAATTCACCGTTATAGCCGACCACCGACTTAACGAGCACCGCTAATTCACCAATCGAAATATCGCTGCCGCAGCCAAGATTCACCCAGTCAGGGGGATTATCCAGTTGCAGTAAATGTATCATACCCGCAGCCGCATCATCCGCGTGCAAAAATTCACGCCGGGGATTTCCGCTTCCCCAAACGGTCACCTTGGGTGCTTCCGATTCCTTGGCCTCATGAAAACGCCGAATCAATGCCGGTAAAACATGCGAGTTTTCCAGATGATAATTATCACCCGCCCCGTATAAATTTGTTGGCATCGCGGAATGGAAACACACTCCGTACTGGGCACGATAAAACTGACACAGCTTCAATCCCGCTATTTTTGCAACAGCGTAGGCCTCATTGGTTGGCTCCAGCGCTGAAGTCAAAAGTGCCGTTTCCTGCATGGGTTGTTCGGCCAATTTGGGATAGATGCATGTGCTCCCCAAAAAGAGCAAGCGCTTGACCCCCGCTCGATGTGCCGCGTCTATCGTGTTCTGAGCAATGGCAAGGTTCTCATACAAAAATTCGGCGGGGTAAGTATTATTCGCATGAATACCCCCCACCCGCGCTGCCGCAATCACGGCAACCTCCGGTTTTTCCTCGGCATAAAAATCACGCACCGCTGCCTGATCCGTTAAATCCAGCTGGGCCCGCGAGCGGGTTACCAAATCTTGGTAACCACCTGCCCGCAACTGACGCACCAGGGCTGCACCCACCATGCCTCCATGGCCCGATATATAGATTTTTGTATCCTGCTTCATATTTTTCAGACCCCCTAAGCCTCAATCGCCTGCTTATAGGCCAATTCCTGTTTCGCTAACACCAAGTCCGCATCCACCATGATCTTTACCAGATCCTTGAAAAGCACCTTCGGTTCCCAATCCAGCTGCCGCTTGGCCTTTGCCGGATCACCAATCAATAAATCCACCTCGGTTGGGCGTTCATAGCGCTTGTCGTAGTCAACATACTTCTCCCAATCAAGGTCCAGTAGCGCGAAGGTCTCCTTCACGAAATCCTTAACCGAATTGGTTTCGTTGGTCGCCATTACGTAATCATCTCCCTCATCTTGCTGGAGCATCAACCACATGGCCTCCACGTATTCTTTGGCATAACCCCAGTCACGCTTTGCATCCAGATTACCAAGATATAACTTGTCCTGCAGCCCCAACTTAATTCGGGTTGCTGCCCGCGTAATCTTACGGGTTACAAAAGTTTCACCCCGACGCGGAGACTCGTGGTTAAAAAGTATCCCGTTGGTGGCATGGATCCCGTACGACTCGCGATAATTCACCGTCAACCAATAGGCGTAAACCTTTGCGCATCCATACGGCGAACGTGGGTAAAACGGTGTCTGCTCCGTTTGCGGGACTTCTTGAACCAAACCAAACATTTCTGAAGAGGAGGCTTGATAGAAGCGGCACTTCCCTCCAATACCCACTTCCCGAATCGCTTCCAGTAAACGCAAGGTTCCCAAGCCGGTAACGTCTCCGGTGTATTCCGGTACATCAAAAGACACCCGCACATGACTCTGCGCGCCCAAGTGGTAAATTTCATCCGGCTGAAGTTGGTATAGCAATTTCATCAACATCACCCCGTCCGCCAAGTCGCCGTAATGCAGGAATAGCTTCGTTCCGTTTACGTGCGGATCTTTATACAGGTGATCAATCCGATCGGTGTTAAAAGTTGAGGAGCGGCGAATGATGCCATGCACCTCATAGCCCTTCTCCAATAATAGCTCCGCCAGATACGATCCGTCCTGACCCGTGATTCCAGTTATCAATGCTTTTTTCATATTCACAGAGCTTAACAAAGATGAAAGGCCTTGTATTTTCGTATTTACGTAATAATATTTATATATTTGCTACATTTATGGCACAAACCACCACCAGTATTGCCATCGCCTTCGATTCCAACTTCCGCCATGCCGCCAGCATATTTCGGGGAGTTGCCGACTATTTGAGCGAGCATCAACTCGATTGGCGCCTCATCCCCCTTCAAATCGGCTTCGAGGCGAAACTCTATCAAATCGCCCAATCCCATCAACTCGTCGGCGCTATCGGCACCTTTGTAAGCGACAACTGGCTCAGCGGCTTAACGCAACACGGTCTTCATGCCGTGAACCTCTTTAACTTCTCAAAGATTACCAGCGTCCCCACTGTCACCATTCACGACTTCGCCCTCGGTCAAATCGCCGCAAGACACCTTCTTCGCCAAGGCGCCACCCGTTTCACCTTCTACGGTTCCGACAGTATTCATTTCACCCAACTCCGCTTAAAGGGATTCAAAAATAAAATACCCAACCAAGCCATCCACCTCTGGGATCCCTCCATGCCCTTCAGCGAAAACCTGCGTACGAGCACTGGCTCCGCCACTGGACCCGTCGGTATCTTTTGCAACAGTGACCGCCTCGCCCGTGAAATTATTCTCGAAGCGCAAAAGCATAAGCTCGTCTGCGGACGCGACCTCCTTGTCCTTGGGGTCGATAACGACCCTTCCGAATCCATCTTTGCCGGAATCGAAATCAGCAGCTTTGAACTCCCCGTCCATGCCTGCGGTTACCGTGCTGCCAAAATTCTACATGCCCAACTTAACGAAAAAGCCCTCCCCTCTGGCCCGCATCATCCGGGAAAATTAAGCCTCCTGCCCCGCGAATCCACCCTCCCCTCAAACCGCGCCCGCCTTACTCAACGCGCCCAACAAATAATCAGCGACCATCTAGCCGCCCCCGGTCTCGACGCTGCCAGCCTTGCCCGCCGCGCGGGTGCCTCCCGCCGCAGCCTTGAGCTCGCCCTTCAGTCACAACTGCAAACCAGCCCTTTCCGCCTCATCACCCGAGCCCGGGTCCATCAAGCCCGTCAACTACTGCGTTCCACCCGCCTCCCCATCATGGAAGTTGGTCGCCGTTCCGGCTACCCCGAACCCCATCATTTCTCCGCCTGGTTTAAAAAACACTGCGCTTGCTCCCCAAAAGCATTTCGCACAAAAGCGCCTTCGGTTTGACAGACCGCCAACTACCCCGCTTCACTATCCCTATGTCCAAACAAGGCCTTATCCTACTCAACCTTGGCTCGCCCGATTCCACCGAGGTCAGCGATGTGCGCAATTACCTCCGCGAGTTCCTTATGGACGAGCGCGTCCTTGACGCCCCCAAGCTCATTCGCTGGCTCATTGTCAATTGCTTCATTCTCCCCAAGCGACCCAAGCAATCTGCCGAAGCCTACGCCAGCATCTGGAAACCCGAAGGTTCCCCCCTCGTCCTTACTTCCCGCGAACAACAAGTCGCCCTCGCCCAGGCCACCGAGCTCCCCACCGAACTCGGCATGCGCTACGGCAACCCCTCCACTGAAAGCGCTCTCCTCAAGCTGCTGGATCAGGGAGTCGACGACCTCTTCATCATGCCCATGTATCCCCACTACGCCATGTCCAGTTACGAGACCGCCGTGGTGCACCTCATGGAATCTGTCCGACAACACGCCCCCGACTTAAAGACCACCCTTCTCCCACCTTACTACCAAGAACCGGGCTACATTAACGCACTCGTTGAAACCGCCCGCCCCGCCCTTGAAAAAGGTGACTTCGACCAACTCCTCTTCTCCTTCCACGGAATCCCTCAACGCCATCTAATCAAAGGCGACCCCTCCCACCAACACTGCCTCACCACCCCCGACTGCTGCAACACCTGTCACCCCGCCCACGCCACTTGTTACCGCCATCAATGCGCCATGACCGTTGAAAAATTCGTCCAGGCCGCCGGACTCGCCAAGGATAAATACCGCATCACCTTCCAGTCACGTCTCGGGCGCACCCCTTGGCTCCAGCCCTATACCGACATGACGCTCGAGCAACTCGCCGAAGACGGACAAAAAAATGTCAAGGTCATCTGCCCCGCCTTTACCGCCGACTGTCTCGAAACCCTTGAGGAAATCGCTGTGGAAGGACGCGAAACCTTCCTTGAAGCGGGCGGCGAATCCTACGAACAAATCCCCTGCCTCAATACTCACCCTGCCTTTATTGAATTCCTTAGCGACCGCGTACGCCACTGGCAGGAAGGCGGGTACCAAACCGACCACGCCACCCCGCCGGCATACGTTGCTCCCATGAAACGCTAACCCCGCGCCATGTTCGAAAATCTCGACCTCAGTGACCGCGGCGTCTTTCTCACCGCTACCACGCTTTACGGCCTCGCCGCCGCCCTCGGGTTATACGGCATCCTTCGCCCTAAACCCTACCCACGCATCGGCGTCCTGCCCCTCGTCGCTGTCGCCTTCCTTATCCAAACCCTTGCCCTCAACCTTCGCGGTACCGTCGTCGGAGGTTGCCCGCTCGGCAACCCCTATGAGGTCAGTCAATTCATTGCCTGGTCTGCGGCGCTCCTCTATTTCATTGTCGGCCCGGCATGCCGCCTGCGACTTCTCGGGTTTTTCACCGCCGCCTCTGCCGCCACCCTTGGACTAATAGCCGCCCTCTTACCTGCTTGGGACTACCCCTATACCACCGGACGCTTCGGAGGTGAACCCTGGATCGAGCTCCATGCTGCTCTTGCCATCTTTAGTTACGGCGTCCTCGCCATTCTTGCCCTCGTCTCCGCCATGTTCCTCCTGCAGCAACACGGACTCAAACACAAGCGACACCAAGGCATCTACGCGCTCCTTCCCTCGGTCCAACAACTCGACACCATCGCCTCCCGGCTTCTCTTAACCGGAACCATTTGCCTCTCCGCTGCCCTTATTTTCGGCGCCCTTTTCTGGTTCGAAAACCCCGACCGCGTCCCCGTTTTTAAACTCAGCATGACCGGAATCGTCGGGTTCGGCTACCTCCTTGTGCTCCTCCTTCGCCTCCGTCAACAACTTGTCACCCGCCGTCACGCCTACGCCACCATCCTCCTCTTTATCTTGGCACTGCTCTCCCTCTGGCCCGTGCAATCCGCCCGCCACCCCGGCTCGCCCCAAGCCCAGCCCGACCTTCAGCAGAACCCATGAGCCACGCCCATCCGCAATCCCTCTTCGTGCTGGGTTGCTCCCATCACGAAACACCCCTTGAAGTACGCGAGCGCTTCACGCTTAGTCCTGAGCGTATTCCTGCCCTCCTTCAGGCACTACAGCAATGCTCCAACCTTTCAGAGAGCCTCGTTCTGGCCACCTGTAACCGTTTTGAAATCTACGCCCACGCCCGCAACGAAAAAGCCCTCCCTGATATTCGGGAAATACTCTGCCAGACCCTGGAAGTCGAAACCGCGCTCCTCAACGCGCACGCTTACCGCCTCCAAAACCTCAACGCCATTCAACACGCCTTCAGCCTGGCCGCCGGTCTCGATTCACAAATCCTCGGAGAAACCGAAATCCTCGGGCAAATGAAACAAGCCCTCGCCATCGCGCAGGAATTTGAAAATACCGGCCCGGTCCTCAACCGCCTCTTCGAAAAAAGTTTTCAATCCGCAAAAATCGTCCGTACCCAGACCGGTATCGACAAAGGACAAATCAGTATTGGCAACATTGCCGCCGACCTCGCCAAACGCATCTTCGGCAAACTCCATAAAAACCGAGTCCTCTTAATCGGTTCCGGCGAAGTCGGCCAACGCACCGCCCAAGCACTTAAAAACCGTGGCGTCCATGACCTCACCGTCAGCAACCGCACCGCCGAAAACGCTCAAGCACTTGCTCAAACTCTCGAAGCAAGAGAACTCCCCTTCCAGGAACTCACCCAGTCCCTTCATCAATTCGACACCATTATCAGCTCTACCGCCGCTCCAGGGCATATCCTCAGCCGCGAAGACTTCCAAACCGCGCAACGTACCCGCCCCGCCCGACCCTTCTTCCTCATCGACCTCGCCATGCCCCGAGACCTCGACCCCGCTCTTGATTCCCTTGAAAATTGCTACCTCTATAACCTCGACGACCTTGCTGCCATCGCCAATGAAAACCTTGCCCGACGGAGTGACGAATGCCAACCCGCGCGTACCCTTCTCAACACTCAAGCTTGGCAACTCTGGCTTCAGCTCCGCCGACGCGCCCTTATGCCGGCCGACTGAATCAATAAGTTGAGCTCGAAAAGTAACGGCCACACTAGGCGAGTGGACGCACGAGAATTTTTTGCGCCGCTCCCATGCCCATGGTGAGCGTTTTATCGGAGGCACCCACTGAGAGGGTGACGGCATCCGCACCGGAGGAACGCGAGTTTACCACGACCCGCTCACCGGGATTCAAGCCCACCTCGGTCAGGTAGTTCAGGAATGCATTATCCTGATCGGAGACCCGCGCAACTTCATGCGGTATACTCGTGGGACAATCTGCAAGGCTCTCAAATTGGTCTGCCCGCAATTCACCCTCGGCATTGGGAATAGGGTCTCCGTGGGGATCTTCCGTTGGGTGGCCGAGGCGTCGGTCGATGCGCTCAAGCAAGCGGTCGGAAATAACGTGTTCCAACAACTCGGCCTCTTCGTGTACCTCTGACCAGTCAAAGCCAAGCACCTCTACGAGGAATTGTTCAATAAGGCGGTGGCGGCGCAAAACATGTAGCGCAAGGGCGCGACCCTGCTGCGTAAGCTGAACGCCCACCCGTGGGGAATAACTTGCAAGCCCTGCCTCGGCGAGCGCCTTGACCATGGTGGTCGCAGTCCCGGGCACCACCCCCAAAGCTTCCGCCACCCGTCCCATGGAGGCTTCACCGTTTTCCGATGCTTCCTCAAGGGCATAGATGTGTTTGATATAATCCTCGACCGTGGCGCTGGGCATACCCCCAACATTTATTCATCCCGCCGCTGCGCCAAGTCCATTTTTTAAATGCGTGTTGTCTCGCGCTACCTTTATCGCTTACCCTCATGCCATGGTAAACCACGCCTTACTCTTCCTCACGACCACTTGGCAATTAATTGCGGAGATGGCGCCCTACCTCCTCTTCGGCTTCCTTGCCGCAGGTGGCCTGCATTACTTTATTCGCCCAAACTTCATTCAACAACAACTCGGCAAGCGGGGTTTTACGGGGATAGTAAAAGCCGCCCTGCTGGGTGTGCCCATGCCGCTTTGTTCCTGCTCGGTCATTCCGGTCGCAGGTTCCCTTCACAAAAACGGTGCTAGTCGTGGAGCCACCGCCGCTTTCCTTAGCTCCACACCACAGACCGGAATCGACAGCATCCTTGCAACCTATGCGCTCATGGGTGGCCCCTTTGCAATCATTCGGGTTGTTGTGGCATTCATCAGTGGGCTCCTCAGTGGTGCCTTAATCGAGCGTTTTGCTCCAGAAAAACCAACCTTTAAACCGATCAGCGAACCGACGTTCACCCCGCTCGCCGACACCCCCGCTCCCTGTTGTGCGAAACCCAAGTCCCCCAACCTGCGAGAGGGCTTGCGGCACGGACTCCTAACCCTGCCCGCCGATCTCGCCCCGGCGCTGGCATTGGGTCGCCTCCTCGCAGGTCTGCTCACCGTGCTGCTTCCGGGGCACTGGCTGGGCTCGCAAATCGACTCCACCTTGGCAGCCTATACCCTTGCCACCTTATTGAGCCTGCCGCTTTACGTCTGCGCCACCGCTTCTATTCCGCTCGCCTACGCCCTCCTCGCAGCAGGTCTCAGTCCGGGCGCGGCGCTCATTTTTCTTATTGTAGGGCCGGCTACCAACACCACTACCGTCATTGCCACTTGGCAAATGCTCGGACGCAAAGCCACTCTCTTTTACCTCGCGGGTCTTTTATTAGTCGCGTGGTTGGCGGGTGCGGGCTTCGACGCTTTATCCGGCAGTTGGAATATTTCAGAGGGCGTACATTCCCATACCGCCGCCCTACAAATCGGGCAACACTTGGCCGGGGCGGTATTGGTCGCCCTCCTTTTTAGCGCGTGGCTCTGGAACCGCCGCTCGAAAAAGAAGCAAGCCTGTTGCGCGAGCTAGAGGGTTTCGCGTACAAGGGGTTCTGCAGTACCGCCCTGTAGCTCGGCACCTTCACTGATAGGAAACCCGCGCAGGAATTCCCCTACCGGCAACATCCGCCCGCCGGGACGTTGTAATTCATGCAGGCATAGCACGCCCGAGGCCGTCGAAACCACCAAGCCGTCTTTATTGGCTGAGCACACCCTGCCCGGCGCAATATCTGCGTCCTGCAAAATGACCCGGGCGCTTCCACCCTTGATGCGGGTATTGTTAAACTCAAAGTATGCACCGGGCCAGGGAGTAAAGGCGCGCACACGAGACTCCAGTTGCGCCGCAGTCTGATTAAAATCCAAGGCTCCGTCGCGCTTGTGAATCTTACGGCAATAACTCACCGCAGTAGCATCCTGAGGTTCAAAGGAAAGACTACCATCCAGTAAACCAGCCAGGTTGCGCTCAAGTAGTGGCACCACCGCTTCACCGAGGCGGGCACGCAGACTGAGCGATGTATCCGTTTTTTCAATACTGATGCGTTCAACATCCCCAACCCCGCCGGCATCCATTGCTCCTCCTACCTGCATAAGACTAACCCCGGTCTCGGTATCGCCCTCCGCAAGGGCAGTCTCCACCGGGGATGCGCCACGATATGCCGGCAGGATTGAGCCGTGAAAATTGAACATTCCGCCGACACTGGCTTCGCGTACCACCCGTGGTAAAAAATGCCCGTAGGCCATTACCAGTGAAAGTTGAACCCCTGCCTCTGTGATCCATCTACCCAAGTCCGCATCGGGTTTTTCAGGCTGGAGGAGCGTTATCCCTTTTTCCTTCGCCCAAGCGGCGGCGGGGTTGGCCTGCAATTGCTTGCCCCGCCCGCTGGGTCGGTCAGGTTGCGAAACCAATGCGTGTAAGGACGGCCCTGTCTCCCGCAACCCATAGAGGTAATTCAAAACAGGAAGGCAAATAGCATCCGCACCGAAAAAGATGATTTTGGCGTCAGGCATCGTCAGGGAATTCAGTTTGGCTGAGGGCTTCGCGGGCGTCTCCAGAAGGGGCGCTTTGTTGAAGTAACCAGGTAAGCGTCACCCCTTTTAAGGCGGGTTCCTGAAATAAATGCAAGAGCAGGCATGCCGAAGCGAGGGCATCGTAAAGTGCGGAATGGTAACGGCGGCGGTTTTTCGGGCAGCATGCCAATGCGTGGGACTCGAGGTTTCCCCTCAAGCTGAAGGTCTCGATAAGGTCACCTAAGTTGTGGCGTTCGAGATCAGGATAGAGGCGGCGGTAAATTTGAAGGGTGTCCAGCCATGGCCCCCAATCAGCGATTTCAGCGCCCGAATCGAGTCGGGCAAAATCCGGTGATCGGCGCGGACAACTCCATACATCCGTCAAAAGGGCGGCCTCGTAGCCGGCGTTATGGGCGCACAGCGGTCCACTGGCGCGCAATCCGGCAAAGTAGTCCCAGTCCTCGCTGAAAGGTTTTGCGTCTGTTAGTAACTGCCGGTCGATGCCGTGTTGCTGAATTTCCCGCGCATGCATCGTGCCAGTCGGAGCACACAGACGGGTGCGGGCTTCTGTAAGACTGCTCCCACGTAAAGTGACCACGCCATACTCCACGATGCCGCTCCGGCGGCTCCCCTCGAAGTCAATCACGTGTATGGGAGTTTCCAACATGACGCTATACTTGGGGAAGCTGCGCCAGAGGTCGAACCCCGAGTGCGTTTTTTCAAACTTCTGCGGTTGCTTCTGTAGGGAGGAACGCACAAGTTCCTCCAATACAATATGATTGTCATGTCTGAACTCAGCACCGAACAAAACAAAAGCTTTAAAGCCTTCGCGGAAGAACTCTGCCATGAAGCCGCTAAGGAAATTCTGCCACATTACGGCCCCGAGGTCGAAATCGAACGCAAATCGGATGCCACTCCGGTAACGCTCGCCGACCGCAACGCCGAAAAACGCATCCGCGAAATCATCAAGGAACGCTACCCCGAGCATGGCATCATTGGCGAAGAATACGGGAAAGAACGCGAAGATGCGGAATTTGTTTGGGTACTTGATCCGGTGGACGGGACAAAATCCTTCATTTCGGGAGTACCGCTTTTTGCGACCCTCATTGCGCTCCTGCACAAAGGACGCCCGGTGATCGGCGCGATCAACCAGCCCGTAAGCGAACAACTCATCTTGGGTGACGGCACGGTAACGACTTTAAATGGAAAACCGGTATGTGGACGTGAAACCGCGAGCCTCGCAGAAGCAACGCTCAGCACTACCGATCCCATTCGCCCAACCCTTTGGCAAAACGATACCCGCTGGGATGACCTCCCGCCAAAAACCGCCCTATATCGCTCCTGGGGCGACGCGGGGGGATACATCCTGCTTTGCTCGGGCTTCATTGATATTATGTGTGACCCGCTCATGGAAATCTGGGACTGCGCTGCCATCCTCCCCTGCCTCGAGGGCGCGGGCTTCAAAGCGACCGGTTGGAAGGGAGGCGATGCTTTTGACGAACGTTGCATCATTGCCGCCAAACCAAACCTGCACGCAGACGTCATGAAAACCCTCTATCCGGCCCTTTAGGCGTTGCCAGCGTGAGGGTCTCAGTGAACAATTTAATGCCATAACAAACAAAGCGAGACTCGCAAAACCCACGCATCCTTCATTGCTTGAATAGTGGCCGCGATAATTGAATTTTTAAAAAGATCCCTGCAGACAGCACGGCACTACAACGCGCTTCAGTATTTTCCGTTGCGCCACACGCTCTCGCGTTATCAAGGCAG
Source organism: Verrucomicrobiota bacterium (assembly GCA_009937095.1). GTDB lineage: Bacteria > Verrucomicrobiota > Verrucomicrobiia > Opitutales > Coraliomargaritaceae > UBA7445. Next base: position 34,656 of record JAACDB010000034.1, read on the forward strand.
TGACTTTTCCGGGGACTTGAGAGCCGGCATCAACGTCGCCCTCCTCGCCTTCCCACAGGGTATGGCATACGCCCTCATTGCGGGTCTCCCAATTCAATACGGCATTTACGGCTCGGCGGTAGCCTGCCTAGTTGCGCCCTTCTTCTCCCGCAGCCGCTTCATCACGCTTGGCCCGACCAACGCCACCGCGGTCATGCTCTTCTCGGCCTTTGCCAGCATGGGCATCACGGGAGCGGACAAAATTATCTACGTTCCGCTGCTTATTCTCCTGACCGGTTGCTTCATCGCAGTGGGTGCCTATTTCAAGGTCGCCAATCTAGTACAATACATTTCCCGCTCGGTCATCACCGGCTATATCACCGCCGCTGCTCTCCTGATCATTACCAATCAAATCCCCAAGGCCCTTGGCCTTGAAATGGAAGCTAAGGGCGCGACCTTTTTTGAATCCATCCGTCTCATGGCGGCTTCATTGGATTCCGTCCATTGGCTCACCATCGCAGTGAGTGTCATCACCGCCATCGTTTACCTCCTTCTCAACTGGCGGGTTCGCATCCTGCCCAATGTCGCCATATCCCTGGTGCTCGTCAGCGCCCTGAATGCCCTCTTGATTGGCCCGGAATCGCAAACCGGCATCCAGCACCTGAACGCCATTGATGCCAGCACCTGGACCATCGGCATGCCGACCATCACCAGCGAATCCCTGAGTATGCTGGTAAGCCCCGCCCTTGCGATTGCCTTGCTCTGCGTACTTGAGGGTCTCTCCATCGGAAAATCCCTCGCCGCCAAAACGGGCGCACGCCTCGATGCCAATCAAGCCATGTTTTCCATCGGGATGTCCAATATTGCTTGCGCCTTCTGTTCCGGAATGCCCGCCTCGGGTTCCCTAACCCGCTCTACCCTGAGCGAGGCCAGCAAGGGGCGCACCCCCATCGCGAGCCTGATCAGCGGCCTACTCGTCCTTATCGGAGCCTTTATCATCGGCCCCCTTACCGGGTATATTCCCCAGTGTGTCCTTGCAGTACTCGTCATCACTATCGGTATCGCCCTCATCAATACCAAAAGCATCCGCATCGTTACGCATGCCACCCGCTCCGATGCCATCGTCTTTGGGGTCACTTTCCTCAGCGGCCTCCTGCTTCCCCTCGATACCGCCATCTATTCCGGTGTCGCAATTTCCATCATGCTTTTCCTCAAAAAAGCCGCCCGTCCGGAAATGGTCGAATACACTTTCAATGACAGCGGGCAACTAGCGGAAATGGCGACTCCTGAAGAGCGCAACACCCCCGAGGTTTCCATTGTCCACGTCGAGGGCGAACTCTTCTTTGGAGCCGCCGATCTTTTCCGCGATCAGATGCGCCGTATTTGCGAGGATCCCAACCTCAAAATCGTCATCCTTAAAATGCGCAACGCCCACCACATGGATGCCTCCGGTGTCATGGCACTCGAAGAATTGATTCACTACATGAATGAAATGGGGCGCTACCTCATCCTCAGTGAGGCCAAGACCGACCTCATCCGCGTCCTAAAAAACGCGCGCCTCTACGACTACATTGAGGAGCGCAACATCTTTGAGGACGAAACGCACAACCCCACCCTTTCAACTGCCAAAGCCCTCAAACGCGCCAAAGAACGTCTCGGACATGACGAAGCCAACGTCTCTATTTATGTCGATCCCGTACGCGACCAACTCAAGCAGGGCCAACGGGATTAATCTGCTGCGGGTTCTATCTTTCGGAAGCGTTGCTCTTCAAGGAAATCCTGCAAAATGAGCGCCGCCGCGCTGGAATCAATGGCGCCACTCTTGCGGTCGGGTTTCTTCTTTGAACCCTTGAGGTGTTGCTCAACCGAATGACTCGATAAGCGTTCATCAAGGCGATGCACCGGCAATTTAAAGCGACCCTCCAACACGGCTATAAAAGCATCCACTTCCTTGGCCTTACAGCCAACGCTACCGTCCATGTTCAGGGGATAACCCACCACCAAGGCTTCAACCTTCCGTTCGGTGATGGCGGTTTCGATTTCCCGCATGCGCGCCTTTTTGGTGGAAGCAACCGCCGCGGGGAGCGGCACTGCGATCCCAAGCGCATCCGCGAACGCTAATCCGATTCTTTTTTCGCCCCAATCAATACCAAGATAGTTCATCACCGCACTTACATCAAATGCTTGAGCGCAGCTTTCGCACCAATGGCCTTCACCATATCCTTGATGGCCTGCGCCTGATCCTTGTGGCATACCAAAGTGGCATCATCAGTCTTCACCACAATCAAATCCTCCACCCCAAGAAGAGCGACCAAATGATCGGGGTCGCGATTAAAAACAATATTACCTTTGGCGTCCTCAAGATGCGCAACCCCGCGAATGATATTCTCGTCTGCATCTGCAGGGTAATGTCGCGCCACCGCCGGCCATTCACCGACGTCATCCCAATCAAAACGGCTTTCTAACACGACGACGTTCCGGGCTTTTTCGATGACGGCGTAGTCCACCGAAATCTTCTCCAACGAGGGGTAATACTTTGCCAAGAGCGCTTCAAGGTCATCCCCCGCATCCAAACCGGAACCAATCGCCTGCAGCGCCTTCCACAATCCCGGCGTGCTCGCTTCGAGTTCCGCCGCGATGGCATCCACCGACCAAATGAACATGCCGGCATTCCAAAAATAACCGCCCGCTTCCAAATAACCCTGTGCCGTAGTGGCATCGGGTTTTTCCACAAAACGCGCCACCTTAAAAACCGTACTCCCGCCAAACTCTCTGCATGCTTCCCCCTGTTGTATGTAGCCGTAGCCCGTGGCGGGATGCGCCGCGGTAATTCCAATGGTCGCCAGCACCGGATCGGCCTCGGCAGCCTCAAAGGCAGCCTCCAGGGTGGCACGCAAACCAGCGGCGTCATGAATAACGGCATCGGCGGGCAACATCGCAAACGTGGCATTAGGATCCGACCGTCGCACGAGAATGGTTGCCAAACCAACTGCTGCGGCGGTGTCGCGACCGACCGGTTCTCCGATGACCTTCGCGGGATCGAGTTCCGGACAGATCGAAAGCACCGCTTCGCGTTGCTCGGTATTCGTAATCACAAAAATATCTTGCACCTCGACGAGACCGGAAAGGCGGTCAACCGTTTGTGCCAGCATGGC
>JAACDB010000005.1 GCA_009937095.1 Verrucomicrobiota bacterium
GTCTTGCTGCAACGTGCACGTGTCGATAGCGACGAGATTGCGCAGGCCGCCGTCGACGTGCCACAGGCCACCTAGACGTGACCATCGGAAATTGGCATCCTCTGCTAGGATCCTGTTCCTTGGCGTCCGCTTCCACCTACGCCAAGGCTACGGCGGACAAGTCGCGGCAAATCTCGCTTCGTGCTAATTCGTGTTAATTCGTGGTTTTTATTAACCATTGTTAGGGCAACCAGGGGTAGTCTTGGAATTCGGGGGGGCGTTTTTCGTTCCAGGCTTTGCGGCCTTCTTCGCCTTCTCCGGTGAGGTAATACAGGAGGGGGGCGTTGCCGGCGAGTTCCTGCAGGCCTTGTTGTCCGTCGACGTCGGCGTTGAAGGCGGATTTCAAACAGCGGATGGCGAGGGGGCTGTGTTGGAGGATTTGTTCGGCCCAGGCGATGCCTTCGGCTTCGAGTTGATCATAGGCAACAACTTTGTTGACGAGTCCCATGTCGAGGGCTTCCTGGGCGTTCTATTGACGGCAGAGGTACCAGATTTCCCGGGCTTTCTTTTGTCCGACGATGCGAGCGAGGTAGCTCGCGCCGAAGCCCCCGTCGAAGCTGCCGACTTTCGGGCCGGTTTGTCCGAAGATGGCGTTGTCGGCGGCGATGGTCATATCGCAAACGACGTGGAGGACGTGCCCCCCGCCGATGGCGTAGCCGGCCACCAGGGCGATGACGACCTTCGGCATGGAACGGATGAGTTTTTGAAGCTCGAGGACGTTGAGGCGCGGGACGCCGTCTTTACCGATGTAGCCGCCCTTTTGCTCGCCCCGGATCTTTTGGTCCCCGCCGGAACAGAAGGCGAATTTGCCGTCGGTCTGGGGATTGAATCCCGTGAGGAGGACGACCCCGATGGTAGGATCTTCCCGCGCGTCGGTGAAGGCCGCGATCATTTCCGAGACGGTGTCGGGGGTGAAGGCGTTGCGGCGGTGCGGTCGGTTGATGGTGACCTTGGCGATGCCGTTGGCTTTTTCGTAAAGGATATCTTCGAAGTCGCGGACTTTTTCCCAGTTCATAGTTGGAGCAGGTTAATTAAAAATTGAAGCAAGGCAATCCCGGTCCGCCTGTCGGTCGGTCTGGACTTCCAGCACCCGCAGCCCCGGCGGCGTTTCAAGGAGGGCATCCTCCAGGCTCGGCCAATCGGCAATGCATTCATGACGGATTCCGTGCGCCCCGCAGAGTTTCCCGAGGTCGACGTTTTGTGGAGTGGCGAAGTATCGCTCGTAGGGCGGTGCGTGTTGTGCGATGGGGAGGAGTTCGAACACGCCCCCGCCGGGATTGTTGAGGAGAATGACGGTGAGGCTGCCCCGCAATTCCCGCGCAAGGAGGAGGGCGGCGTGGTCGTGTAGGAAGGCCAGATCACCGCAGAGGAGGACGGTCGGTGCGCCCCCGTGGGCGACCCCGAGGGCGGTGGCGAGATTGCCATCGATGCCGTTGACCCCACGGTTGCCGAGGAGCGCTCCCCTGCCCTTGCCCGCGCACCAGAACCATTCCGCAAAGCGAATGCTGAGGGAGTTGGCAAAAAAGACGGCTGTGCCGGCGGGGAGCGTTTGGGAAAGGAGCCAGGGCACTTTCCCGCCAAAGAGCCCAGCGCAGGCCCGGAGTTCCGCATCGACCCGTGCGGTCGCTTCGGATTGGGCGGTCTGCCAGCGGGTCTGCCAATCAGGATCGGCGGTTTGCGGGCTGACGGTTTGCGCGAGGTTGACGGCATCGCCCTGCAGGACGGTGGCGACGCGGTGGAGGGGATCGATATTCACCGGACGCCCGGGCAGGAGGAAGGTGGCGGCGTCCACTTGGGCGAGCCAGCTGCGGAGCACCTTACTGGTGGGCAGGGTTCCGATTTGCAGGATGGCGGTGGGCGCGAGTGTTGCCGCCTGGTCGGTATCGCGCAGGATGGCGTGGTAGTGCGTGATGAGCGCGCGGGCGTCCTCGGCGTGTGCGCGGAGGGGATTGAGGACATCCGCCAGCACCGGCCAGCCGAGCGCTTTGGAAAGTTGCTTGATTGCGTCCGCGAACGCCGCGGCGTTTTCCGCACCACCGGGATTGACATCCCCCACGACAATGCAGCCGTGTTGATGACTCCCGAGGCGTTCCAGCGCGACGGCGTCGGGTCGTCCGGTGGCGGGCACGGCCTCGGTGGACCGCGTGAGCACGGTGGCGGCGTTTTCCAAACTGGCCGCATCGAGGATTGGTTCCGCTTCCGGATCGGGCGCGAGGGGTTCGCGGAAGGGGCAGTTCAAATGGACCGGACCGGGGTTGCCGTGGAGGGCGCGGTCGAGGGCGTGCACGAGGGATTGGCGCAGGTGGCGCAGAGCGCCCGGTGTAACTTCCGGCAGGGGCAGTTCTTCGAAGGCGCGGACTTGTTCGCCGAAGTAATGGATTTGGTCGATGGTTTGCCCCGCCCCGCAGTGGCGTTCTTCCGGAGCGCGGTCGGCAGTGAGGATCAGGAGAGGCGTACCGCTGTGATCCGCTTCCGCGACCGCGGGCGCGTAATTGGCGACCGCAGAACCCGAGGTACAGACCAGGACCACCGGGCGACCCGTTCGTTTGGCGATGCCCAGCGCGAAGAAGCCCGCAGCGCGTTCGTCCAGCACGGGAACCACCTCGAGTTTGGCGTTGCGCACGGCAGCGTACACCAGCGGGGTGGAACGCGAGCCCGGGGAACTGACCACGGTCTCCACTCCCAGTCGGGCGAGGACTTCCATGGCAAGGGCACCCCAGGCCGCATTGGGGGTACTGCGGCTGAGAGCGTCAAAGGTCTGCGTGGTGCTTTCCATTGGAACCATCTAGTGATATGCGAGTCTTTCGAGTCAGCAACCCAGAAAGCATCTTTCCTGAAGACGGGATTTCCCCCTTGCACCCCTACTCTCCCGCGACACAATCCACATCAACATTCCATCGTTCCACCATGAAATTATTGACCCTCCGCAAGCCCCGCAAAAACCGCTCCAGTAAACGCGGTTTCAGTTTGATCGAAATTTTGATTGTGATCGCGCTCATAGCGGTGATTGCGACCCTGGCGATTGGAAACATCGGTAAGATCTTCGGCGGGCAACAGGCGAAGGTGGCGAGCATCTTTGTAAACCAAACGGTCAAGCTCGGCTTCACGGCCTACAAGATCGACGTGGGCAGTTACCCGAACACCGAGGAAGGCATCGGCGCACTGGCGAAAGCACCCGCGGGTAAGGAAACGCGTTGGAAGGGTCCCTATATCGACAAGCTTCCCGCCGACCCCTGGGGCAATGCCTACCAATACCGTTTCCCCGGCAGTAAGAATATCAACGGCTCCAGCGGCTATGATATTTGGTCCCTGGGCGAAGACGGCACGGAGAGCGCCGATGACATCGGCAATTGGTAAACCCGTGACCATGCGGCGCGGGGGCTTCAGCCTGATCGAGATCCTGCTCGTGCTTGCGCTCATGGCGATTGGCGGCACGGTCGTCATGCTCAATTTCACCGCCTTCGCGGACCGGGGGGAACAAAACGACGCCGTCGAGCAACTGAGCAAAGTCGTGCGCAAAGCTCGTTTCTTTGCCGCCCAAGACCGACGCGAGACCCGTATGCGTTTTGACTCCGAGGGTGGACGCCTCTTGGTCGAACGCGAAACCTTCACCCTGCACGCCGAGACCCTGCGTCCGGAATTTCGCGGCAACGGCGGCGCCTCGGTGACCTTCCTGCGCGTGCCCAGTGCCGAGGGTTTGCAATCGCCCCCCACACCCGCCGACGCCCGCGAGGTCATACCCTCCGTACGCTTTGCATCCGACGGAAGCTGCACTCCCTTTGTCGCCGAGATTGATACCGGAAGCGGAACCCCCCGGCGCCTCGCCTTTGACCCCTTCTCCAATTTGCGAAAGGATTTGGAATGAAGCGGCGGGGATTCAGTTTGATTGAAGTGGTGGTAGCGGTGGCCTTGTTTGCCAGTGCTGCGGTGGTGCTCAGTTCTGCCTTCGTCAATGCCCTCCTCGCCCGCGATTTCGGAAAACGCAATGCCCTCTTTGCCGAGGACGTCCGCGCGGTGCGCATGCAATTACTACTCGAACCCAACCTCGAGGACGCCGAGGACGGCGGGCGTTTTAAAACCTTCGGAGCCGGTGAAGCTGAATGGGAGGCCGTCATCGAACCGACGGAGGTCGTCGATTTTTTCCACGTGACCCTGGAGATTGCATTCAGCGAACCGCCCGAGGGCATCGAAGCCCTTTACCGCGAAGAACTGTACCTCCTGCGACCGACCTGGTCTGAGAGTGAGGACCGCAGCGATTTACTCGCGGAAAAACGGGATGCACTCTACGACGAAAGGGGCTTTGAATAAGATGCGTGCCTTATTGAAATCGAGACCCCGCGCGGGGATGAGTTTAATCGAGGTGGTGCTTGCCATTGCGGTGGCGGGTTTTGTTTTGACCGCCGCCACTTCCTTCGTGGTTTCCGTGAGCAGCATCTGGAGCACCCGCGCCGAGCGGCATTTTTTTAAAGACCATGTCGACGGCGTCATGCAGTTCATGCAATCCAGTTTTGACCGCGCCGGGATCGCCATTGCCACGGAATATGCCGGGAATGCCGAGGACAAGGATGGCGGCGAAACCGCACCCCCCGAAGAGGAAATACCCGTGGTGGAAATTAAAGGCGACGACTTGGAAGTCGGTATCAATGACGGCACGCAAGACGGTGGGCGATCCAGTACCGAGAACCAAAGCGTAAGCCTCATCGAAGCCAGCGACGATCCCGTTGCCTGGCAACCTCTGCCCGGTGCCAGCAATTACGAGGATCCATTTCTCAGTTTCGAACTCAACGCCCTGCCGCCCTTGTTCAACGCCCCTGCGGAATTACCGCAACTCGGCGGGGTACGTGCCTACCTGCAACTCGACCGCGAGCACGGCCTGCGCATGCTTTGGCATCCCCTCTTACAGGAGGAAGTCGAGGACAACGACGACCTGCGTAGCACTCAAATCAGCGCCTTCGTGGCATTGATTGAATATATTTATTGGGACGAAGATATGGAGGAATGGGAGATCGAAGCCGAACCGAAAAAAGGCGACGGGCAGGATCAATTCCTCCTCCCGCGTTACCTCCGCTTCACCTTTTCCTATGAGGACGTCATCGAAACCCGCAGCCTCGCCATACCCGTACCATCCCGCTCGGTCTTCATTTTTTAATTCCCATGTCCACCCAAGCCCGCATCCAACCCGCTTACCCGCAAGGCCATCCCTCGCGTCGCGGCGGGGTACTGATTGCCGTGCTCGCCATCATCGCGCTCCTTTCTTTTCTAGTGACGCGTTTCCTGCAGGAGGCCAGCGATTCCCTCGAATACCGCGCCCTCTGTAATGAACCCCCCGAAGCCCGCGCCTACGCCTTCAGTATGCTCGAGGCCAGCCTCGCGGCTTTGCAGGAAGTCGCCCTCATCGACGACGGAAAACTCTACGCTCCCGAGCAAGGTTGGGGCGACCCCATTGCCTATTGCGGCATCCGGCCTCCCAACGGTTGGAGCGTTACCGTTGAGATCAGAGATGCCACCGCCAGACTCCCCCTCAACACCATCGAGGAAGCCCAACTCAATCGCATCCTCGAGCAATACTTTGAATTCGACTTCGGCATCACCCGCGAATTGAGCAGCATGCTCCTCGATTGGATCGACTCCGACGATTCCCGCCGCCTCAACGGTGCCGAGTCCGAGGATTACCTCGACGAAAACCCGCCCTATCGCGCCGCCAACCGACCCCTCCAATCCCTTGAGGAACTTCGCCTCCTCAAAGTTTGGCAGGATGAATTTTTTGATGAAAATGGTCAACCGAACGAAACTTTTGCCCAACTGGCGGCGATTTTCTCCGTTAAGCACCGCGGATCGGTCAATGCCAATACCGCCCCAACGGGGGTCTTCATGAGCCTCGCCCCCGAGGACGATTATTTCACCGAAAACCTCTTTGATCAAATTCCCGACGACACCCCCTATTTGAAAAACGTGCCCGATTCCGCCAGCGACAAATCGCTCACCAGCGAAATGAAACTCCTACAGATCACGGTAACCCTCACCCGAGGCACGGTTCCCTTTGTCGTTCAGGCCTTGGTCGAACCCGACTTCAAGACCGGCAACTCCGGCGGCAGCAATCTTCCGGGTACCAACGAACGCGACCGCATTCGCACCGGCACCATCGAAGAACAGGACGCCCTCAAGTATCCCTTCCGCATCATTGACCTCAGCACCAGCTCTCGCCCTCCCCGAAATGAACCCGCCGCCCGTTATTCCGCAGTGGACATCGACGCCTGATTCCCTTCTTTTAAATACATAGCGAGCCACGCCAGCCAAGCCATGGAAATACCCGAAACCGAGCCAACTGAGGAAAGCGCAGAAAAAAGTCTCTGCCTCTTGCCCGGCCATCTCTTTTTCGTCGAAGGGATCGCATTACCCGAAGGCCTCACCGAGGAGGAAATCCCTTCCTTTGCCGAGCTCAGTTTGGAAGCGATCGCGCCTTTTCCCATCGAGCAACTCAACTGGGGTTACCTCTGCGATACCGAACACCAACAGCTGCTATATTTTGCTACCCATCAGGATCGCCTCCGGCAAGCGGGCTTCAAAGACCTCGAAGCCTACACCTGGGTACTCCCTGATTTTCTCGCTCTGCACGGCTTGAACCCCGGTAGCGAAACCTGCCAACTGCAAACGCCCCAGAGCGAGGCCAAGGTACACTTCAGAGACAGCCCGCGCGTGCCCCAAACCGTCACTGCCACTCCGCGCGATGCCGCCGCCGAGTCATCCGATGCCTACCAACTGCAAACTGCCACCGTCAACGAAGCGCAGGGAGTCTGCTTCACCCTCACCGCGCCCGCATCCGAGACAAGCCGGGAGGTGACCCTCGCTGCCGAGACCCTTTGGGCCGCTGATGTTCGACCCGCCGACTTCAAGACCAACGAACGCCGCGCCCGCAAGTTGAGCGCCCACCTCCTGCAGGGCTTCAAATACGCCGCCTGTTTCGCGGGCCTTCTCATTGCGGTGGAGTTGATCCTACTCAGCTGCAACCTCTGGCTCAACATTCGTGAAAACAAAGTGGAGCGCCAAAGCACGCCCGTTGCCACCATTCAGGAACAGCAAGCCCTCAGCGTAAAACTCGAGCGCGTCTTTGAAAACCAACTGCGACCGGTCGCGGTGTTAGAACTGATCAACAACCTGCGACCCACCAAGAGCATTCACTTCAGCGAAACCAGCACCGAGGAAAACAACCACATCACCATCGAGGGCGAGGCCAATACCGTCAACGCCCTCAACAATTACATCGACCAACTCAAAGCCTCCGGACAACTGGCACTCCTCTCCCCACCTAAGACCCTCACCCGTTCGGGTAAAACCACCTTCTCGGTCGAATTGAGCTACACCCACCGCGAAACCCCAAAGCCGCGACCCACCGAACCCGCTCAGGCACCGAAACGCGAACCCGCGCCCTCTTCCTGATGCAAGCCCGCCTCCAACAAATCCTCCACATCCTCCGGCGACTCACCGTCCGCGAGCAGCTTCTCAGTGTCCTCTTCATCGCGGTCATGCTCTTCATTTGGGCCGGTACCTGGTTGAACCGCGCGGGGGAATGGAACGACAACCGCAAAGCCACCACCGCCAGCCTCAGCGAGCAAGCCCTCTGGCTCGAACGCGCCGAGACCTACGCTCAAAGCGCGCGCGTGGTCATGGAAAAACTCGACTCCTCAAAAACCTTTGGCGCCACCCAACTCTCTGGACGCATCGACGGGCTCCTCCGCCAATCCGGTCTCTCCGCCCGCGCGGACATTGATCCCGTCAAATCCAAGCAAGGCGAAATCTTCAACGAGCACAGCCTTCGCGTCCAACTCAAGCGCGCCTCCATTGCGCAATACGTTCAGTTCAACAACCTCCTCCTCAAGGAAGCGCCCTATATCAATCAACAGAGCGTCACTATCAAAGCCAACCGCCGCAACCCCGAGGAACTCGACATCCGCTTCGAAATCGCTTCCCTTGAACTTATCCCCGATTCAATTTAATACCGATACCATTTTATCCGGCATCCTATGAGTACCATATCCATCCGCCCGCACACCTGCTGCCTCCTTTGTTTCGCCTGGCTTTGTTCCCTCGCGCACCTGCCCGCGCAATCGCCCGAAGCGGAACCCGCGCCCGCTCCCGCAATTGCAACCGCACCCGCTCCCGAAGTAGTAGGCGAAGCTGAAATCGGCTCCCTCATCCTGAGCGATGACTCCGCCATTCAGGTCATCGAACTCTACGAACAACTCACTGACAACATCGTCCTTCGCCGTCAGGACATCCCCGCCGCCAAGATCAATTTCAATTCCCGCGGCCCCATCTCAGAATCCGAAGCGATCCTCGCGCTGGAAAGCCTCCTCAGCCTGAACGGGATCATGCTCACCGAAGTCGGCGGTCGTTTCCTCAAGGCCGTTCCCGCGAGCAACATCAACCAGAACAGCCCCACCATGCTTGAGGGCAGCACCCTCGATCTGCCCCCCAGCCAACAAATCTACACCAAATTCTTCCGCCTCGAATACCTCAATGCCGAGGAAAGCCGCGATAGCATTGTCGCCCCGCTCCTGTCCAATCAGTCGCACCTCGTCGCCTTCACCAAGGCCAACGCCCTGCTTGTAAGCGATGCCCTGCTCAACCTGCAGCGTGTCGAGGGCATGCTCGACAACCTCGACCAGCCTCAGAAATTCCTCGAAAAAATTGAGTTTATAAAGCTCAACTTTATTCAAGCGCAAGACATGCAAAGTCAGCTGGAAGAATTGATCAAAGGACCGCTTCAGCGTTACCTCGAGGGCAACACCAGCATCACTGCCGATGAGCGCAGCAATCAAATCATCGTGGTGACCCATCCGGGTACTCTCGACACCATCATGGAAGTAGTGGAAAGTATGGACGTCGATGCCGCTCCCCTCACCCGCAGCGAAGTCTTCCAACTCCGACAGGCTAAAGCCGAGGAAGTCGTTCCCATTATTGAAAACATCATTTCAGGGCAGGAAGAGGGCCGGCAGGAAGACGCCAAAGTCGCCCGCAACCAAAACAACCAAAACAAGAACAACAATAACAACAACAAGGCGCCCAACCCTGCCACCGCGCGCGCTGCTGCCAAGGTGACTAACGAAGCCAATAGTTCTTTACAGTTCTCCAATTTCGTCGGCCTCTCCGCTGATACCCGCACCAACGCAATCGTCGCCTACGGTACCGATTCCGACCTCAAGTCCATCAAGGAACTCATCAATAAAATTGATATCCCCCTCCCCCAAGTTCGTATCGAAGCCATCATCACCGAAGTTTCCCTCGATGAAAACCAGGGCAGCGGCCTGGAGAAATTTGACCTGAAATATCAATCCGGAAGCACTAACTTAGTCGGCTCCTTGGGCGGCATTGCTTCTTCGATTACTACACCCGCAACTGGCACAGATGCTCCAACCACCGCATTATCAGCCTTCGGCAACTTTGACCTCGATGCCGTGCTCGACCTTGCGGAGGGCGATAACCAGATCAAGATCCTCTCCACTCCCTCCATCGTGGTGAGCCACAACGAAGAAGGGGTCATCAACGTCAGCCAGTCGCGCCCTTTTGAAACCGGCTCCACCACCTATGACAATAACCCAAACACCCAAACTCAAATTGAATACCGCGACGTGGGCATCAAACTCACCACCACCCCGCTCATTGGGGCGGACGGTTCGGTTCAACTGCAAATTGAGCAAACCATCGATACCGTGCAAAGCATCGACGATAGATCCAGTTCTGATGTCAACACCCGTCCCATTATCGGCAAGCGCGAGGCGAACTCCACCATCACGGTCAACGACGGCGACGTCATCATTCTCGGCGGCTTGCAGGAAAACAAGAAGGACGTTTCCAATAAATACTTCCCCCTCATTGGACGTCTGCCGGTATTCAAGGAATTGCTCAGTCATGAATCCGTTGACTACACCCGCACGGAGTTGATCATCTTCATCCGACCCACCATCCTCAAGAATCCCAGTGAGGCGAGCACCATGAGCAAAAAAGTCATTGACCTGCTCGAGGAAAGCGAAGCGGTGAAGGAATACCTCGAGACCGGCACCACCGGCGACACCTATATGGACGGCAGTGCTTTTGAGGACGAGGAAGAACCCGTGCCGGTCAAATCCACATTGCCCCGCTTCCGTTAAAGCGCTTAACTTATTTCAATGACCCAACCGATCCAAGGCCGCTTCCTGACCCTGCTCCTTTTGGCAGGTCTGCTCAGCCCTGCGCTGGCATCCATTGAAAGCGAAAACCCCTTCCTGCCCCCGGGTCACGGTGTGGTGGTCGCTCCAAAGGCCCCCCCTTCCAACACCGGCATCCTCGCCCGCGAACTGGAACTGCGCGGCATCATTCAAATCGGAGACCGTTTCCAATTCAGCCTTTTCAGTAAAAAAGATAACCTCGGTTATTGGATCAGCGAGGACCAAACCGCCAACGGGATCTCCGTTCGTGATTTTGACGCGGGCGACCTCTCGGTTATCGTCAGCAAGAACGGGCGCACGGAACGACTCAGCCTCGTCAGCGCCCACGAACGCCCGCTTCCCATTAAAAACAGCGGTCCCGTCATTTCGAGGTCCACCAATCTAAACTCGGTCGCCAGACCCGCGCCTTTACCCATTCAACTTCAGGATAAAATCAAACCGAGCACCGGAAGCAGCAGCGCTACCAATGTCGTGCGCCGACGCGTAATCCTGCCGAAAAAGTAGCCCGCGCCGGTATGATTGAGATCATTGAATGGGGCCGCACCGAATACGCCGCCGCCCTCGAGCAACAAAAAGCACGCCTACAGGCGCGCTGTGCCGGTGAGGTTGCCGACGCCCTTATCTTTACCGAGCACGAGCCCGTCTTCACTACGGGCTTGCGAAAAGATGCCGCCCGCCACCTCCTTTGGAAGAACGATGAATTGCGGGAGCGCGGGATCGCCTTTCATGCCTCCAACCGAGGCGGCGACATCACTTACCACGGCCCCGGTCAAATCGTAGGTTACCCCATCCTTTCGCTCGACCACCACCGCGACCTACACGCCTACCTCCGCGACCTGGAGTCGGTCATCATCGCCACCCTCGCGCACTACGGACTGGAAGCGGAACGCCGTGAAGGGAAAACCGGGATTTGGATTGAGCAGCGTAAAATCTGTGCCCTCGGAGTGGCGGTCAAAAAATGGGTCACCTACCACGGCTTTGCCCTGAACCTCGACCCCGACCTCTCCCATTTTGAGGGCATCGTCCCCTGCGGGATCACTGACGGCACGGTCACCTCGCTCAAAGCGGAACTCTCCCAACCGCCCACTGCTTCAGGATTGAAAACACGATTAGCAGTTGAATTTAACAGCGTTTTCGGGAATACTCCTGCGCTTTCATGAAGACCCGCAAACCAGAATGGCTTCGCGCCAAGCTCCCGAGCAGTCCCGCTTACAAAGCAACACACAAAATAGTTGAGGATAATCAACTGCACACCGTTTGCAAAAGCGCCCAATGTCCGAATATGGGCGAGTGTTGGTCGCGTGGCACGGCTACCGTGATGATCCTCGGGAATATTTGCACGCGCTCCTGCCGTTTCTGTGCGGTACAAACCGGACGCCCCACCGAGCTCGACCTCGGCGAACCCGCCCGCGTCGCAGAATCCATCGCCAAGATGGGCCTCAAACACACCGTGGTGACCTCGGTGGCACGCGATGACCTCAAGGACGGCGGCGCTTCTGTATGGGCAGCCACCATTCGCGCGATACACCACCGCGTCCCCGAATGTGCGGTGGAAGTCCTGACCGCCGATTTCCGCGGACAACAGGAATACCTGGACCTCGTGCTCGATGCCTGCCCCGATATTTTCAACCACAACCTCGAGACCGTGGAACGCCTCCAGCGCCCCATTCGCAAGACCGCCCGCTACGACCGTTCCCTCTGGGTCCTCGAGCACGCGAAATCCCGTGGCTTTATTACCAAATCCGGCATCATGCTCGGCATCGGTGAAACCGAGGAAGAAATCCAAGAAGTTCTCAAAGACATGGCTGCCGTAGGCGTGGACATCCTCACCATCGGACAATACCTCCAGCCCACCCCCGATCACCAACCCGTGGATCGCTGGGTCACCCCTGTAGAATTCCAGAAATGGAAAGACTATGCTCTGGAAGTCGGTTTCGGCGTTTGCGAATCCGGCCCCATGATTCGTTCCTCATACCACGCGGACGAACAATCGAGTAAGTTCAACGTACGGGCACGCCGCATGAAAATGCTGGCGGCACAAAAGGATTCCTAAATCCAATGCTCGCCGTGCGCCTTAAGGGCTTTGGCGATATCACGCGCAAGAGAAGGACCGCGATAGACCCATCCGGTGTAGAGCTGCACCATAGAGGCACCTGCATCCATTTTTTCGCCCGCGCTTTCCGGTGAATCGACTCCACCCACGCCCACGATGGGCAGACGCCCTGCGGTGGCGCGATAAATGTAATTGATGATGACGTTTGAACGCTGGCGCATGAAGGCACCGCCACTCCAACCGCCGGTGGTCTCACCGGAAAAATTCGGCGGGCGGGCAATAGTGGTATTGGTTGCGATGATACCGTCGTAGCCCAAATCGAGGAGCACTTCCAGAATGGCGTCGATTTCGGGGAAGCTTAAATCCGGGGCAATCTTCAAAAGCATGGGATGTTTCTCGCGCCCGAGTTTGCGGGCGAGTTTTTCATTCTCCTCCTGAAGGGCGCTCAAAAGCGTGCGGAGATACTGTGCCCCTTGTAAATCGCGCAAGCCCTCAGTGTTGGGACTGCTGATGTTGACGGTGAAATAATCTGCCTGATCCGCGAGGACGCGGAACCCGGTCAGGTAATCCTCTACCGCATCTTCCAAAGGGGTGACCTTTGCTTTACCGATGTTGACCCCCACCGGCATCCCGCGCTTGCCCTTGGGGTATTGTTTCGCGAGACGTGCCTGCATGGCGGCGGCTCCCTTGTTGTTGAAGCCCATCCGGTTGACGAGCGCGTTGTCTTCGGGGTGTCGAAAAAGTCTGGGGCTGGGATTCCCGGGCTGACCCTCCGGGGTAACCGTTCCCACTTCACTGTGACCAAAGCCCAGAGCCTCGACCGCCCGGGGAAATTCACCGTCCTTGTCCATTCCTGCGGCTAAGCCCACGCGGTTCTTGAATTCCAGACCAAAGAGCTGCACGGGCTTGTCTTCCTTGACCTGAAGGCAGCATTGCAGGAGGCGGCATGCCATCGGAATCCTGACCAGTGTCATGAGCGCATGGCGTCCACGCTCGTGCGCTTGTTCAGGGTTCATTTTAAACAAGAGCGAACGGATAAGGTTTTCGTATACTGCACCCATAAAGATGGATCCCGCTTTGGGATCGAGTCATATGCGGCAGAACCTTAGGTAAAATGTCCACTTTAACAAGAAAAATGCCCTCCCAAAAAATTTGATGCCTTTCTGATGTAAATAAATCTTGCCAGTGGCAAAAATTACATGCTCAAATTTGCGTAGCTGGTAGCAATATATCTGAATTCATCCGCTGCCTTTCTTTTATCTATGTCACAATCATCTGCGAAATTAACTTGGTGCAAAGCGCGCCTCGGCGAAGACATGAACTGGTGGATCACTGAAATCAGTGACCCCATCCATTGGGATCTCGATGGCCTCGGCATTATCGACCCCCGCCAATTCCAACACATCGTTGACCTCCTGGAGGCCCTCAGTGATTACGGACTGCAAACCAATCTTGTAGAGGAAGCCTTTTACACCTTCAACATCGGCAAGGTTGAAAAAGATAAATCCGTTCATCTGGAGCGTCAGCAGGACAGCATCCTCGACTGTGAGGATCAAGTCTTCGCCCTCCCCGATGTCATCGACGAAGAAAAAGGTCCCTATGCCGACTTCATTGACCACATCACGCGCCTTCGCATCAAGATGCTCAATGACCTCCTCGATTTTACCGAGAACCTCACCGTCGAGGAGCTCGAAGAGGAAATTCGTGAAACTCAGAATGCCGACTTTATGGAAGGCCGCGCCTCGCACTTCTTTAACTAAATAACCGCCATCCTCGAATACATCCCCGCAGGGTTTGAACTTGATGGCGACGAATCCGCTCCCAAAAAATCCGAGGACGAAGCATTCGAAGAAGAACTCTCTGACGTCAACGAAGATACCGATGAAAAAATCGAGGCGGACGACACCATGAAATGGGAGGAAGAAGAGGAAGAGGAAGAAGAATACGAAACCCCGACCAGTCCCCCCGACGAGGACTAGGCGAGTTATCGTATTTACCGGCTGCGCGGCAGCCATAGCCAGGGTTAGCTAGCTACAGATCCAATCGACTGCAGCCTCGATACCCAAGGTGCCGCGAAGCCGCCACATGACCACCAAAGCAGCGATACCCGCAGCAGCGCGTTGAACATTTTTTAAGAGGCGTGGATTGCTCAGGTGCCGCACGCGCATGAATTGGGATTGCGCCAACCAGAGGAGCGGGAGTGTTCCCAGGCCGAAGCCCACCGCGAATTCCGCACCCTGCGCTGCGGAACCGGTAAAGAGCGCGAGCCCGAAAATCATGTAGAGCGGGCCGCAGGGTAAAAGCGGGCTGGCAAAACCGATGAGCCCCGCGGCGAGGGGTTTTCCCAGACTTCGAAAACGTACGGTCAATCTGCCATAAGCCCGACCCAGCCAGACCGGCTTAGGAAAAAAACGATCGAGCCGGAAAGCGACCGCGATAAAAAAGAAAACGAGGAACCAGGGCAGGTAATTTAACCAGCTGTCCTGTACCGCCCCGAGGATCACACTTCCAAAGGCACCCGCGAGTGCGCCCACCACAAGGTAAGCGAGCAGTTTGGAGAGGTGATACACCGTAAGCACAACATGCGGCGAGGCCTCCCCTTTCTTAACCGGCATGAAGGCGCAGGACAGCGGTCCACACATCGCCACGCAATGGACGCTCGTGACCAGACCCGCCAGCAGCGCGGTGTAGCCGTTGTAAACCGATTGATAGTCAAACACGCTACTACCCTGCTGCTTTCAAAGGCTTAGGACAACTCCATATCCCTGTAAAAGCTGCTTTTGATACCCATAAAAACATCAGCGGTCGCCAGCTAGGCTGGCTCAGTGCAGCAGACAGGTGATAGCAGCTGGGAGGCTGGAGTTGGAAGCATTTCCCAACTCCAGCCCACTCCCTACTGGCAGGCTTCGCACTCGCCGCCGTTGATCATGGCGTCGAGGGAACAGGCCTGCTTTTCGGCTTCAGTGAATTCTTGCTTGGGCTCGGCGGCGGGCGCGGTGCTTTGACCGGCGCGACCACGAACCTCTTTCTTCACGCTGGTGGTAGCCTTCTCAATGTTGGAGGCTCCAAGGGTGCGCAGGTAGTAGGTGGTCTTGAGGCCCTTGTGCCAGGCTTCGCGATACATGTGCGAGAGGGTCTTGATATCTGGCTCGGCAAGGAAGAGATTGACCGATTGGGCTTGGTCGATCCATTTCTGGCGACGGGCGGCCGCATCAATGAAGTATTGGTATTCAATGGTGAAGGCGGTCTTGTATTTCTCGCGAAGATCATCGGGGATGCCTTCCAGAGATTCGAGTTCCCCATCGAAGTATTTGAGCTGGTCGAGCATCTCGGCATTCCAGAGGCCGCGTGCCTTGAGGTCGCGGACGAGGGGGCCGTTGAGAACGATGAAGTCACCGGAGAGGTTGCTCTTCACGAAGAGGTTCTTGTAGGTGGGCTCAATACAGGGCGTGGTGCCCATAATATTTGAGATGGTGGCGGTAGGCGCGATGGCGAGGACGTTGGAATTACGCATACCCTGTTTAGCGATTTTCTCGCGGAGGGGTTTCCAATCCATTTTGCCCGCGCGGGGGACTTTGACTTCGACCCCGCGTTCTTCCTGCAGGAGGTCAAGGGTGTCCTGCGGCATGAGGCCACGGTCCCATTTGGAGCCTTTGTAGGTGCTATAGGTGCCGTGCTCGGCTGCGAGGTCAGAGGAGGCTTCGTAAGCGTAGTAAGCGATGGCTTCCATGAACTCGTCATTGAAATCGACGGCGGCGTCTGAAGCGAAGGGAATGTCTTTGCGGTAGAGGGCGTTTTGCAGACCCATGATACCGAGTCCCACGGGGCGGTGACGACTGTTGGCAGTCTTGGCGGCCTCGGTGGGATAGAAGTTGATGTCGATGACGTTATCGAGCGCACGGACAGCGATACTGATGGTGTCACGCAGTTTCTCGTGGTCGAGGTTACCGTCGGCGTCGAGGTGGGAATCGAGCACGACCGAACCGAGGTTACAGACGGCGGTTTCCTCGTCGCTGGTGTTAAGGGTGATCTCGGTGCAGAGATTGGAACTGTGAATTACGCCGGTGTGATCCTGGGGGCTGCGGATGTTGCAGGGATCCTTGAAGGTGATCCAAGGGTGACCGGTTTCGAAGATCATGCGGAGCATGGATTTCCAAAGGTCGATGGCGGGGGTCTTTTGTCCGACGATTTCACCGCGCTCGGCTTTGGCCTCACACTCAAGGTAGCGTTCTTCGAAGGCCTTGCCGTAGAGTTCATGCAGGTCGGGGGCTTCGTTGGAACGGAAAAGAGTCCAGTCCTCGCGCGCCTCCATGCGTTTCATGAAGAGGTCGGGAATCCAGTTAGCGGTGTTCATGTCGTGGGTACGACGGCGGTCATCCCCGGTGTTTTTACGCAACTCGAGGAAGTCGAGGATGTCGTTGTGCCAGGTTTCAAGGTAGGCACAACCGGAACCCCGACGTTTGCCACCCTGATTGACGGCGACGAGTTGGTCATTATGGAGCTTGAGGAAGGGAATGACGCCCTGACTCTCGCCGTTGGTGCCTTTGATGAATCCACCCGTGCCACGCACGGCAGTCCAGGAACCGCCTAGGCCACCCGCCCATTTCGAAAGGAAGGCGTTGTCGGCGATACCCCGGTGCATGATGGACTCGATGCTGTCGTCGACCTTGTAAAGGTAGCAGGAGGAAAGCTGGGAATGCAGGGTTCCCGAGTTAAAAAGCGTGGGGGTGGAGGAACAGAAGCGGCGGCTCTTGTAGAGATTGTAGAGGCGCACGACATAGCCTTCACGGTCTTCTTTCTCCGCGTGGAAAAGGCCCATGGAAACGCGCATCCAGAAGAATTGGGGGACTTCAAGGCGGCGGTGTTTCTGGAGGGTCTTATCGACGATGAGGTAGCGGTCGTAAAGGGTTTGAATACCGAGGTAATCGAAGTCGAGGTCAGCAGAGGGATCGAGGGCATCGCCGAGCTGATCGAGGTCGTAGTCGAGGAGCTTGGGATTGAGGCGCTCGATTTCGATGGCGCGCTTGAGGTAGGTTTTCAAGCCGCGGCGGTGGGCATCTTTGAGTTGATCGACTCCGTCGCGAAGGATGTCCCAATCAAGGACTTCCTCATAAATGAAGGTAAGGAGGATGCGGGCGGCGAAACGAGCAAAGTCAGCATCGCGCTCGATGAGGGCCTTGGCGTTGAGAATGATGGTCTTTTTGAGATCGCTGCGTTGCATCTCGGGGTAAATAGAGCGGCGCAATTCCGCTTCGATATCCTCAGGGGACATATCGATCTTGAGCCCGATCATGGCGTATTCAATACGACGCTTGAGGTCGACGCCGTCCCAGAAATTGCTCTCACCGTTGGCCTCGGTGACCACGATCATGGAATCCTGCTGCGCTTCCTCAACGGGTGCGACCTCACTCTCTTCGCGGAGGCGGGCACGGTGGGCACGATAGAGGATGTAGGATTCTGCGACCTTGAAGTGACCCTGACGCATCATCTCTTCCTGCACGGCATCCTGGACGTCCTCGATATTGATGAAGGCTTGTCCGGAACGATTGAGGCGGTCGGTGACGGCCTGTGCGATTGCCACGGCGGGGCCTGAATCGAGCTCGAGGGAGAGGAAGGATTTGCGAACCGCGATTTCGATCTTGGCCTCATTCCAGGGAACGACCTGTTTGTTGCGGCGAATCAGGCGAATGGAGACCGGGGGACGCTCGGCATCACCACCGCGTTGTTGGCGGGAAAGGACGAGACTCTTGGCGACGTCGTAGGCGTCGTTTTCGATGAGAGCCTTTTCGATGAGGAGGTTGACGTCGTGGGCAGAGAGTTTGAGTTCTTTGCCCTGTTCAATTTGTCCTGCGAGGACGGCGCCTACACTCTCGGCGATCTTAGCGACGAACTGGCGGTTCATCTCGGTAAAAATTTCCTCTTCGCGACGGGAAAGGAGGAGGTCGGTCAGGGCGGCTCCAATGGTGTCAGCAATTTCGGCAAGGTCGAATGCGCGCTCTTCTCCGGCGGCGTCAATCTTGATCTCGGGTCGGTTCAGTTGGTCTTCAGTAATCACACCGCGCCAATCAAAGCGGGGTTTGTCCTCTTTGGGGGTTGAGGTGTAACGCTTGAGTTCGAGATCTTCGTCGAATGCCAGTTTTTGAATCATAGAGTGTGGTTGCTAGGGAGGTGGGTTTTGTGTTGAGGGGTAGAGACAGGAAAAGGGTTCGGCGCAACGCGCCGAACCCCGTGGGGTGTTCATTTTAAAGTTCGTCGTCGTCGACCGATCCGAGGGCGGATGCCTTTTGGTATTCGGTGACGCGGCCTTCGAAGAAGTTTTGCTCCTTCTTGATGTCCATCATCTCCGCGAGCCATGGGAAGGGATTCTCGACGCCCTGGTTGAGCGGGGAAAGCCCGACACCTTCGAGGCGGCGGTCGGCAATGTAATCAATGTATTGGCAGAATTCGTCCGCACTGAGGCCAAGGGCGTTGACCGGAAGGCAATCGCGGATGAATTCTTTTTCGAGATCGACGGCTTCGCGCATGAGGTCGATGAGTTCCTCGCGGAATTCGGGTGTCCAGACGTCTTCATTTTCCTCGATGAGGTCCATAAAGAGGTTGCGGAAGACCTCGATGTGGTTGGACTCGTCACGCAGGGTATAGCGGAACATTTGGCCGATGCCGGGGAATTTGTTCTGGCGATAAAGGGAGAGTACCATCCCGAAGAGGCCGTAGAACTGGGTGCCTTCCATGCACTGCCCGAAGAGGAAGATGTTTTTGGCGAAGGCCTGCTTGTCAGCCGTGGGGTCGAGATCCATGTCCCGGCGCAAGGCGCGGGAATTGCTGACCACGAAGTTGGTCTTGCGCTCGATAGTGGGGATGTCTTCGAACATGGCCTCACATTCGTGCGGGTTAATCCCAAGTGAGCTGATCATGTACACGAGCGAGTCGGCATGGATATTTTCCTCGTGGGCGTGGCGACCGAGTACGAGTTTGAGCTCCGGTGCGGTCACGTTGTCACGGGTCACGTGCTGAATGTTGTCACCCACGATGCCTTCAGCAGCAGAGAAGTAACCAATTGCCATTTTGATGATCCAGCGCTCGACGTCGGATAGATCGCTACTGCGCCAGAGCTCCACGTCTTTTTGCATGGGGATGTCTTCCGGCTCCCAGTGGTTATTCTTCATGGTCTTATAAAGATCGTAGGCCCACTGGTATTTCAGCGGCAGGATGTTGAAGAACATGGTGTCCTTGCCGTTGATGATTTTCTTGGCCGAAAAGGCTTCTTCGGCCTTGGTTTGATCCAGCACGAAAGTGCGGTCACCTATTTTATAAGTTTTTTCCATAGTTCTAGGGTTTGTGAGCGTGTTCTCTGTGTTGATGAGGTTTGCCACTCCAAAAGCGGTCCTTGGCTCCTATTCAGGAAGCCGATTTCCGTTTTTTGGCGTGAAGGGTATGTTTCATCAGCAATATACGTTACTGATGTAGGAAAAAAAAGCAGACATACCCCCCTGTCAACCCATCAACACAATATATCGTAGTTTGTTTTCAAAAAATCACTATATGTAGTAATAATGCACAAGTTATTCACAATCAAGCGTGAACAAGTCCTGCCGTGTAAAAACGTATTTTTTTGAAAAAATATGACTAAATATCGTAACTTTATTGTGAACAAGGCGATACCGAACTGTGCCATGCCTGCCAGTAATCAGCCAACCTGTAATTCCGTCCTTTTCGTTCCCGTAAAGAGGACTTACTCTATCCCTATAATGCCAAAAAATCCCCATCGGGAACCTGTGATTGAAGATATTGACAGCGCTTGTATGCTTACCGCAGCCAGCGGCGACATGGAGGCCTTCAAAAGCATCGTCGATCGCTGGCAGTCGCGACTGCTCAGTTTCTTCTATCGTACCATTGGCAACAGGAGCGACGCCGAAGACCTCACTCAAGAAACCTTTGTCCATTTGTATCGTGCCCTGCCCCGCTACGAATCCCGCAACACCTTCAGCGCCTTCCTTTTCACCCTCGCCCGCCGTCGCCTCATTGACCTACAGCGCCGCCGCGCCCGTCGTCCCCTCGAGTTCATTGACCCCACCGACTGGCCCCTCCAACAACATGCCGCCCCAAGCGATCACAGCAGTGAAATCGAACGGGCCTTTCATCGCGCCCTGCAAGACCTGCCCATCAAACAGCGCCAAGCCATTCTCCTGCTCCAACAACAAAACCTCAGCTACGATGAGATCGCGGCGGCCCTGGATGCCACCACCGCTTCCGTGAAAACCTGGATTCACCGCGCCCGTACCCATTTGCGCGAAGCCTTAAAAGAATTTCGCTCCCTCCTTTAAACCCGACTACCATGAACCATTCAAACAAAACCGAACGGCTCGACGAAGCCATTGATTCCCTCCTTAAAAGCAAGCCGCTGCAAGCACCTGACACCCTAGGGGCACGCATCATGGCGACCGTCGAGCACGAAGCCGCAGCTCCCGCCGAACCGGCCCCCGGTCCCACCCGCAGAGGCAAGCTTTGGTCCTTCGCCCTGCCGCTGGCAGCGGCACTCACCCTCGCGGCCTTTCTCTGGCCCAGCCTGCAGAGCCCCCAAACTACGCCCAGCCTAAGCTTTGAACAAACTCAGGAGATCATTGAACTGGAAGAAAGCCTCCGTGCGCTCGTTCCCCTGCAAGAGGCGGGCGATTTCTCCATCAACGGCCTCCTGGTTACCCTTGAAACCGCCACCTACGCCCTTTAACCCACTATGAAAGTGACCCATTCCATAAGCTTACTCACCGCAGCACTGCTGCTTCTGAGCCTGTTGCCACTCCAGTTGCTACCCGCGCAAGCGGAGCCCGCCCACGGTCAACACAAGCACCAACAAAGCCGCCTACTCATCCACCTCCTCAATATGGATGCGTCTGAAATAGCAGAATTGCGCCGCACCCTCGAACGCATCGAAAGCATGAGCCCCGAAGAGAAAGTAGCCCTCGAGCAACGCGTGGAACGCCTTCACGCAATGCCTCCCGAAGCCGCTCAAAAACTTCACAAGGGCTACCAATCCATTCCACCCGAGGAGCGCGAAGCCATGCACCAGCGCTGGCGCGAAATGGCCCCCGAGCAACGCAAGGCCTGGCGTCAGCGCATGAACGCCCTCGAACCCGAACAACGCCTCGAACAAATCCGCACTGAAGGCATCCTCCCCGGGCACCGCTACGGCGGCAAACGCGAAGGCATGCCCATCCCGGCCAAGCAGACCAAAGCCGCCTCCCCGACCCCCATTGAAAGCCAGGCCGAAAGCCCCGCTCCCACCACTGAAAATTGAGCCAGCCAAGGCTTGACAGTTTAGACCCGCTCAACACGATTTCCCACTCGGTCACCGCAAGGCGGCCACACCTGCTGGATTAGCTCAATTGGTAGAGCAGTTGACTCTTAATCAATTGGTTCGGGGTTCGAGTCCCCGATCCAGTAGGACAGATATTTAGGACGCCTCCTTAGCTCAGCTGGTAGAGCAGTTGATTTGTAATCATCAGGTCGTCGGTTCGATCCCGACAGGTGGCTCCACTTTAAATCCCTTAAGAACAGCAACTTAAGGGATTTTTTGTGCAA
>JAACDB010000035.1 GCA_009937095.1 Verrucomicrobiota bacterium
ACGTCCTCTAGGTGTTGGCGAACGGCCTTTAGGGCATGCATTTGAGTGCTGCTGACATCGGGGCAACGGGGGTGACCCTTGAGGAGAGCCAACATGCGTGTGGTGTCGGGCTGAGCAGTACCGTTGGCAAAGGGCGCAACGGAGAGATCAATGGCATCGACTTTGGCATCAATCGCGGCGAGGTAGGTGCTCACGCCGAGTCCGGCGGTGTCATGGGTATGAATCCAAACGGGAATCTTGAGCTTATCTTTAAGGCCTTTGACGATATCGTAAGCGTCCTTGGGCGGTATAAGACCTGCCATGTCTTTGAGCACAACAGCATGTGCCCCCATCTTTTCGATTTTGCGCCCCATTTCGATAAACTTTTCGGTAGTGTGAACAGGGCTAGTAGTGTAACAAATAGTGCCGTGCGCTTGAGCGCCCGCGGCGCGGGCAGCCTTGATGGCACACTCCATATTACGGGTGTCATTGAGAGCATCAAAAATACGGAAAATATTCATGCCATGCTCGGCGGAGCAGCGAATGAAAGCCTCGACGACGTCGTCGGGGAAGTGGGCGTATTGCACAATATTTTGCCCGCGCAGGAGCATCATATGCGGAGTCTTCGGGCAGGCTTTTTTGAGTGCGTCCAAACGATCGAAGGGGAACTCGTCGAGGAAACGGAGGCCGGAGTCAATAGTAGCGCCCCCCCCAAGTTTCCAAGGCGTTGAAACCCCAATTGTCCAGTGATTCGCAAACTGGGAGCATTTGCTCGGTACGCATCCGAGTCGCTGCTAAGCTTTGGTGACCGTCGCGGAGGACGTTATTATTAAAAAGTATTATCTTCATATGGCATAGTCAAAAATATACGTATGTAAATATTAGTCAACCCTTTGATTACGAAGGTCGAAAAGGAGAACAAACTTGTTTAAAGTTCGCGCGGGGTAAAATAGACCCGGGTTACGCGTTTTGAAATGGAGCAGAGCGCGTCCCAAGGAATGGTCTGGGCGTCGTCACTAAAGGCATTGGCGGTTATCTGGCGTGGGGCACTTTTTCCAATAAATACGGCAACATCGCCAACTTGAAGGTCTGGAATGCCGCTTACGTCTACAATGGTTTGATCCATGGTGACACGACCGAGGACAGCGCAGGGATGACCGTGGACAAGTACTTTGCCGCGGTTACCCAGCGCGTAGGGTACTCCATCGCCATAACCAGCGGTGAGCACCGCAATGGTGGTTTCTTTTGGCAGATGATGCGTATGACCGTAACTAATGCCCGTTCCGGTAGGCAGTTTTTTGATTAAACCAATTCGGGCATTGAAATGAAGCACCGGTTCGACACGCACACCAGCGAGTACAGAATCCGGGTAAGGTGGAATTCCGAACTGGAGTAGCCCGACGCGGACAGCATTGAAACGCCGGTCGGCGGTAAAGCTGTCAAGACCCGCAGAATTATCAGCATGAATGATGCAGTCCTCCGGTGGATTAATTATTTCAAGTAATCCGAGGAAACGCTGCCGCTGTGTTTCAGTAAATTCAGGGTCTGAGTCAGCGCTTGAAAAATGGGTATAGATGCCTTCCAGGCGAAGTGAGGGCATGGCTTTGATCGCTTCGTAAAGTTTGAGTGCCTGCTCGTGCCAAACCCCCAGACGACCCATGCCGGTATCGATTTTCAAATGAACTTTGAGGGTGGTATTTTTGGAGTGTGCCAAGGTGTTCAGCCGCTGGGCTTCTGTGAAATCGCTGATAGTGGCAGTTAGATCATCGCGAATAAGATCCGGAGCTTCTTCGGGCAGCACGGGGCTAAGAATAAGGATCGGCCATCCTGCGCCCATTTCGCGAATAAGGGCAGCCTCTCGGGTATTAGCGACGGCGAAGTAATCTACCCCGCACTGCATGAGGCGTCGGACGACTTGTGGCATGCCATGCCCGTAAGCATCGGCTTTTACTACTGAAATATAGCGAACCCCATGCGGAAGAGATGCCTGGATGCGCTTGAGGTTGCGCTCGAAGGCATCGAGGTGAATCTCAACCCAGCATCTATGTTGAGCGTTATCAGGCATCAGGGGCAGGGGCGCGATGACGTTCGGGGACCCAGTTTTGGAAATTGGCAGGGGCGCTGGCAAAGGGCTCAGGGGAATCAACAGCGCGAAGGAGTCCGTGTGAATCGATTAGTTTGTCAAGGTGCTCGGGAGTGTAGCGAAGCGCTACGGCATTACTTGGGGGAGCCTGCCAGCCTTTGCGCTGGGGGAGGTGGTAGCGTGGGCCCTCCCAAGCTTCAAGATATGCCTGTGGGATCGGCTTGCATGCATTGACCTGTCCTTTTTCCAGAGTGACAGCATTCCAGGTATCTTTTTTCCAGTCGGCAACCAAGAGGGCTTCAGAGAGATCCGGATGATCCAGGCGCAGGCAATGTGCGGCAAGCTGGAGGCTGTCGTAGGCAAGGCAAGGCGGCGATCCGTCTTGAAGGGTGCGCCATGTTTGGATCGCCATGGCCGCGAGACGGAGACCAAGAGGCGAACCGGGACCCTCGCAATAAAGATAGCGGGGGATTGCCTGCAAGGGAAGTTTGGCCCTTGAGAGGACTGTCTCTACCTCCGCAAAGAGCGTTTCAAGTGCGGGGCCTTCAATGGACTTGTGCGCCAACCAGTTGTTGTCGCGGTCGAGTAAGCCAGCGAAGCAGGCGGGGTTGCTTGCATCTATGCCAAGGCTGAACTGGGGCGTCGTTTTCGGCATCTCGAATCGTATGAGAAGGGAAGCGCGTCACTTGGGCAAGCGGAGAGCGACTTCGGTGAGGATTTATTCTGCGTGGAGGCGCAATTCAAAACCGGCTTCGGAGAGTATTTCAAGGATGCGCTGACTGTGCTCGAGAAGTTTCCCGAGATTGGGCAGGGTTAAAAGCTGAAATTGCATGTCGGTCTCAGTGACTTTCAAAACGCAATCCAGTGAGGGAAGCCGCAGTTCAAAACTGGAAGCGTCGGGCGGGTAATCAAGTCCCCCTGCTATTTCGGGAATGGCCTCAAGGGTATCGATTTTATCGGCAAGCTCGAGGTGTTTGCTGAAAGAGATATCCAGGCGGTGGCAAAGCGGATTAAAGAGGTCTATAAAAGCGGCATTCTGTGCGAGAGCGGCATTGCGAAGGCGGGTAATGCGGGTTTCGAGGATATAGGCTTTGGGTTCATCCGGGCATTGGTCGATTCGTATTTCGAGGTCAAATTCAGGAGTATTCAGGCAGGCAAACCCATCTTCGTCGCGAAAATCAAACTCGTGCCGTTTGTAGCCCATTTCTCGGCGTAAATCCGCATGGATGGATTTAGCGAGGGCCCGTACTTCTTCCGCTCCCGCACGACGCACGAAAGTGTTGGCTGCTTCATGCTGTGAGTCCGGGACGTGATGACCCGTTTTGAAGCCGGATAGTTTGCGTATGCGACCGGTGGTGAACCCGGAAAGCTGAACTGTATCAGATGATTCGATGTCTTTTGTTTGAAAGAATAAGGCTGGAGGTCAAGCACACCTGCATCCTCCGGCCAGGCTAATTCACCAAAGGTATTGAGTTTAGGCTTTACAGAGCCACTGGGAAGCTATGTTGTCTGCCTCTTTTCCAGAGATTTCCATGCAAAAGACACGCAAATCCATCGCCAAACGTTTCAAGAAGACCGGTACCGGTAAACTCCTGCGTCGCACGCCGGGGCACCGTCACCTCCTTCGCAACAAAAGCGTGAAGCAGCGCCGCCGCGCGGGGAGCAGTAAGCTCGTCGCTCCCGGTCAACGTGCGAACCTCATCCGAGGTTTGCCCTTCGCCTAAATCCAAAGAACGTTTGTAAGATTAACTCTCGCCAGACGGGTAACATGAAAATGGGCGACCCTGCGGCGAACTAAAAAGAGAGAAACCAAAACATGCCTAGAGCCACCAATGGACCCGCGACCCTTGCACGTCGCAAAAAAGTACTGAAAAAAGCCAAAGGCTATTTCGGTAATAAATCCCGTCTCTTCCGTTATGCGAAGGACGCCGTCGATCATGCGGAGGTTTATGCCTACCGCGACCGCCGCAAGAAAAAGACTGAGTTCCGCCAATTGTGGATTGTTCGCATCAATGCGATCTGCCGCGCTAACGGAATCAACTACAGCCGCTTCATGCATGGCCTCAAGGCCGCTGGTATTGAAATGGACCGCAAACAACTCTCCGAGTTGGCGATTCACGACGAAGCCGCATTCTTGTTGCTTGTGGAAAAAGCCAAGACAGCAAACGGCGTGACCGCCTAATACGGGATCAGCACACTTTACTCGAAAGCCGCGTTCTACCAGAGCGCGGCTTTTTTATGCCAAGTGCTCGAGGATTTCGACTTCGTAGCCGTCGGGATCGGTAATGAAGGCCATTTTTTTGCCGTCGATAAATCTTTCACGCCAGTTCGCGGGCCAGAGTTGGACGGCCAAACCGTCGGCCTCGAGGCCTTCGAGTCGTTCGCAGTAGGCATTGATGTCGTCTACGCGGATGCAGGTATGGATTAGGTCCTCGGGAAATTTTACTTCGAAGTCAGGGGAATATGTGAGTTCAAGTTTGTGGTCGCTGCCGGGAATGGCGAGGTGGGCGAGTTGGTTGCCACTGGGTGATTTGTCTGTGCGACGTAGCACTTCAAAGCCGCAGGTACGACAGTACCAATCGATGGACTGCTCGAGGTTTGAGACGCGGATGCGGGTATGATCAAATGTTACAGGCATATAGAAGCACTGCCGCAACACGGGCCGGGTATCAACTCAACAATTACAAACTTCTTACTACGGCCTTAGCGACGCCTTGCACGCAAAGTTCGGCGACGGGGTAGAGTTCGGGATAAAATTTGTTCTCGGCTTTGAGGTAGGGTGGTTCGCCGGGCTTTTGGATATAGCGCTTAAGGGTGGTTTCGCCGTCGATGAGGGCGGCAACAATATCGCCGTCGTTGGCTTCGCGGGGCTCGACGATAACCATATCACCGTCATAGATCTCGGCATCAACCATACTTTCACCGCGTACTTGAAGGGCAAAGCTCTTGCGTCGGCTGTCAAAGCTGGCGCTCTGGATATCAACTTGGAGGCGTCCGATTTCTCCACCGGATTCAACGCGGTCGGGATAACCGGCGGCAATTGCGCCATAAACGGGGATATCAACGACTTCAGTGGCGTCCCGGGGGATAGACTCAAGTTCTTCATCGCCGGGGCGGTTGATGCGGAAGGTGCGGGCTTGACCGGCAATGCGATGGATCGCGCCTTTCTTTTCGAGGGCGCGAAGGTGGCCCATGACCGCGTTGGTACTCTTGAATTTGAATTGTTCCTGGATTTCGCGGATGCTCGGCCAGTAGCCGTTGCGCCACTCGTATTGGCTGATGAATTTAAGGATTTCTTCTTGGCGGGGTGTTAGTTCTTTCATGGTGAACAACTGTTTAGGTGAACGCTTGTCTAGTGTCAAGACCTCGTTTTTAAGAGGTGGAATAAGGATTGAACAATTGTCGGGTCGCTTTTTCGTAGGGGTTGGATGTTTAATTTCAAGGAGACAGTCTGCGGTGGGTTGCTAATACTGCTTTTGCATTTGGCGGGTTGCGACCGACCAGAGCGCGTGGAACGTCCGTTTGTGCAGACGCCCATTCCTATGGATGCCGAGGTCGTGGATTTTCCTGAAGGTTCCTTTGGGGGTCGTGTCGTGGAAACGATGGCGGGCGATATTGCGACCTTGAATCCGCTCATGATTGAATCAGTGGCTGGATCAATGGTAATGGGGCGGATTCTGGATAGTTTGGTTACCTTGGATCCTGAGACAGGGGAGGTTATTCCGAATTTGGCAAAGTCTTGGGACATCTCAGAGGATAATTTGCAATATACCTTCCACTTGCGTCGGGGGGTGCATTGGAGTGACGGGGAACCCTTTACCGCCGAGGATGTGCTCTTCACCTGGAAAACTTTTTTCGCAAAGGAACGGGATGCGACGACGGATAAAGTATTGCAGGATGCGCAGGGCAAGCCGAAGTATCGCTATCCCTCCCGTTCCACTTTTTCGCAATTGATTAATGGCAAGGAGCCGAAAATTGAGGCGCTCGACTCCTACACCGTACGGTTTACCACGCCGGAAGTGTATGCACCTTTTTTGCTCTTTGGGGGCGGCGAGGAGATTTTGCCGAAGCACGTGCTGGGTGCCGCCTTTGAAGCGGGCACGCTGTTGGAGGCCTGGAGCTTGGAGACCGCGATTCAATCGCCGCATGAGATTGTCGGTTTGAATATGTTTGTACTGGAATCCTATCGCCCGGGTGAACGGCTTGTTTTTGCGCGCAATCCGAATTATTGGAAGGTGAATCCAGCAGGGGAACGTTTACCTTACGTGGATCGTTTGATCACCAAGATCGTGCCGGACATGAATAGCAGTAATGTGGCCTTTGCGCAGGGAAAGACTGATTTCGAGGGAATTGGGCCGGACAATGTCGCCTGGGTGCAGCGCGGGGAAGCCCGCCACGACTACACCGTACTAGACATGGGGCCTTCCAATACGACGAATTTTGTATGGTTCAATTTGAACCCGGGTGCGAATGAGAACGGCAAGCCATTTGTAGCACCGCATAAACTGGAGTGGTTTCAGGATAAACGCTTTCGGCAAGCGGTTTCCTATGGAATTAATCGCGAGGGTATTGTACGCGGGGTCTTCTTTAATCGTGCTCAAGTCTTGCACGGCTATGTTTCGCCGAAACGGAAGTTTTGGTACAACGACGCCATTCGAAAATATCCCTACAAGCCCGAGCGTTCAAAGGCACTTTTTGATGAGATGGGGTTTTTTTACGAGGACGGACAACTGCACGATGCGGAAGGCCGTCCGGTGGGGTTTACGCTCATGACTAACTCTAGTAACGGCCTGCGGGTGGAAATGGCTACGGTCTTTAAGGAAAACATGGCAGCGCTTGGGATTGAAGTGGAGCTCCAGTTTTTGGATTTTAATACCATCATAACCAAGACCTCTTCTTCGTTTGAATACGAGGCCTGCATGTTGGGCCTGGGGGGCGGGGCGCCAGATCCCTATGCGGGGAAGGACATCCTGATGAGTGGAGGACGCCTGCATCAATGGCATCCGCAACAAACAGAGCCGGCGACGGAATGGGAGGCACGAATTGATGCGCTTATGCTGGAGGTAGGGCGCCATACGGATGTCGAACAACGGAAGGCTTTTTACTTTGAGGTGCAGGAAATTCTTGCGGAACAACAACCCATGATTTTTCTGGTGAGCGCGAAGGATTATGTGGGTCACCGCAATCGTTGGGAAAACCTTAAGCCGACCTCGTTGGGAGGGCTCACTTGGAATATGGAATCTCTTCGGGCAGAGCCGAAACCATGATCGCTTATTTATTCAGACGCTTTCTTGCTTTAATTCCGCTCCTGCTCGGAATAACGGGATTGGTCTTCCTCCTGATGAGCCTCGCTCCGGGGGATTTCCTGACTCCTGTACGCGCTCAACGGGATGTCTCGCGGGAGGTGATTCAATCGATCGAGCAACAATTCGGACTCAATCAACCCTGGTACGTACAGTATGTAAAATGGCTTGGCAATGTGGTGACGGGAAATCTCGGACATTCGTGGGCATTCAAGATGCCAGTGGTTGATTTGATCGGTCAGCGCCTGCTTGCAACGTTCCTGCTGTCGGTCTCGGCGCTGGTAGTGGCATGGGGTATTGCCATCCCGCTGGGAGTGCTTGCCGCGATGTATAAGGATTCTATCTTTGATCGTATTTCCGCTTTTCTCGCTTACGCCGCGCTTTCGCTGCCGGAGTTTTTCCTCGCCTTGCTCTTTATGTTTCTTGCAGCGCAAAGCGGTTGGTTTCCCATGGGCGGTGCGACTTCCATTGAATATGAATTCATGGGGGCAGGTGGAAAAATTCTCGACCGTGCCCACCACCTAGTGTTGCCGGCGCTGGCGCTCGGGATTGGTTCAGTCGCTAGCATTATGAGGATTATGCGGGCTAACTTTTTGGACGCCATTCGTGCGGACTACGTGAAGACCGCTCGGGCAAAAGGTTTACGCGAGCGTCGGGTCATGTTCGTGCACGCTTTGCGCAATGCCATTAATCCTTTGATCAGTGCCTTTGGATTTGCCTTTTCGGGCCTGTTAAGCGGGGCCTTGATTGTGGAAATCGTGCTGCAATATCCGGGGCTGGGTTAATTGATGTATCAATCGATTCTGCGCGAGGATCAATTCGTAGTTCTCGCCTCGGTAATGCTGGGATGCACTATGCTGGTCGTTGGTAATCTTCTCGCGGATCTCTTGCTGGGCTGGTCCGATCCCCGCATTCGCAACAATCGTAAGTAAAATGACAAGCTTGGGCAACATCTTCAAAACTACCTTCCGAAGACCGTTAGGTGCGTTCTCGGGTGGGTTGTTGTTGCTGCTCTATTTGAGCGCGATCTTTGCCGAGCTTATTGCGCCCGCACCGACTAATGCTCAAGACTTGGAGCGCACCTATCATCCACCAACAAAAATCGTATGGGATGGGGGGCTACGAGTTCAGGCTTACGAATTAGTGGATCCCTCTGCCGCCAGTTATGCTGCGATTGAGGGCGAGAGCTACCCGCTTCGATTTATGGGACATGGTTTTGAGTATCGTTTGCTCGGCCTTTTTAAGACCGACCGCCATCTTTTGGTCTGCGATGATCCAAAGGGGGCGTTTTATTTGCTCGGTAGCGATTCTACCGGGCGGGATGTTTTTTCGCGTCTCGTTTTCGGCTCGCGGGTATCGCTTTTTATCGGGCTGCTGGGGATAACAATAACAATGGTGCGTGGTTTTCTGGTGGGAGGTCTGAGCGGTTATTTTGGCGGGCGCACTGATTTTGTAGCGATGCGAATTGTGGAATTCATGATGGCGGTTCCGGGTTTGTATCTTCTGCTGGCACTCCGTGCGGCACTCGCGCCGCATTTTGCCTCGGATCAAATGTTCTTCGTGATTGTGATCATTCTAGCCTTTATCGGTTGGGCGGGGACGGCACGTATTTTGCGGGGAATGGCGCTTTCTATCCGACAGCAGGCTTTTGTCATGGCGGCGGAAAGCATGGGGCAGGGGCCTTTAACGATTTTAAGAAAACACGTGCTGCCGAATTTGTTGAGCTATCTCTTGGTGGCAGCGACGCTTTCGATTCCGGGCTACGTGCTCGGAGAGGCTGCGCTCTCGTTCCTCGGTCTTGGGATACAGGAACCCTCGGCCTCCTGGGGTTTGATGCTTTCCGAGGCGCAAAACGTGAAAGTCTTTTATCTCAATTTCTGGTGGTTGCTCAGTCCGGGGCTTGCCATCTTCTTAACCGTCATTGCGTATAATGTCTTTGGGGATGTTCTGCGGGATGTCGTTGACCCCCGCAGTCAAAAGCGTTGATTGATAGCAGCTATGTCAGCCGATTCATTCAGTAAGGATTCAAGACTTTTGGAAGTAAGTGACCTCCGAATTGCCTTTCCGAATTCGGAGGGCGAGAACCGAGTGGTTCACGGGATTGATTTTTCAGTGGATGCGGGTGGTCAAACGGTAGCTTTGCTGGGAGAGAGTGGGAGCGGAAAGAGCGTGAGTTGTTTGGCTTTGACACGTTTACTACCAGAAGACGGAGCCTGCCGCTTGAGCGGGAGCATTCGTTTTGAGGATCGTGAAGTGCTGGCAATGAATCCAAGGGAATTACGGGCATTGCGCGGCGCAGGGATCGCTTACATCTTTCAGGAGCCCTCGGCTTCCTTGAATCCGGTCTTCACGGTGGGTCAGCAAATCGCAGAAGCGGTGAAGTTGCACCGACCCGATCTCAATGACGTCACCGCTCGGGTAGTGGAGTTGTTGGAACTCGTGGGTATTCGCGATGCCGAGAAACGCCGCAAGGCCTATCCGCACGAAATGAGCGGGGGGATGCAGCAGCGGGTGATGATCGCAATGGCGTTAGCCTGCGAACCGAAATTACTGGTGGCGGATGAACCGACCACCGCACTCGATGTAACTATCCAGGCGCAAATTATGGATCTCTTGCGTGACCTGCGCACGAAGCTCGGCATGAGCATTGTTTTGATCACGCACAACTTTGGAATCGTGAAAGGCTTCGCTGACGAAGTGATGGTGATGTATCAAGGTGAGATCGTGGAACGGGGACGGGTAAACGAGGTTTTGGAAAACCCGCAACATGCCTACACCCGCGCATTGATCGCTTGTATTCCCAAGCTGGGGGCAAAACGCAAACGCCTCAGTACGATTGGGGAAGCGATGGCATCAGAATAAGTGCTTTTCAGCGGAACTGGTTTTGTTCGGGCTGATAGTGGTAATCAGCTGACTTGAGGCGTTCGATGAGTTCCGTTGGATCGAGATCATGGGTACGGCAAAAATCCTGAAAGGAATCGCAGTGATTGCGCAGGGCGGTATTGACGAGTCCCACGAGTAAATGAGGATCCATGGTGCAATAGTTAGAGAAATCCATGTGTTTCAGCCTAGTTTGACGTCGGTGGGCAACAAGATGATTTTAAGCCTTATGGGTTGATGTAGTGAGAAAAATGTCTGAGGCTTTATTTAAATGGAGGAGACAACTACAGGGGATCATTCGATGCGGCCGCTTTTGAAAGTAGATGGCTTAAAGGTTCATTTCCCTGTGCGTGGCGGAATTTTGCAACGGGTGGTTGATCAAGTCAAAGCGGTGGATGGCATTTCTTTTGAAATTCCGCGCGGTAAGACCGTCGGCTTAGTTGGTGAAAGTGGAAGCGGCAAGACCACGACGGGACGCGCGATTGCTCAGCTTTTGCCGGTGACAGCGGGCAGCATTCAATACGACGGGCACGAATTGGTGGGTCTCAGTAACCGTGAATTCTTCCAGTATCGCAAAAAGATTCAGGTTATTTTTCAGGATCCCTTCGCTTCCTTAAATCCGCGCATGACGATTTATAATATCATCGCGGAGCCTTTGGAGATCCATTTCAAGGAATGGAGTCACGGGGATAAGAAGGAACGCGTGGTGGATCTCTTGCAGAAAGTTGGTCTCGATGCCAATGCCATGGGGCGTTACCCGCATCAATTCAGCGGTGGTCAACGGCAACGGATTGGAATCGCACGTGCCCTCGCGGTGGAGCCGGACTGTATCATTTGTGATGAACCGGTGAGCGCGCTGGATGTATCCGTGCAGGCGCAGATTGTGAATCTCTTGCAGGATTTGCAGGATGAGCTCGGGTTGACGTATTTATTTATCGCACACGACCTCGCGGTAGTGAAACACATCAGTGACGAAGTACTCGTGATGACCGGCGGAAAGATTGTTGAGCAAGCAAGCGCAGAAGCGATTTATCGCAATCCTCAGCACCCTTACACAAAAGAACTGCTAGCGGCGATCCCAGAGCTTTAATTCCTATATAAACACCTATGAAAAATGCTCTACTTAAAGGCATCCTGCTCGCCATGATGCTCTTCCTGTCCGCTTGCGCAACGAATATGAAGGATAGTGGTTCTACGGCTCTTATTTACTTGGAGGCCGCCGTTGAAATCATCAATCCTTTCTAGCGCACACGCACGGGAATCACGATTTCCTTTTGACTGGTCGCTTGGATGAAGAGCTTGCCTGCGCCGGGGCGATCGCCCTGGACGCTGATGCTGGCGGTGCGGGCACCTGCGGGGATAAAAACTTTCGGCATAATGATGCTTTGTGGTATATCGGTGGTAACCAGAATGGGGAAACCGCCGGAGGGGGCGGGTTGCGTAAGCTCAAAGACAAGGGCTTGGCGTTGTCCCGAGCGCAGATCAATGCTGGAAGGAATGACCCGTAGGATGTTATTGTGTGAGGCGCTTGATGTCGGATTGGGCGCGACTATGCGCAAGGTGTTGAGACTAGTCTGCGCTTTTTGGTTTTTGTCGGGGGTATTGTCTTTGTGGAGTTGGTATTGCATCTCGAAGTAATAGCGTGTCTGGGAACGACTGGCGGGTAGGCTATACACGTATTCATAAAAGCCACCACCGTCGGGGTGGGGCATCATGCGGTGGGTCTCCCCGTCAATTACAACAAAGGTTTCGAGGGATGTGCGGTTTACGAGGGAATCGGTTAGAGCAACCCGCGCGCTGAGGGTATAGAGCCCCGAGGCAGAACGCGGCAATGTTTCCGGCGTGGTGTTGAGGATCGCAACGGAGCAACCACTCAGGAAAAGAGCTAGTGTTGAAGAGAGGAGAGAAAAAATGCGCTTGGCTTTCATGAGAGGGAATGAACTTATGGTTTAGCTTATGTCTTCGCAAGTAAAAGAGCCCGCACCACTTGGTCTATATGTCCACGTGCCTTTCTGTGCCTCCACTTGCGACTTCTGTGCCTTTTATCAGGAAAAACCGCGTCGAGGGGATTTAGAGCGTTACCTTGCGGCCATGGATCTCGAGTTTGCCGCGCTCCCTCAGGATCGCAAGATTGAGACGGTATTTTGGGGTGGGGGACCTCCCGGCTTGCTTGCTGCCAAAGACCTTGAGCGTCTGGGTCGCTCACAGCTTAAAAACCTCGCACACGCCCCGTCTGAGTGGACCGTCGAGATGGCGCCTTCAACCGTGAAAGCGGACAAACTGGCAGTGCTTCGAGACCTCGGGGTGACGCGTATTTCGATGGGGGTGCAGAGTTTCGATGCCAAGCTTCTGGAATCCTTGGGTCGTTTGCACCAGCCCAATCAAATTTACCAAGCATGGGAACGCATTCAGGCGGCAGGCTTTCCGCACACAAACCTCGACCTGATCTTTGCCATTCCCAATCAAACAGCCGCGCAATGGGAGGCGGATATTAGGGAAGCTGCACGCCTCGGGCCCGACCATATTTCGACCTATTGCCTGACCTTTGAAGAAGACACCGCGCTTTATGTCAAACTCTCGCAGGGCAAGGTGCGGATCGACGACGAGCGTGACGCGCAGTTTTATGAGCGCGGCTGGGAGCTGCTTGCAGAACTTGGCTATGAGCAATACGAAATTTCCAATTTTGCCCGGACTGGCGGTGCCTGCCAACACAACTTGAATACTTGGCGTATGCACGAGTGGGTCGGTTGCGGCCCCTCCGCCGCCAGCCAGTACGGGGGGCAACGCTATCAACGGCCCGCTAACCTCGACGCATGGCTTGCCGGA
The DNA here is from genome assembly GCA_009937095.1 of Verrucomicrobiota bacterium. Taxonomy (GTDB): domain Bacteria; phylum Verrucomicrobiota; class Verrucomicrobiia; order Opitutales; family Coraliomargaritaceae; genus UBA7445. The sequence goes on from JAACDB010000035.1 coordinate 13,072, forward strand.
ATGGAATCCGGCGTGCCACCCCGGGAGGAAGTCGTTGCATTGGATGACCGTATTTTGCTGACAGACGCAATTATCTTTGGGCTTCGGATGAATGCCGGAATTGATTTTGCTGAAATTGCGACCCGTTTCCCGAAGGCAGGAGACTTAGGGTCGCTGCAAGCGCATCTGGCTCGCTTTGAAATGGAGAAATTACTGGATGTTGCGGGGGATTCCTTTCGCCTGACTCAGCAGGGACGGCTTCTTGCAGATTCCATTGCGAGTGAAATTTTAAGATAAATTGAGCTAAGGTGTAAGGGTTCGTCATACTTTTTCGTTAGATAATTATGAAAATGTATCCCATCCTTACCCTCTGTGTATCGCTATTCACATCTGTTTCGCATGCGGTCATCGATATTTACCTCGAGAATATTGCCTTCGCCAATGACGCATACAACTTCTACACGGATTACAACAAGACCACGGAGTTGAACTTTTTTGAAGGAACGGATGCTTTGAATGTAAATCAAACTTACCGATTTACCCGACTTCCCACAGGAACGGGCCATCCCTCCGCAATCAGTGACAGTGGTTCGGGTACAGCGTCGGCTGATATCGGTCTAAGTGCAACGACTGCCTATTTGAACGACAGTCAAGGCGGTACCGGTGATTCTTTCATCCTCAGTTTTAACAGCGGTTTTGATTATACCACTGACACCTTGACCTACTATTGCTCGGTTCATCCTTCCTCGATGAATGCCACTTTCACCGTTGTACCCGAGCCCGCAGCTTATGCCCTCGCAATCGGGACGATTTCCCTTGGCATAACAGCTTACCGTCGCCGCAAGTAAAATTCTGTTATTACCTTTTGATCAAGATCCGTAAAATTGCGGGTTTTTGCCTGCGGATTGTTGGTTACGTGGTTTCAAAGGGCGATTTCGAAGAGCGGCAGTTGCCAGAGGATTTTTTGGCCGGAGTTGTTTTTGACGAGTGTAGGCCATTCGCGAGTGAGGCTGCCTAGGGTTTTGAGTTCGGGTTCGCTCCAGCCTTGAGGGGTGATTTTGCGCACCAGAAATTGTGCTCCGCCTTTTGGGGGACGGGTAACAAAGTAGTAGCTTAGGGTAATTCCTTTTGGGCTGTTTGGAATGAGGACGGCAGGGTTGCGGCGGAAGGCCAGTTTTAAAATGAGGCGACCGTCGCGGCGGGCGGTGTCATCAGCAAAGTTACGGTCTTCAAGTGTATCGTATCGGTTGCACCAGAGCAAATCGAAGTCGATTTGGCTTCTCTTGAGTCGCGCATAGAGATTGTGGAGGTCGCCCTTGATGGCAGGGATTTTGCTTTTGAAGTTATCGATCTGGGTTTGGCTGGCAACGGGTTGCGCTTGAGGGGATTCAATAAAAACAAGACCTGCCGATTCAGCCGCTACCGAGGCGTAGCTTTTTTTGAATTCATTGCCCCAAGGGTTGTGGAAATGTAATTCTTCTTTGCGGTGGTCGTAGCCTACGATTACGCAACCATGGCCGGAACTGCCGAACACTCCGGGATCGAAGGAGGCATAGATAGGGCCTTCATGCACAAGAGAATTCCGGATCTCCGGAAGGACTTCCTCAAACAAGGTATGGCGATCGAGCCATTTGAGTTCTCGCCCCGTGAATCCAATTTTCTCCATCGCCAGTTTCATATCACGTGGATAGGTGCCTTCATTGCCAATAGATTCAGCCGAGGATAGTTGAGCAATTTCGTATTGATCAATTTTCACACCGTGAAAATTAGCGATCATGGCAGCTGATGCGGGGACGCAGAATTTCCCGTATTGTACGACCATGGGGACGTCTTTAAGGTGGTGTTTTCTTGGGAGTGGAGTGGTTTTCTTTAGGGTGGACTGCAGGCTTTTAGTGGCGGTTTCGACTTTTTTTTGATGGGCAAGGATTAAATCCTGATCGGGTGTGGCGAGCCTTGAAAGCGGGATATTGGCAGTCCTGCCATCGTGTAGTTTGAATTGGATAGCATTTGGGTTGGTGGCGTCGAGTAATCGCGCCTGCATGGTTTTGCCGTCGTTGCTGAGCCAAGTTCGGATAGCATTAAGATCTTCGGCGTGCAGGGCTTTTGCGCCAAGGGCGGGGACTAGTTGAACACAAAGGACATAGAAAAGGGCTAGTCGCATGACTCGATTATTGAGAAGATGACCAACGGGACAAGGCTCTTTGTTGGTGGAGCTTTCAGTCCCCGCGACGTTTAAAAATTTTCCGATGCTTGGTGATGCGCCCAGTAACTCGTTTGCGCCAAATACGAAAGCTGGCGGGTTTTAAGCTGCGGCGCATGTGCTGGATAACCTGGGCTTCAGTGTAGCCGGTGCGTGTTCTGATTTCGTCGAAGGAGGTGCGGTCGTGCCAAGCCATTCGGATGAGGGTATCGGAGGCTTCAGGGGTAAGTTTTATTTTTTTCATACTGCAGTGGAGCGCTTGTTGCGGCAAGCGTCGGAACAATAACGGACGCTATCCCAGCATTTAGCCCAGCGCTTACGCCATGTGAAGGGACGATTGCAAGCGGGGCAGTCCTTGGTGGGGAGGTTTTCCTTGCGGACTGTTTTGTTATTGCGACGCACGAGGAGTAATCGCGCGAATGCCAGCGTCCTTTCAAAAATAATCGGATGCCGCGTGCTAGTCGTAGCGCCGTCGAAGATTGGTGGCAAGAATGCCCAGGGCTTCGCGATATTTAGCCACGGTACGACGGGCAATTTTAATGTCTTTTTCCTGGAGTAGATTGACGATGGCTTGATCGCTGAGGGGTTTGGCAGGGTTTTCGTCTTCGATCAACTGGGCGATCATATCCTGGACGGATTTGTTGGAGACGGCATCACCGGTGGCGGATTTATAGCCAGTGGTGAAGAAGTATTTAAAGGGGAAGGTGCCGTGCGGAGTGCGAATATATTTATTGGCGGTGGCTCGACTGATGGTGGTTTCGTGAACACCGACTGCCTGCGCTACGGTATTCATAGTGAGGGGTCGGAGCTTGGAAACGCCTTCCTCAAAAAATTCTCGTTGATGAAGGAGCAATTCGCGGGTGATGCGTTCGATGGTTTGCTGTCGTTGCTCAATGGAGTTGATTAGGAATTTTCCTGAACGGAGACGCTCAAGAAGGAATTCCTTTTCAGATTTACTGAGTGTGCTTTTGGCAAGCATGGCCTTGTAGGTGCTATTAATGCGTAGCTTGGGGATATAGTCGTTGTGGAGGTGGATTTGCCACTGGTCGTATTCATCGAGGAATACGGTGACATCGGGATCGACGACGGTGTTACTGTCCGGTGCAAAACGTTTGCCTGGGGCGGGGTCGAGGCGACCGATTCTAGCAATGGCGTCCTGTATTTCGTCGGGTTTGGCATTGGTAAGCCGGGCAAGTTCCTGGATGCGACGACGTACAAGGAGTTTAAAATGTTCCCGAAGGATGCGCCGGGACAGGCTGTCCGGATTTTCGCCCAGTCGGGCAAGTTGTGTATCGAGGCAATCCTGAAGGTCAGTGGTGCCGATACCGGGAGGATCAAAGGTTTTGAGAAGCTCAGCAGCGGTCTGCATGAGCCCCAGAGGGAGGCGAGACTGGAGGGCGCAATTGGAAAGGCTCTCGGTGAGGAAGCCGTGGTCATCCAGGCTTCCTCTGAGGTAAAGAAGCGCTTCACGTTCGCTTTCGGGGCAGTTGGTGAGCTCGGCTTGCTGAATAAGGTGTTGCTGGAGGGATGTATCGGTGACGAGGGAATTGAGGAAGTGCTCACGGCGTGCCTCGTCTTCGGTGCTGAAACTTTGTCCGCTGTTTTCTTCAGCAAATTGTTGGCGCAGGTCTTCACCGATACGATCAAGGGCGGAGAAGTCTTCGGCATCAAAGTTGAGTTCGTCGCTTTCGTTGGCGCGGTCTTCGTCCTTGTTTTGGCTCAAATCCTCAACGCTGATACTATCGAGGGGGAGTTCCTCAAGGAGGGGGTTGTTTTGAAGCTCTCCAAGTATGGTGGTACGCAATTCGGTAGCTGGCGCTTGGAGGATTTTCAGGGAATTCCGCAGTTGTGGCGCCAGTACTTGGGTCTGTTTCTGGCTTTGTTGAAATTCCTGTGCACACATCGCATTTAAAATAAAACGTTTTTATGAAAGAAAAACAAGTGGATTTATGAATCTAGCACGAAAAATGCTAGTGCACTACAATAGGTTGACAGTTTTCATCTATTTTAGTCTTCTTTCTCCATGCTATCTCTTACTGAATCTGCCGCGGCACAGTTGATGCGATTACATGCGGAACAGGACGACCCTGAATTCCGTCTGCGTATTTTTGTGGATGCGGGCGGTTGCTCCGGTTTTGAATACGGGATGGCTTTTGCCGTCAAAAAAGAGGGCGATCATGAATTTGAAGACAAGGGCGTCACCTATTACATGGATACGGCGAGCTTGGATTATATGAAGGGGAGTGTGGTGGAGTTTGATGATAGTCTCCACGGGAAGGGTTTTCAGATTACCAATCCAAATGCCACGAATACCTGTGGCTGTGGTCGTTCCTTTAATTAGTTTTAGGGGAGGGCGGGCTTCCTAATTGCTTAGGGGTCATTTTATGTTTCCCAAAATGAGGCCTTTTGGGTAAATTATTTGTTATGTCTCAAACACCGCCACCGTTTAACTTTGAAAAAACATTCCCACTTACCGGCGATGCGACCGAGTACGCTTTGTTAACGGATGCCTTTGTGGAAACGGGAGTATTTGAGGAGCGCAGTATTTTGAAGGTGGACCCCAAGGGGTTGACGTATTTGGCGGAGACTGCGATGCGGGAAATTGCCTTCAAGCTACGTACTGCGCACCTTGAGCAAGTTGCTGCAATTCTGGAAGATCCTGAGGCAACAGAAAACGATCGAACAATTGCACTGACGCTTTTACGGAATGCGGAGGTTTCCGCACACGGGGTCTTGCCTTTTTGCCAGGATACGGGAACGGCGATTATTCTTGGTAAAAAGGGGCAGGGAGTGTGGACAGGTGGGGGTGATGAAGCGGCCTTGGCAGAAGGTGTGTACAATACCTACACGAAGGAGGAGTTACGTTATTCGCAAACGGCACCCTTGAGTATGTATGAAGAGGTGAACACCGGTTGCAATTTGCCGGCGCAGATCGATTTACTGGCAACCGACGGGGAGGCCTATGAGTTTCTCTTCGTAGCCAAGGGTGGTGGTTCGGCGAATAAGAGTTTCCTTTTTCAGGAAACGAAGGCGCTTTTAAATCCAGCGAATCTGGAAAAGTTTTGTATTGAGAAGATGGGTACACTGGGGACTTCTGCCTGTCCGCCGTATCATATTGCGATTGTGATCGGGGGCACTTCGGCGGAGACCACCATGAAAACGGTGAAGCTGGCCTCGACTAAATATTACGATTCCCTGCCAACGAGTGGAAATAAACACGGTCGGGCTTTCCGCGACAAGGCATTGGAAGCTAAACTTTTAGACTACACACGTGAGATGGGCTATGGTGCACAGTTTGGAGGTAAATACTTTGCTCTGGATGTACGGGTAATACGTTTGCCGCGTCACGGAGCATCGTGCCCGGTAGGCTTGGGTGTTTCCTGTTCGGCAGACCGCAATGTGCGCGGGCGGATCGATAAAGACGGTATTTGGCTGGAAAAATTAGAGTCGAATCCGGGTCGTTTTCTTCCGGCGGAGGGTAGTATTGAAAAACCCAAAGATCCGGTTGCGGTAGACCTCAATCGACCGATGCCGGAAATCTTGAAAGAGCTGAGCGAGTATCCTGTTGCTACCCCCTTGTCTTTGACGGGAACGATTGTAGTGGCGCGGGATATGGCGCATGCGAAATTGCAGGAGCGATTGGATCGTGGGGAAGGTCTGCCGGATTATATCAAGGATCATCCTGTTTATTATGCCGGCCCAGCAAAGACACCAGAGGGCAAGCCTTCGGGTTCTTTTGGTCCGACGACGGCGGGTCGGATGGATGCCTACGTGGAGCCTTTTCAGGCGGCAGGTGGTTCGATGATTATGCTGGCAAAGGGTAACCGTTCCCCACAAGTGACGGAGGCGTGTAAGGCGCATGGCGGTTTTTATCTTGGGTCGATTGGTGGTCCGGCGGCTCTTTTGGCGGAGCACAACATCAAACGCGTTAAAGTATTGGAATACGAGGAGCTTGGTATGGAGGCGATTTGGAAAATTGAAGTAGAGGATTTCCCAGCTTACATTTTGGTAGACGACAAAGGGAATGACTTTTTCTCGGAGGTGCGCGAGGCCTGCGACAAGTGCGCGATGAAGGCCTTTGAGGCAGCGCGCGCTTCTAATGCCTAAACTAGCTAATTTCTAAGTTATGCCTGAAAGCCGATATCTTTTGATTGATGCGTATAACGTCATCTGCGCCACAGCGTCGCTTCGCAAGTTGATGACGGGCCAATTGGATGCAGCGCGTGATCAATTAGCAGAGTTGGTACGACCGATTCATGATGCCGAGGGTGTGCGAGTGGCTTTGATCTTGGACAGTCGTAACGAGCGCCTAGAAGTGGAGCATCCCTACGAAGTGAAGACCTTTGAATTTTTGTATGCTCCGGCTTCATTAACCGCCGATGGGGTGATTGAACGAATTGTCAGTCGAGCGCGTGATGCGGGTAGGGTGAGCGTCGTGAGTAACGACAACATGGTGCGGGAAGCAATTCGTGCCAGCGGAGCTATGGCTTTACGGCCTGAAGAGCTTTTTCGTTGGGCTGAGGCATGCGCGGACCGCTTGAAGCATGACCGTCGCCGGTATAATAATAAAAATGCCGAGGTTTTTCGAAATAATCTGAATATAGATTTAGAACTCTGAACCTGATTTAAAATGACGCAAACAAGGCAAGTGGAGGAGCTGCATGGATTATACGGCACCTTTACAGTGTCTGAGCGGGTTTTGCAGCAGATTTGGCTTAGGCAGGATTTTGGTTATGGTGATTTGCGAACTGCATCGGGCAAGGCTCTGGAGATTATTGATTCTGGGAGCTGGAATCATGGAGGCGGACCGGATTTCAAGGATGCGAGTGTGCGGATCGGTGGTGAACTACAAACAGGTGATATCGAGGTGCATTTTAAAGAGTCGGATTGGGAGTTACATGGACACAATTTCAATTCCGGCTTCGATAAGGTTATTCTACATGTCGTCTTACATAAAACAAAGCGGGCGGAGCGATTTTCCGGGGGCGTGAAAACCAAAGCGGGTAAGGCGTTGGAGACTTTTTACTTAATGCCAAAGTTGGATTGTGATTTAGAATCGTATGCTGAAACAGTCGCGCTACGCGAGATGGCTGCCGTTGACGATATGGAATGGGCGAATGCTTATATGGGATTATCGGAAGCGGATAGGCGTGCCGTGCTTAAAGATGCGAGTCGTCGTCGTTGGCATCATAAAGTAAGGTATGCCGCGAAGCGTTTAAAGTCGGAGGGATGGTCGGCGGCTTGTCACCAATATTTGTTGGAGGTTTTGGGCTACAGTCAAAACCGTGCCCCGATGTCGCGTATTGCACAACGCTATCCCCTTGGATTATGGGAAACAGTAGCGGTGGGTGCGGACGAAGCTTATGATTCGGAAAAAGGGTATTGGGCTTGCGGAGGGCAACGCCGGGCGAATCATCCCCGCCGTCGTTTAGAGGATTATACGCGATTTGTGTCATCTAAGAGGAATTGGCCGAGTGCCTTGCGTGAGGAATTATCGTCTTGGCCAGAAGTGGCTAGTCGCGGCTCAACATCGGGATTTAGGCGTCGAACTCAGCTCAAGGATCGGCAATGCAGAATTCACCAAGCACAATTTTTGAAACTTGCGGGGAAATCGCGCTGCAACAGTGCCATGGTGGATGCCTTTTTACCATTGGCACAGGCTGAGGGTCTTTTGGAATCTTTCGGGTATTGGTGGCACTGGCCACCTGGCGATTGGCCTGATGGGCAGCGTTCCTTTTTGAAACAGGCCGGACTTTGTGATCGTGCAAACCTCATGTGCAATGGATTGGCACAGGGAGTTTTGGGTCTCTTTCTTGCGGGTGGATGGGGGAGTGATTGCATTGACCTGCCGTAAGTTTGCGCTATGCAGAGATACAAATGGCAGGTTTTGATGAGAACATCGTACGCGAGTATTTTGAGGTGAATGGATTTTTTGTCCGTCAGCTCCGGAAATATTCGGTACAGTCGCGCAAGAAGCGGGCAGACGAGGAGATCGACATGGTTGTATTTAATCCAGCGGTTGCCGGCGATGCCGGCGAGTCGTCCAGCTTTCAGCTTTTTTCCGGGGACGTGGCTCGTATTCGTCGGGCGGTGGTAGTAGTTAAAGGATGGCATACCTCTCGTTTCACGCCAGCGATGTTGCGTAGTAGTAGTAAGATTTTTGATTTCCTTAAAAAGGATGTGTTAAATAAGGCAGAGTCTTATTTTCGTTTTGATGAACCGGGTGTTGATGAGGCTGTTGCAGCGGAGGCAGCTTCTTTTTCCAAGATTTTAGTCTTACCGGGCCTTCCCGCCTCAGATCCATTGCGCAGCGAAAGTATTGAACTTTTAAAGGAGCGGGGGATCGACGGGATTATTGCTTTCAGCACAATTTTGGAAAATCTCTTGCGTCATGTGGAAGTTAACCACAGTTACCAGAAGTCCGACTTGTTGCAATTGCTCCGTATTTTAAAACTATACGATATGGTAAAAACGCCACAGATGACCCTATTCAACTAGTACTCAAAATATGGAAATACATTCAACTGCTATCGTTGACGAAAGCGCTGTTCTTGGTGAAGGCTGTACCGTAGGTGCTTATGCGATCATTGAGGGTGGGGTGCATGTGGGACCGGATTGCACCATTGCATCGCATGCGGTCTTGCGCGAAGGCACGCACTTAGGGCGTGGCGTGCGGGTTGATTCGTTTACCGTTTTGGGCGGGGAGCCGCAATCGGTTGGTTTTGACAGTTCCATCAAGAGTGGTGTGAGGGTCGGTGATGGGGTCACTTTTCGTGAGTCGTGTACGGTTCACCGTTCCATGTTTACGGGCAAGGAAACCGTGATTGGAAACAATTGTTTTTTTATGGCGCAGGCTCACGTGGCACACGATTGCGTCTTAGGTGAATCTGTGATCGCTGCCAATCTGGTTTTATTAGGGGGTCATGTTAGCGTTGGAGACCGTGTTTTTCTTGGCGGCGGGGCTGGAGTACACCAGTTTTGTCGTATTGGCTCTTATGCAATTTTGGCGGGTCATGGTTTAATGACAAGGGATCTGCCACCGACTTTGATGGCTGCCGGGCGCAATCGGGTACACGGCTTGAATTTGGTGGGATTGCGGAGAGCAGGCATAGAGCGCGATGTAATCAAGGATCTGAAAGCCTGTTACCAAGCGGTTTATGAAGGTGATAAAAACTATAAGGCCAGGCGCAGGCCGCAGTTGCTGCAGCGGAATTAGGGCACAGTCCACTTGGAGCAGCATTCCTTGAATTTTTCAACGATGGGAAGCGCGGATTTGCGCGCCCGGAATCAAATGGAGACTGATCTAGAGAGGGTTCCGTTGGCGTTGACCTGTGGTGATCCGGCGGGCATTGGTCCGGATGTGGTCGCGGGAGCCTTGGCTCAAGATCCTCTGGGTGGTAAGGATTGCATTTTGCTAGGTCCTGAGGCTTGGGCTAAACCTTTAGCCGCGCAATTTGGGATTGGTTATAAGGCCGTTGGTCCGGCAGATTTTGAAATAAAGGCGGGCGAGCCATCGGTTGAGGGCGCTGCAGTGGCACTAGCGGCTTTACAAGCAGCTGCTTTGGGTTGTTCGGATGGAAGCTTTCGTGGGACAGTTACGGGGCCGGTAAGCAAGCACTGGTTGCAGAAAATTAGCTTTGCCCATCCCGGACAAACAGAATTTTTCGCGGAAGCATGGGGCGGGGAGCCGAGCATGGCTTTCGTAGGACAAACCTTGCGGGTTGTTTTGGCGACTTGGCATATACCCTTGTCGCAGGTATCACAGGCTTTGACGGCTGAATGCATGGAACAAGCGGTGCGTCGTGCGCATGGCTTGGCGCGGGACTTAGGGATTGCCGATCCGCGTATCGGTGTTTGCGGCTTGAATCCGCATGCAGGAGAGGGCGGGCTTTTGGGAAGTGAAGAGGTGACACTATTGAATCCGGCTTTGAGTCGCTTGCGCAAAGAATTTCCAGGGGTGTCGGAGTGTCTGCCCGGCGATACCGTTTTCCATCGTCAAAAAAATGGCGACTTCGATGTCGTCGTGGCTGCTTACCACGATCAGGGGCTAGCGGCAGTTAAGACGCTGGAATTTGATACCGCTGTAAATGTAACACTGGGTCTGCCGTATGTCCGTACGAGTCCTGACCATGGAACTGCCTTTTCGCTTGCGGGTGAGAATGCTGCTGATTGTGGAAGTTTATTTGCGGCACTGGAGTTAGCCCGACGGTTGACGAGACGGTGTGTTTAAATTTAATTAAGAATATGTCGATTGCAGAAGCATTACCCGAAGGGGTTCGTGAAGGAAATGCAAAGCTCTTAGAGGTAACTCCGGAAGCTGCTTCTAAGCTTGCGCAGTTGATGGACCGGGAGTCGCAGGGCGATTATCTACGGGTGAAGATTACGGGTGGTGGTTGTAATGGTTTGGTCTACAAGATGGACTTTGTGAATGAGCCGAAGCGCGGGGATATTTTGGTGCGTGCATCGGATGCTTTGGTGTTGGTAGATTCACGGAGTGCTTTGTACTTGAAAGGAACAAAGCTGGATTATTCAAGCAAGCTGGTGGCGGGCGGATTCAAGTTTACAAATCCTAATGCAACCGCAAATTGTAGCTGCGGAGAAAGTTTTAGCATATGATTTTCTTTAGGGTTGAATTCTAGTAAGCTATTGCTACTAAATATTACTTAGCATTCCTGTATGGTCATAACACCCAAACATAACCAAAACCACATGCGTTTCGAATAGAGGCACGTCGCCACTTTCGTAGGCTTGAATCCTTTTATGGTTTCAGCTACAGGTTTACTTACCGATACAATAACTTAATGGCAAAATATCCCCACTCCCGCGGTCGTTATCCGAACCGTAACCGTGGCCCCAAGGGCTTAAGAAGAAATGACCGCATCCGAGCAACTGAAGTGCGCGTGATCGGCCCTGAAGGAACCAACCTGGGTGTTATGTCTCCCAAGAAGGCACTCGAACTGGCTAAGAAGGTGGGGCTTGATTTGATCGAGATTTCACCAGCGGCACGTCCTCCCGTATGCCGGATTCTTGATTTTGGCAAGTTCCTCTACGAGGAAAGCAAGAAGCAAAAGGACAGTAAGCAGGGGAAGACCAGCACTAAGTTGAAGGAGGTCAAGTTTCGGGTTTCGATCGATCAGCATGACTTTGAAACCAAACTTCGGCGGGCTGAGAGTTTTCTTTTTAGCGGCAATAAGGTCAAACTGACCTTACAGTTTAGGGGGCGCGAGATGGAGCACACCGAACTCGGGGTTCAACGCGTCAACCTTGCTCGTGATGAATTGGCAGGAGTCTCAACGGCAGATATGGATGCTCGCAGAGTAGGGCGTCAGGTAACAATGGTTTTGTCACCCTTGCCGGAAAGTAAGCGTCGCTTGAAGTACAATGAGACGGAGGCAGACTTCGATCCAAATGATGAGGGCGATGCGCATGAAGATGATGCGCAGGAAACGTCGGTGGATACACCGGAAGAGGCATAGTCTAAGTTAAGAATAGCCTACGTAGTCAGGCGAAGCACGATCAAAATTATCGACTCCTCTGAGTGGTTGTGTCAACCTGGGCACTTGTCCAATATGTTCAGCTTAATAAAGTCTTCCTGGGTTTTTCTTTTGTTGCCGTTCTTGCTTTATGGCGGCGATGAAGCCAAACGCTTATTCATTCTGGCGAATAGTCTTTCAGATGACTCTATGGTACTAGCACGGTACTATGCCGACATGCGTGCCATCCCGAAGGAAAACATCATCGCACTCCCGATGCCTGAAAAGGAAACCATTAGCATCAAGGAATATGTGGATACGATCCATAACCCTTTGCTGGATTTGTTATTAAAGCGCAATTTAATCATGGGGGTAAAAGCAGGTAGTAAGGATGCTTACGGGCGTGACTGGCTTGTGGCGGCGCTTCATGAAATCAGCTATTTCGTGCCTGTACACGGGGTGCCTTTGCGCATCAGTAATGACATCAATAGTATTGCGCCCGATACGGGTCAAATGCCGACAAATTTCAGATATAACCGTGCTTCTGTGGACTCGGAGCTTGCCTTGCTTGCCATGCCGGGTCGTCGATCGATGACCGCCTACAATCCAAATCCATTTTTGGAAATCAAGTCGCCTTCAGCACATATATTGCAGACAGCATTGCGGGTGTCTCGCCTGGACGGGCCTGATGTGCGATCGGTGCAATCTCTAATTGAGCGAACGCTCGAGGCAGAGGAAAAAGGTTTACAGGGACGTGCTTATTTTGACTACGGCGGGCCGCACGCCACAGGTGATGAATGGTTTAAATTGGCACGAAAACAGGTAAGTGAGGCTTACTTTGATGTTACGATAGAGCCAAACAAGCGCCTCATGGATCAGCGGGATCGTTTCGATGCGCCGGCAATTTATATGGGTTGGTATAGCCATCATGCATATGGAAATTTCAAGACTGCGAATTGGGATGTTCCCGCAGGTGGGATCGCCTTACATTTGCATAGTTTCTCGGCAACTTCGGTTCGAGATTCCGAACGCTATTGGCTTGGGCCTTTGGTCAAGATGGGATTTTGCGCGACGGTGGGAAATGTGTACGAACCCTATCTTAAATTAACGCATCATCCGCATCGTTTGATTGAGCGTTTGCTTGAGGAGGGGACTTTTGGCGAAGCCGTGGTTTACAGCATTCCGGCTTTTAGTTGGATGGGGGTGGCTATTGGGGATCCGCTCTATCGGCCCTTTCGTAAAAAACTGGGACTTCAGCTGGGTTTATCTGATTCGCCCTATGTGGTGCTTCGTGAAGTCAATCGCATTGACGCAAACGGAAGCACTGCCAGCGCGACCACTTATTTACGTGGAGCCTTCCAGCGTTCCCCCTCGTTGCCTTTGGCTCATGCCTTGGCATCACGATATGCAGACATTGGTGAAACGAAGAAAGCGACGGATGTCTTGCGATTGATGCAATATATAAATCTATATGCAAAAGAGGATCGGGTCTTGGTTAAGCAATTGGCAGATCTCATGGGTCGCTTAAAACACCCTGAAAAAGCGCTTGGAGTTTACCCAAATTTACTCAAAGAGAGGGATTTACCAAAAGTATTGAAACTCAGCTTGCTTGAGGGTGGGGTTTCGTGGGCCAATGCCACTCGCAATGAAAATTTAGCTTACAAATGGTCAAAGGAAATATTGATGCTTAACTCACCGATACCAGCTCCGCAGGCTAAATAATTAGGCGAAGGGGTTCATTTATTAGTTCTTGACTATGTAACCAACAAATGAATGCTGTGCTCCTTGTCCTGCTTTTATGGGGCATACTCTTTTAGTTTAGCTATGTCAGAAAACATTCATACGGAGTTTCATCGCATGATGGGTCGCGAAGCGAAGGAGGCACAACTTTTGCAACGTGGACGCGTGTTCTGGTTTTACGGTCTTTCAGGTTCTGGCAAAAGCACCCTTGCAATCGCACTGGAGCAAGCTCTAGCAGAACGGGGCCACTTCACGAAATTGCTGGATGGCGACAATATACGAAGTCGCTTGAATGCAGACCTTGGTTTTTCAGACACAGATCGGGTAGAGAACATTCGTCGTATTGCTGAAGTGGCACGTTTGTTTGTCGAATCCGGGGTAATCGTCCTAGCCTCATTTATAACACCAACCCGTAGGCTTCGTGAAACGACAACGGAAATTATTGGAGAGGCCGATTGCACTCCCATTTACGTGCAAGCGTCTTATGAAACCTGTGCGCAACGTGATGTAAAAGGGCTGTATGCAAAAGCAAAGGCGGGTTCCGTGAAGGATTTTACTGGTAAAGATTCCGGCTTTGAACTGCCAGGCGAGACAGCAAAGGATTGGTGCATTGATACTGATAGCCTCAGCGGAGCTCAAGCAGTAGAGCAATTACTCGAGCGCATTCTTCCGATGGTGGCGGTAAGCGCAGGGGATTCCTAAATAAAATTTATTCGAATAAAACATGCACCAAGACTACACAATCACGCACCTCAAACAGTTGGAATCTGAGGCTATTTACATTCTGCGCGAAACTGCGGCTCAGTTTGAAAAACCGGTACTTCTGTTTTCGGGAGGTAAAGACTCAATCGTTATGGCACACCTGGCAAGGAAGGCCTTTTACCCGTCGCGGCTTCCTTTCCCTCTGATGCACGTTGATACCGGTCATAATTTTATTGAGACCATGGAATATCGAGATCGTTACGTTGCAGATTTGGGTGCGGAGCTGGTTGTGGCCTCTGTGCAGGATGCGATTGATGCTGGTAAGGTCACTGAGGAAACCGGTCCTAATGCCAGCCGTAACGGATTACAGACGGTTGCTTTACTAGAAGGTCTTGAGGCTGGACAATATGATGCCGCGCTGGGGGGAGGGCGACGTGACGAAGAAAAAGCCCGCGCTAAGGAACGGTTTTTCTCGCACAGGGACTCTTTGGGGCAATGGGATCCCAAAAACCAACGTCCGGAGCTATGGAATATATTTAATGGTCGTAAGCAGCATGGTGAGCACTTTCGGGTCTTTCCTTTGAGTAATTGGACTGAGATGGATATCTGGCAGTATATTAAGCTGGAGAATATTGAACTACCCAGTCTTTACTTCTCGCACGTGCGGCCCTGTTTCGAACGAAACGGAGTTATCATGGCGGTGACTGATTTCATTGAGTTGCTCCCGGAGGAATCCGCCACGGTTAAGGACATGCGTGTGCGTTTCAGAACCATCGGCGACGCTACTTGCACCGGCGCAGCCTTATCGGATGCTGCAGACCTCGATGCGATTATTGGGGAAGTGGCCGCGGCAAGGCAAACCGAGCGCGGTACTCGGGCAGACGATAAACGCTCTGAGACAGCCATGGAAGACCGCAAGAAAGAGGGTTATTTTTAAGCCGTATTGAAAGAGGCCTAGGGCGCACAATTTAAACATTTATTTTTAAACAGTATGAGCGAAACAAACACAGCCGCAGGCTATCTCGACATGGATCTTTTGCGATTCACTACCGCTGGATCGGTGGATGATGGCAAGAGCACCCTCATTGGTCGCCTCCTTTATGACAGTAAAGCTATTTTCGAAGACCAGCTGGAGGCGGTCGAGAAGAGTTCCAAATCAAGGGGTGATGAAAATGTAAACCTTGCCCTTCTTACTGACGGGTTACGCTCGGAGCGAGAGCAGGGCATCACTATTGATGTAGCCTATCGTTATTTTGCGACGCCCAAGCGGAAATTCATCATTGCGGACACACCCGGGCACATACAATACACCCGCAATATGGTAACAGGAGCATCGACTGCTAATCTTGCCATTCTTCTTGTGGATGCTCGCAAAGGTGTGATTGAACAGACCTGCCGTCATGCCTTCATCGCAAATCTATTACGCATTCAACACGTGGTAGTTTGCGTCAATAAAATGGATTTGGTCGACTGGGACGAGGCTACCTACAATGCCATCGTTGAAGACTTTAAGAAATTTGCCTCTCGTTTGGATAACATTGTGGAGGTTACCTTCATTCCCGCGAGTGCGCTTCTGGGTGACAATATTGTGAATAAATCAAAGCATATGCCATGGTATCAGGGACCTGCCTTGCTTTATCATTTGGAAACAGTATACATCGGCGCAGATGAGAATCACATTGATGCGCGTCTACCCATTCAGTGGGTGATTCGTCCACACTCCGACAAATGGCACGATTTCCGAGGATTTGCAGGGCGTATTGCGGGCGGGGTTTTTAAACCCGGTGACCCAGTAAAGGTTTTGCCCTCTGGTTTTGAGTCCACCATTAAAAGCATTCAGACTATGGATGGTGAGTTAGAAGAGGCCTTTGCGCCTATGTCGGTTGCCCTGACGCTGAATGATGAAATTGATGTTTCGCGTGGCGACATGCTAGTTAAGCTCAATAATTCGCCTGAGCCAACACAAGAGATAGAAGCCATGATTTGCTGGTTCTCTTCGGATAAAAAATTAGCGGGTCGGGGTAAGTTCATAATGCGGCATACCGAAAAAGAGGTCAAAGCACTTGTTAAGGAAGTTCGTTACAAAGTGAACATCAATACTTTGCATAAAATAGAAGACGATTTGGTCTTCAGTCATAATGACATAGGCCGGATTTCTCTGCATGCTTCAGCACCGCTTATGGCTGATAGTTACAGTCGCAACCGTATTACCGGTAGTTTTATCCTGATCGATGAACAAACCAATGAGACGGTAGCCGCTGGCATGATCCTCTGAATGCCTCTGCTTGGGCTTTAATTCTTGAGGATTGCCAGCACTTAATTTCTGCCTACAAATTCCAAGGATATGAGCGCGACTTCAATTATTCGCTGCGGCGTGGTGGGAACCGGTTATTTGGGTCAACACCATGCCCGCATTTACGATGCCCTTGAAAACTGTGAATTGGCAGGGATTCTTGAGGCTGATGATACCCGGGCAGCAGAGATCTGTGAACGGCACAATTGCGAGCGCTTTGAATCTCTTGAAGCCTTGGCGGCGGTTTGCGATGCCGTTAGTGTGGTTGTGCCAACCGATAAGCACTGTGAGGTTGCGCTTCCGCTGTTGGAGGGAGGCTGTCATTTGTTGATTGAAAAGCCTTTGTGCACCAGCCTCATTGAGGCGGAGTCAATATTGCATGCCGCCCAAAAAGCTGGCTGTATCGTTCAAGTAGGTCACATCGAACACTATAACCCCGTGATGGGTTATTTGGAAAAGGCAGTTACTCAACCACGCTTCATTACTGCAGATCGACTTGCTCCCTACAATCCGAGAGGCACTGAGGTCGGCGTCGTATTGGATTTGATGATCCATGATCTTGGGGTTATTCTTGCACTGGTTCGTTCGCCGGTTGCATCAGTCGAAGCAGTCGGGGTTAACGTGCTTTCCCGAAGTGAAGATATTGCCAATGCCCGCATCGCATTTGAAAATGGGTGTGTCGCCAATATTAATACCAGTCGCGTAAGCATGAAAAAAGTGCGTGAAATACGGGTATTCCAGACCGACAATTATCTTTCATTGGATTTTATGAATCAAACAGGTCATTTTCTTCGGAAGGAAGGCGGTGAGTTGGTCCGGGAAAATATTCCTATTGAAAAAGAGGAACCGCTAAAGCTGGAATTGGCATCTTTTGTCGAAGTAGTCAGTAAAGCAGGGGAACCGAAGGTTGGTGTAGACTTGGGCCGGTCCGCTCTCGAGTTGGCCATTCAGGTCAGTGAAATCATATCAAAAACTTGATTTTGGGATTTTTTATGGAATCAGCGCTTACCATTCCAACTGCTTATGCGGCGCCCCGCGACGGCACTGTGGATTTGCTGATCATTTCCGGCGAACACTCAGGAGATGAGCATGCTGCGGAAATGCTTGAATCGATGCATGCGGAGCGTCCGGATCTAAAGGTGGCTTGCTTGGGCGGGCCAAAGCTTGAAGCTGCCGGTGCGCAACTACTCTACGATTTAACGACCCTTTCAGTGGTTGGACTTTTTGAGGTAGTGAAAAATATACGATTTTATAAAAAGCTTTTCGACTGCACCTTGTCTTGGATTGAGCAATACCAACCGCGCCATATATGTTTCGTAGATTATCCGGGTTTTAACCTCCGCCTGGCTGAGGTCTTACGCCAACGTGGTTTGAGCAAAAAGGGCGGGGGAAGTATCAGCTTAAGTTATTACATCGGTCCACAGGTTTGGGCATGGAAAGCAAAGCGGCGATTCAAGATGGAGGAAACACTCGACCGCCTCAGTGTGATTTTTCCCTTTGAGGTTGAGTGTTATCAGGACACGAGCCTGCCGGTAGCATATGTGTTGCATCCTTTTTTGGATGCGAATTCCCAACTCCCATTTACGCAGGACCCTGAGGCTCCAGTCTTGTTGCTCCCGGGTAGTCGTATTGCAGCATGTCAGCGGATCTTCCCAGTCTTATTAGCAGGTTTTTCTGAAGCGCGAAAACTGCAGCCGGATTTGATGGCGTGGGTAATTTATCCGAGCAAGGCAATACAGGAAGTATTGGAAACGGTATTGAAGTCATTTCCGCAGCTAAAGTCTGCGGTGGAATTAATCCCCAAGAGTGATTCTGCTATTCCAGCGAAGGCGGCTTTGATGAGTTCAGGGACTATGTCGCTGGCAGTTGCCCTAAGCGGGATTCCGGGTGCGATTGCTTATCGTATGAATACTTGGACTTATCGTTTGGGGCGTTGGGTGGTAAAGGTTCCATACATAGGAATTTCTAATCTGTTATTAAATCGTTCTTTGCACCCAGAGTATATTCAGGGTGCCGCAACTGTAAAAGCTTTGGGCGCCGCATTAAGTCGAGCATGTGAATCGGATGCTGCGCAGTTGGCTTCGGATGGTGCCAATGAAATAAAAAAGGTTTTGAACCCACAGGGTGCTCCCACTGCGGGGGAGTGGCTCTTGCGAGAGCTAGCTTAAATTTTAGTCTTGAGGGCCGCTTCAAGGCAATAAGTCAAAGAAATGCCATGTCTGTAATTAGCGGACAGCTGCAGCCCTTGATAGCGCGACTCAATTTTATTTATGGTATCCAAGACCTCGCCATAGCCAATTTTGTACTGGGGGATGGCGCGGGACCAATGCGCTATGTGGCGCATTACGGGCTTTTCTGAAATACCCAGCAGATCGATGAGGTCGGGCATAACAGTATCCTCAAGAATTTGGGCATTATCGTTGCTCAAATGTGGCTGTCGATCCCCGCCTACAAAAACGGTCAGTAATGCATGGTCCGAGGGAGCGCGACCCTCGAAAAAACTTGAAGGGAAAAGGACTCCAAGAATTGAACGCTTCTCGCATTCTGGAACAAGTACGCCAAAACCATCCAATAGATGCGTAATAGCGGTTTTCTTGAAGCCTAGGCTCAAGACCGAGACCGGTGGGTACTCAATGGTTGCGAGCGGTTCAAGGGCGTCGCTTAAGTCATTCTGTGCAAATGGGAGTTGTTTCAGGGCAAAAGCAGGCACCGTAAGAATAAGGCGATCGTATTGGTGTGATGCTCCATTCCAGCGTACACGCCATCCGGAGGCGTCTTTCTCTATGGATTCCAGCACTGCCTGAGTATGAATATTTGAACCAAGTGCTTCGGCAAGACACCGTGGCAAGGTTTCCAGGCCTTCCTTAAAACTAATAATGCTTTTCTTAAATTTTGAATTTGGGCCTTTTCGTGAGGCGAAACTTTTAGCCAGGGCGCCACGAATTAAGCTCCCATGGGTTTGTTCGAGCTCGTATAGTTTGGGGAATCCATAACGAAGGGAAAGCGCTTCGGGTCTTCCCGCATAGATGCCCCCAACAAGTGGGTTGATGGCATAGCGATAAAGCTCGCTGCCCAATCGACGGGTGACGAAATCTGCAACACTTTCATCGGTCTCTTTTCTATAACAGGAAATAAAGGGTTCTTTCAGGACACGGAGTTTAGCGCGTAAAGACCAGAGCGGGGTGCGAAGAGCCTGCAGTGGCCCCATTGGGACTGGATGGACTTTCCCATTTCGGACAAGAAAGCGTTTCTTGGCTGCTGCCTTGGCGGTAATGCATTGATCTTTAAGGCCAGGAATGGATTCAAGGAAGGCGGCTACTTCCGGGCTGTTGAGCTGAATTGAGTTAGGGCCTGCCTCAGTGAGAAAGGATTCCTTCTGCTCAGTTCGTATTGCACCTCCGACACGCTTGGAAGTTTCAATAACTGTACAATCCGCACCCTGTTTTTTTAAGTGCCAAGCGGTTGAAAGCCCGCTTATTCCTGCGCCGATAATGCATACCTTAGTCATGATTCCATTGCGTAACGACATCCATGAGCGCTTCGACGCATGCTATCTTAGCGCTCGGCAACATGCCGTGACCCAGATTGAAAATATGCCCCGGTTCGCCCGCGCCATCGCTTAATACGGATTCTGCCTCGCGGCGGGTTATCTCTGGAGAGGTCGTCAAAACCGTAGGATCAAGATTTCCTTGGAGCGCGATTTTTGAGTCTAGCTTTTTTCGAATCTCTGGAATGGAAACGGTCCAATCAAGGCTGAGGACGCTTGCGCCGGTTGCTGCCAGTTGCGTTGCTCTATGTCCCATTCCCTTGGCGTACAGTATAACGGGAATCTTGGGATCGAGGGCACTTATGATTTTCTCAATCCAGCAGAGTGACCATTCTTGGTAGCAGTTGTGCGGGCAGAGTGCACCCCATGAATCGAATATCTGTACGGCGTCGACACCGGCTTCAATTTGTAGTTTTAGATATTCCGTACAAGCCTCGGCAAGTTTCTCCATTAGTGTTTGAAATTGCTGCGGTTCCTCCAGTGCGAAACGTTTTATCTTTGAGAAGTCTTTGCTAGAGCCGCCCTCTATCATGTAGGTGGCGAGCGTCCAAGGAGAGCCGCAAAAACCAAGCAATGCTTGCGTGTCTCCAAGTTCCTTCCGCGTCATCTTCAGAGCAGCGCGAACATAATCGAGCCGTTCTGTGATACCTTCGCAATTGAGAGCGGTAATTTTGTCGGGGGCATCCAGGGCATAATCCATACCGATCCCTCCTGTTTCTCGAAAGTGGTAGCCCTGTCCCAAAGCTTCCGGGATAACGAGGATGTCAGAGAAAATAATAGCGGCATCAAGGGGGAAGCGCTTTAAGGGCTGGAGGGTAACTTCGGTTGCCAGCTCGGGGGTCTGCACCATTGTGAGGAAATCGTACTTCGTCTTGAGCTCACGGTATTCAGGTAAATAGCGGCCCGCTTGGCGCATCAACCAGATAGGGGGACGATCAAGAGGTTGGCAGCGGGTTGCCGCAAGGAAGCGTTCGCGAGGTGTCATTAGCGGGAATTTTTGTCTGTTTTAGGAGCTGTGTTTGTAATGCCCACAAATATAACTTTCTTATAGATTGAAATAGTCGGCAAGTATCGGCAAGTATTCAATTTTAGAATGTATGATTGAGCTAGAAGAGCAGAGCAGTGGAAAATTTCCTAATTCGGTGTTAATCGTAGGTTGCGGCTACATTGGCACTGCTCTTGCGGAACAATTACTCAAGGTGGGTGTTAAGGTTGGAGCTTTGACGCGCAATGTCAGATCAGCCGATACTTTGCGTAAAATGGGTCTGGAGGAGGTCGTAGTAGCGGATTTAGACAGCGATCTTTGGCACGAACAGCTTAATTTAAAGTATCAAGCGGTAGTAAATTGTGTTAGCTCCGCTGGAGGAGGGTTGGTCGGTTACGAAAAGTCCTATGTCCAGGGTCAAAAATCATTACTGTCTTGGGCTGAACAGATGAAGCCTGAAATCATTTGTTACACCAGCAGTACTTCTGTTTATCCGCAGGACGGCGGTGTATGGGTGGACGAGTCTGCCGAAACAGAGCCTGCTACAAAAACTGCAGCTCTTTTATTGAAGGCAGAGCGCTTACTTTTGGAGAACAAGGTTTGGGCAGGTAGACGATATGTTTTGCGTCTTGGGGGTATCTACGGCCCTGGGCGCCACTACTTAATCGATCAAATCAAAAATGGTGAGCAGGTTTTGTCGGGCCATGGACAACATCACTTAAATATCATTCACCGTGATGATGCGGTGAGTGGGATCCTTGCCATATTGAATAAAGCTTTTACCGTTCCTTGCGGAATATACAACGTATGTGATGGTCAACCTGCGCAGAAGTCAGAAATTGTGGGATGGATTGCAGATGCCTTAAAGGTTTCATGCCCCCAGTTTAATCCTAAGCTAATGACAGATCGATTGCAACGACGAGGCGGGAAGATGCCGGATCGAAAAATCTGTTGCCGTAAGCTTGGGGAAGTATCTCGTTGGCAAATTGCTTATCCAAATTACAAAATTGGCTATTCGGGGTTGCTATAGGTCGGTTAAATTATTGACAATATTACATCATATAGCACTTTTATGCGGTATATTACCATATTTTAAAAATTAGAAAGAAAAATTATGAAACTTTTTAAAAAAGTTAAGCAGTTGCGCAAAGATCAGGTTGCAAAGGGTAGTTACATCTTCAAGGAAGGTGATTTTGGAGAATATGCCTTCCGGATTTTGGACGGGAGGGTTGAGATCTCCATAGGAGAAACCACAGACAAGGTTGTCTTGGCGAATTTAGGGTCAGGTGAAGTTTTTGGTGAAATGGGCATGATTGGTCGTTCCGCGCGTTCAGCTTCTGCGCTGGCCTTAACACAAGTCACGCTTGAAATCATGACCGAGGAGGAATTCAATAGCGCTTTGTTGGAAAATACAAATGCGCTGATTCCTTATCTCAGCTCGATATTTGATCGAATGCGAAATATGAATGATGCAATACGCGAGGCTTCACTGAATGGTGCTAGTTACGTCAAAGATGGTGCTAGTCTCATCAAGGATGATAGCCAACATGCATTGAGCGACAAAAATGACCTAAAGGAAATACGCTTAGTGGCGGATTCAGATAGATTACTAAAGCAGGAAGTACTGAAGAATAGGAAGGTTGATGATTTTCCATTTTTCATCGGGCGTCGCAGAGACTCGGCTGCCATTGATATTTTTCAAAAAAACCAGTTGGCGATTTTTGATGAACGTCCTTATAGTATTTCCCGTAACCATTGTGCTATTGAGTGCGATGATGATGGGTTCTATGTACGCGATCGTGGTAGTCACACTGGGACAATTGTGAATGGGGTACGAATAAATGGAAATGGAACCAGTATTGATCGCGTGAAACTCGACCAAGTTGAGAATACTTTGATCCTGGGCGGTGCAGACAGCGAAGCCCGTTTCAAGATAGTGCTTGCGAACTAGACGTTTCGTAAGCGTTGATCAGGACAATCGGCTTGACCAGTGGTTGAGCCCCGTTGAGTGTGTGAAAGTACTACTTTTAATCTTTTAACGGAGGAACTTATTTATGGCTGGGGTTGGTAAATTATTGAAACAGGCTCAAAAAATGCAGCGCCAAATGCAGGCAATTCAAGAGGAATTAGCAGAGCAGGAATTGGAGGTATCAAGCGGAGGGGGAGCTGTATTGATTAAGGTGAGTGGTCAAGGCGAGTTTCGTGCCTTAAAGCTAGACCCGGAATTCTTGAAAGAGGACCCGGAATTTATTGAGGAGACTGTTCTGAGTGCCATTCGTGAAGCAGCGGAGAAAGCCAAGGCAAATAGCGAAGAGGCCATGGGCGCCGCGACGGGTGGCATGGGTGGTTTTCCGGGATTGATGTAAGGTGACGCCGGCTTTCGAACAGTTATTACAGGCCCTCAAGCACTTGCCGGGTCTAGGTTATCGCTCTGCTGAACGCATTGCCATTCATCTATTGGTGGAGCGCCCTGAGGCTGGACTTGATTTAAAGTCAGCGCTTGAGGATGCCTCTGGTGCAGTGCAAAGATGCACACAGTGTGGCAATTTGTCCGAAGGAGATAAGTGCGAGATTTGTATGAAAGGCGAACGAGTGTTCTCACGTCTGTGTGTGGTAGAGCATGTGCCCGATCTCTTTGCATTGGAACGCTCGGGTGCCTGGAGTGGAGGGTATCATGTCCTCCATGGAAAGCTTTCCCCGATTCATGGTGTTGGGCCAGAACAGTTGAACCTAGCTTCTCTGGAAACGCGTTTGGCGGCGGGTGAGGTCAAGGAACTGGTCTTGGCGCTAAGCAATGATATCGAGGGGCAAGCGACTTGTCATTATATTCAGGAAGAAATGGTGGGGTCTCGTTCGATAGAGGTAACCCGTATTGGTTTTGGCTTGCCGAGCGGAGGAGGGGTTACCTACGCCGATTCCGTCACGCTAAAAAGTGCCTTGGATGGTCGCCGCAGCTATGAATAGGGAATGCAAAAAAACCGGGCGAGTTGCCCGGTTCCTTTGGTGGTCAAGGCGGGACTTGAACCCGCACGCCGTTTAAAGCACAAGATCCTTAATCTTGCGTGTCTACCAATTCCACCACTCGACCAAAATGATAAGCGCTATCAGCACTTGGAATGAAAATATAAAACGTCCGCGCTTTCTCTATTCAACATCAAAGTTTAAAAATCTTATAGTTAAAAATACGCTTGTGGGGGCTTGATAATTTTCTGATGAGCCCATACAAAGTATATTAATATATATTACTTTTATACACCGCATCCAAAAATGCGTTATTATTTATGAGCGAAGACACCCTAGACGATTTGCCTGAAAAGACCTCCGAGTCTTTAGATTTAAATACGCTTACCAGCTTGGACTTTGGTCCTTCATGGGCTGGAGACTCGCCTAGGAAAGGTTCGGGTAATCGCCATAAAAATTACGAAGGCGGTAAAAGGGCAGGCTCGGGTAGAAGGCCAGACTCTGGGTCTGTTGGCCGCGATCGGCGTCCTGCGCGCTCTTCAGGAGACGGACAAGGACGATCAAGAGCATCGCATGCTTCTGGCGGCGGGTCTTACGGTCAGCGCGACGGGCGCAAGCGCCGCGATGGAGAGGGACGGAGCCAAATCTTTGAGCCGACGGTAAAGATTGATGTATATCCTCAAGACGAGGCTTTTGATGCTTTGGTCAAGCGATTGCAGTCGACCGCACGAACCTATCAGCTCTTTGAAATTACGAAACTGCTGTTAGAGAAATACGAGCGTTTTATCGTGGTGGTGTCGCCAAAAGCGAAATCTAAAAACGAGGGTTCCAAGGAGTTGTTTTTCTCGGTTCCCGGTCACTTGCCATTTGAAACTGAGGATGCTGCGTTAAATTACGTGCTCAATCATCACATTGACTCATTTTTTGAAACCGAAACGATTGAGGTTGAACCGCCCAAAGGTAATTTTCAAATGATCAACCGTTGTCCCTTCACCGGGGCTTTGCTGGGGCCACCCAATTACCACCGTTATCAGGAATTCCTCCAGCAACATTATGCCAATCGTGTTAATGGAATCTCGCTCGAGCGATATCTGGAGAAGATTGAGACTGTTAAGGACCAGGAGGTCATTGATGCATGGGTTGATTCCATGAAGCAAAGTGTTCGATATACCGTGAAAGAACCAGCGGAGGGAGAACCAACTACCTTGGGTACCCTTGAGGCTGCGCGCCTCTTTCTCCTGCAACATCGCAAGTCTTCAGTCTTAGGGTCGGGTGAATCGGTACGTTTTGCTGGTCGTGATTTAGAGCGTTTGCCGGCCGGTGATATACGCCGCTCTGTTGAAAGCTTTGTAGAACAACAACGCCATTTTCCGCTGGAAACTGCTAATAATTTACGTGGTCGCTTGCGCAGACACAACTTTACGATCTATAAGAAAGGGGCAAAAAATGCTTCCTTCGTATGTGCTGTTAAAAGGAAGTTTCGCGACCTTAACTCGGTTTTCACCGATTCTATTCAAGCTTTAATTGATTTCATTGAAAAGAACCCAGAGGTTAAGGCTTCGGAGTTGGCGCGTGTCTATTTGGGTATCGAAGCGCCTAAGACTAAGCCTGCTAAACTTAAGTTAACTGAGACGGAAGCAGGGGCCGAGGAGGTTAAGAGTACAGTTGCTGAGACAAGTGACACAGGCGCAACCGAGCAGCCTGTCGATGAGCCTGAAGCCCCCGTTACATCCGATGCAGAAGCTGAGTCAGCCGAATCAAACGAATCGTCACAGGATTCAGCTCCGGAAGCAGTCTTAACGGAAGAACAAGAAGTAAGCTTTAAGCAATTAAGAGTGGATTTGCGCTGGTTGGTGACAGAGGGCTATGTCACAGAATATGGGGATGGTCGCTTGTATGCGCCGACGGTACTGCCACCCGCGAAACCTAAAAGTAAGGATGTTGCCGAGGGGGGTGAGACTGCAGTCCCGAACGAGGACAGCGCAAAAGATTCAGAGGTTTCAAGTGCAGATGAAGCTGCGAGTGGATCCGAATCTGAGCAAGTAGAGCAGATTGCTGCATCCAGTGATGATGTAATAAAGGAGGAGGTGCCAGAAAAGCCTGACGCACTTACACCTACTATCGAAGCGTCCGAGCAAGAGCCGGAGTCTTAATGCCTGTGTTCGCTCTCCTGTGTGGCACGTAAGTATATTTCGCGACTGATCCATGCATCGGTAGCGGCATATTTGATTTGCTTAGAATCGAGCTGATCACGTGCCCAGTTTGAAACTTGCGCAGCTTTGCTAATCCGTCCGTTTAAAAGCAGCGCAGCAAGCGCTCGCAAGCCCCTGTTCTCGTAGCCAAGCTTTGCTGTCAGTTCACCGATTTCAAAGAATCCATCTGCATCAAAATCTTTCCATTTACGCAGCTCACGAACATCATCGCGTATACCGACGCCACACTTTATAATTTTGGAGGATTCCAGGATTGGGACAAGCGGAGCAAAGGTTTTCGTTTTTGATATTCGGAATAGATAGACACTTTCCGAAGTCGCAAGTTGAATCAGGGCTGGTGGGTAATATTCTCCACGTTTAAAGCTGGGACGTGTCTCGGTATCAAAACCCAGTACGCTTTCTTGGAGGATGTCTTTAACTGCATGTTCCATTTCCTCGAGGGTCTCCAATAAATTAACGGGACCTTCCCACGCAAGGAGCGGCAGTTCATTGATTTCTGCTTTTAAAATCCTCCTTTTTTCGGGATCAGGCTTCGGTGTTTCTGGTTCTGGCAGCATACTTATGCCTCCACTGTGAGTCCGTCGTAGGCAAGTTTAATTTCTTTTGGATAGTTACAACGGTTTATTTTATCTTGGTTGTAGCTGCTTCGGTGTTTTTCTGCGATTGCCAGGATGCCATGGATTTCGTCATCATTATCAGCAGGGTCATGATGCGTTAGGATGAGTTGTTTCACTTCAGCAGTAGCAGCCAGTTCAACTGCTGTTACGGCATCAGAGTGGCCCCAGGTACGTTTTTCTCCATGAATATGATCAAGAGAATATTGACTGTCAAAAACCAGAAGGTCGGCAGCTTTAAAAAATTCAAGGAAAGGGTATGAATCAATTGAAGCAGCGTTTTCGGGGTGCTGTGAATCCGTTGATATAACAACTGCTTGGCCTGCTTGTTCGAAGCGAAAAGCCCAAGAATGATTTGGATGTTCTTGCCGCAGTGTTTTAACGATAAGATCGCCTATCTGTAAGCTGGAACCATCGGCTATTAGATTGTATTCTATGTCGGCGGCTAGGGAATCGTAGTTTGCCGGAAAGTAGGGCGGTTCCATTATTTTACGGAAGGCGTCTTCTGCTTCCCTGTGCAAAGTATGAATAATGATTTTGTTACCTGCTTGATAGGCGGGTTTGAAAAATGGGAATCCTTGAATGTGGTCCCAATGGAGGTGTGTGAGAAAAAGGTGATAGGTATTAGTGGAACGCTGCTTTGGCAAAGAATCAGAAATAGCACGTAAGCCGCTACCGGCATCACAAAGCAAAACCTCGTTTGTTTCGTTCAGGATCTGAATACAATTGGTATTGCCCTTATATGTGCCCTGCAAAGGAAAGGGTAGTTTTGCCAAAAAATGATGCAGTGCGTCTTCGCTAGACAAATCCTGACCCTTGGCATGACGCAAAACTGTCAGGACTTTTTCCTTAAGGGACTCGCTATTAAGCGGAGCAGGGATCGGACCAGAAGTGCCCCAGGATTTTAGTTTGAGTGCCATCTTAAAAAATTACCTCTACCATATGGAGTAAGCTATAGGTCTTGTAGAATGTTAAACCGGGTCGGGTAAGCGCTTGCTGTGGGCATAAAGTCGATGGGCTTTTACCTGCACAAATGATTTTTCTTCAATAATATAAGCGGTCAGTTTTCCGCCATAAACGCAACCCGTGTCGATACCGAGCGATTGTTTGTTTTTGCAAACTTTAGGACGGGGAGTATGTCCATAGATTACAAAAGGCGGTCCTTTCCATTGTTTCGCCCATGTGGGTGCATCAGGGGCATCGGACCGCTTGGCAGCTTTACCTTCCTTGTCAATTACCTGAATATTAACTGCGACTTCGATTGGCTGCGCGTACCAGGGGGCATTGGGTAAAAAGCCGCCATGGACGAAAACAATGTCACGTTTACCGTCAAATTTGAATTTGGGGAGCTTTTCAAGGTACTCCCAATCTTCAGCGTGTAGCTGTTTAATTGTTTCAAGGTCGTATTCCTTGAGGATCTCCGGACGTCCTTCGCGAACGGCTGTCAATAGACGCAACTCATGGTTTCCCAGGATGGACTCGATTTTATAGGCGCGAGCCAGTTGGATGACCCGCCTACTGTAGGGACCACGATTAACCAAATCCCCCAATTGGATGACGCGATCTCCTGTTTTAAGGTTTAAAGCCTCAAGAAGCTCTTCCAGCTCGTCGGCACAACCGTGAACATCTCCGATAGCAATGGTTCTTGGCATAAGACAAATTAAAGGTAGCGGATTTTGCTCGAATGTATGGGGTTAAAGTATTTGATAAGTTCTGTAAGCAAGCTTGTCGCATTGCCTGCAATAAACGAAGATTAAAATCATTAATGGACTGGCAAATAAAAACAATGGCGGGAAAGTCCTGCTCCTCCGAAACTGAGGTCAAGCCGGGTGATGGTGTAACGAGTCTGATCTTTAAGGATTTGGCAGAAGGTGTTTGGCCCGCGCTGACATATTGACGGAGGAATTGGAAACTTTTGAGGTGCCGGGGCCGCGATTGGGTCAATGGAAACGAATTATTAAAGAAGACGGCACCAGTGATCTTGTACCGCAGGAACAAATAGTAGCAGCCGAAGACTTGTTCTTGTCGCTCTTTGAGGAACAAGAAAACGGGGATGCTGCCTTGGGTGAGGCAGAACGACTTGCTTTGCAGCATGTGTTGGCCCTGTTGCTTGAGCGTAAACGTGTGTTACGTTCGCTGGGCGCGCGTGCGAAGGAAGGTACCCAATGCTACCGGCATCGTAAATTGGAGCGGGAATTTGAAGTCCCTGTGGTCGAGGTGGACAGTGAGTTGATGGAAAAAATCATGGAGACTATGGGAGATGTATTTTTGCAGTAATGAATCTTAGGTTTAATAGATCGGTATGCGTTTTAAGCGTCTTGGTAGTCTTCCTGGTAGGTTGCCAGTTGAAAAAAAGCGAGCCACCCGAAAATTTCAAAGTGCCACGCCTGTATCTTGAGGGACGTAGCATGAACTACGGAGCGATGACGCCCTCCGCTATGCGCATGCCAAAGAGTGGCACCGTCATTGAAGTAATCAAAGAACCATTGATCAGTGAGTTTGAGATCGTCAATGCGGAGTTGGTCAAGGTCGATATCGGCATGGCGCTCTTACTGCAGTTGACTGATCGTGGCGCACGCGCTTTATACCGCGCTTCAGTCGCAAATAGCGGAAACCGCATGGTACTTACCGTTAATGGTAATCCCATTGGGTTTCGCCGCCTGGATGGTGCTATCAATGATGGTAATTTCTACAGCTTTGTGGAATTGCGAAACGAGGTGCTCAGTGAGCTGGTTCTGGAGTTGAAGGACAGTATTTTTTATCTGCAAAACAAGGCAGAGCGCCCTAGGTAGGGAAGTTTTGGATCTCTAAGCCAAGAAAGATGCAGACTTGGATTTCATTTGCTTCAGCCCTGTTTTTGCAGACTGGTTTTCTGTCAGCCGACTTGGTTTGGCCTACACCCAACACAGCCTTTATGGGGAGTGAGCCAGTTGAGGCCTATGTCCAGCCCCCTGCCTCAGGCCAAGTTGAGTCGGGTTTGTTTGGCTGTGTTCGAGATGGAGGGCGTCGTTTTCACGAGGCCTTGGATTTGTTTCCCATTGCCCGGGATGCACGGGGTGAAGCAGCGGATCCAATCTTTTCAATTCTTCCCGGGCGAGTTGTTTACATTAATGAACGATCAGGCTGGAGTAGTTATGGCCGATACTTGGTGGTGCGACACGAAGGTCAGTCACCAGCTTTTCACAGTCTTTATGCTCATTTGGCAGAAATTTCGCCCGGCATAAAGGTAGGCACGCAAGTGGTTGCTGGGTCAGTCTTGGGTAAAATGGGGCGCTCTGCCTCAGGGTATACGATTCCAAAATCACGTGCGCACCTTCATTTCGAGCTCGGCATAATGTTGACCGATGATTTTGAGGCTTGGTATGGGCGTCAAAAATTTAAAACGCCCAACCGCCATGGTAATTGGAACGGCATGAATTTAGTGAGCGTGGATCCCCTCGGTTTTTATGAAGGGATCCGTAGGGGTAGTATACGCAATTTTAATGATTATCTGAAAGCGCGTCCGGTCGCTGCACGACTTCGAGTATTCACTCAAAAAGTACCGAGTATGGTAAAGGATTATCCCGCTTTGCTGACACGTGCCCTAAATGATAAGGTTCTGGTAGCTTGGGATATTGCTTTTACAGACTTTGGGCTACCCAAAGAGTGGACGCCCAGGTTTGCGGGTGAGGGCTTGGAAGGAAATCCGGGTGAGGTTCGTATTTTAAGTTATGCCCCAGAGCGCCTAGAGCGCCAAACTTGTCATCGTGTTTTGGATCTCACTGTTGACAGGGTAGTGCTTACTCAAGAGACCAAGGCGACGCTGGAAAAGTTATTTGGCTTCCACTAACGGCCTGTCTGACGGCGAATGCTCCGAGAAAGCCCCAATTTCGCTTCATAGGAGTCGAATTGAAAAGAGCCCCACAATCGCAGTTAAAAGGCTTAAAACGGCATGATTTATCGGAGAATCGGGGCAATCCGCACCTCCCTTTGACGCTTTTCGCTTGTTTCGCGTGCGGATGCTGTTTTCCTAGCGCGGTTTATGAAGCGTAGCCATCATTGTTCAGAACTTTCTAAAAACGACGCCGGAAGTACCGTCCAGCTTTGCGGTTGGGTTGATTCCGTGCGCGATCATGGAGGAATCTTATTTGTAGATTTGCGGGATCGTGAAGGTCTCACGCAAATCGTATTGGATCCCGCAAACCAAGAACTGGAAGCGCAGTTTGGCTCTATCAAGCCTGAATCTGTTATAGCAGTCAGCGGCGAAGTTCGTGAGCGCATTGGCGACACTGTGAATGCTAGTTTAGCGACAGGCGCAATCGAGGTGCATGCCCAAAGGCTTGAAATTTTAAATGTCTCCAAGACACCACCGTTCCCAATGGATGATTCGGCAGATAAAGTGGGAGAGGATTTGCGGATGACATATCGTTATCTGGACTTACGCCGCACACGCAATTTAGACATTTTGCGCCTACGGCATCGTACCAGCCAAGCGATCCGTAATTTCATGGATGAAGAGGCTTTTATCGAAGTGGAGACCCCCATGCTGTTTAAAAGCACACCTGAGGGTGCCCGTGAGTTTTTGGTGCCAAGCCGTATGAATCCAGGAGCTTTTTACGCATTGCCGCAATCGCCACAGCAGTATAAGCAAATGCTTATGGTTGCAGGCGTAGAGCGTTACTATCAACTAGCGCGTTGCTTCCGGGATGAAGATTTGAGGTCCGACCGCCAGCCTGAGTTTACGCAGTTGGATATCGAGCTCTCGTTTATCGATCGTGAAGACATGTATGCTTTGATAGAAGGTTTAATGAAGCGCGTTTGGAACGATGTTCTGGGTGTTGACCTTGAAACCCCATTCCTGCGCATGAGCTACTTCGATGCGATGAACCGATTTGGGGTCGATAAGCCAGACATGCGGTTTGGTATGGAATTACAGGATTGCGGAGAAGTATTTGCCAACTCCGGCTTCAAGGTATTCTCAGGAGCGCTCCAGTCAGGGGGTGCGGTAAAGGCATTTAATGCTAAAGGGCTTGCCGACCTGACACAGGGTGAGCTGAGGAATCTAGAAGATGCGGCAAAGTCATTGGGTGCAAAAGGTTTGGCTTTCATCAAATGTGAAGGCGGTGAATGGAAATCTCCCATCCTGAAGTTTCTTTCAGAGGAAGAGAAAGCCGGCCTTGGTAAGTTGCTGGATGTAGAAGATGGCGACATCGTCTTTTTTGCCGCGACGGAGTGGGAGCAGGCTTGTTCAATTCTGGGTCGTGTGCGTTTGGACGCCGCGCAATTATTGGTAAAACGTGAATTACTTACGATTGACCCCTCGGATTATAAATTCCTTTGGGTGATTGAGTTTCCGCTGATGCTTTTCGACGAGGAGGCAGTACGTTTTGTTGCTTCGCACCACCCATTTACCGCACCGGTAGCTGAAGATCTAAGCCTTCTGGACAGCGATCCCAAAAAAGTGCGGGGACAGCATTACGACCTGGTGCTCAACGGTGTGGAACTTGGCGGCGGATCCATCCGTATTCACCAACCGCAAATTCAAAAGAAGGTATTTGAGGATGTCTTGAAGATAGATCCCGAAGTCGTAGAAAGCCGCTTTGGTTATATGCTTAAGGCCTTCGAATATGGCGCGCCTCCCCACGGAGGCATTGCCTTTGGTTTAGACCGCATGGTAACCATTTTGGCTCAACGCCAAAGTATTCGCGATGTCATTGCTTTCCCGAAAAATCAAAAGGGGCAGGAAATGATGACCTCCAGTCCGGGTATAGCGACAGACAAACAATTGCGTGATCTGCACATTCGTTGTGCGCCACCTAAGAGTTAGTTACTTCTAGTCCTTGAGTTCGCCAGCTCCGTGCAAGACGTATTTGTAGGTGCACAGTTCGTGAAGCCCCATCGGCCCGCGGGCGTGTAAGCGGTCCGTGGAAATACCGATTTCTGCGCCGAGGCCAAATTCAAACCCGTCCGAAAAACGGGTACTGGCATTATGGAAGACCGCTGCGGAATCAACGCCGTCAAGGAAAGCCTGCGCTGCGGCCTCATCCTGAGTCACGATTGTATCGGTATGGCCGGATCCATTTGTATTAATCAAATCAATTGCAGCTTGAACGTCAGGAACAATCGCTATTGCGATAATGAGGTCGGTGTATTCCGTGGCAAAGTCCTCGGGAACAGCATCAACTAGGGGAAGGTTTGTTCCGGTCAGGATTGCGCGGGCAGCGGAGTCGACTCGCAGTTCCACTCCGGCTTCGTGCAGAGCCTTTGCCATTCGTGGCAGATGTTCCGCGGCATCTTGATGTACGAGCAGGTTTTCTGCGGCATTACAAACACTGGGACGTTGGGTCTTGGAATTAACCACAATCGATTCTGCCAGCTCGGCCTCGACATCCCCATCTACATAAACCGAGCAAACCCCTGTGTAGTGTTTGATGACTGGGATTCGGCTATTCTCAACAGTGAAACGGATGAGACCCTCACCACCGCGTGGGATAATGCAATGAATGGTATCATCCTGACGAAGCAGGACATTGAGCGCAGCGCGGTCGGTAGTGGGTATAACCTGCACTGCGTCAGAGTTAATACCAGAGGCTTCAAGAGTCTGTTGAATCAATTCTGCCAGTTTCATATTGGAATGAAAGGCTTCCTTGCCGCCGCGCAGGATCGAGGCGTTTCCGGATTTAAGGCAGAGAATAGCGCAATCAACGGTTACGTTGGGACGGGATTCGTAAATAATCCCGATGACACCCATCGGCACGCGACGCTTGCGCAGATCAAACCCTCGGGGCGGTTGCATACGTTCTATTTCTTCCCCGACCGGATCGGGGAGGGTGGCGACTTGCCGTACGCCCTCTGCCATTTTTGCAATTCGTCCCGCTGTAAAGGTCAGTCGTTCCAGCATGGGTCCGGAAAGGCCGTTTTCTTTGGCAGCGTCCAGATCTTTGATGTTGGCCTCTAGGATGGAGTCCGTCTCCGCAACAAGCTTTTCAGCAAGCTGCTCCAAAAAGGCATTTTTCTTTTGGGTTCCAAGGGTCGCCAATTCCAGTGAAGCCGCCCGCGCGCGACGGGCAATATCGACTACAAGTGATTCGATCTTATCTTTGCTCATATGCTAAGCATTGATGGCTTGAAGCAGTTCTGTCCAGACATCATGCTGCAACACACTGCCTTGTTGTTGAACTACGGCAGCACCCAGTTGGGAACCGAGGTGTGCGCACTCTGTAGCTGGCCGTCCCTCCAGCCAGCCATAAAGAAAACCTGCCGCCCAAAGATCACCGGCAGTAGTCGTGTCGATTACCTGCTTTGCCTGAACAGGGTCGATGGTATGAACCTCACCATTTTGTGCTACGAAGGATCCACGCGCCCCGATCTTTACAGCCGCGACATCGCAATGCTGATGTAAGGCGCGTGCCATAGCGGGATAGTCGTCTTGGATTCCGGTAAATGCGGACGCCTCCTCTTCATTGGCAAAGACAATATCGACATAGCTTTCGAGAATGTCAGGCAGAACGGCGCTGGTGGCCTGCACCACTTCAAAAGAGGCGAGATCGAGGCTAATGGTGCATCCTGCCGTTTTGGCAGATTCGAGAACCTTTCGCATGAGCGCTTCATTGAAAAGTAGATAGCCTTCCAAATGTGCGAATTCATAGCCTTCAAAATCAGGAACATTGATTTCTTCGGGCGAAAGTGTCATTGCGGCACCCAAATCCGTGCGCATGGTGCGCTCGCCGTCAGGTGTCACGAGTGAGAGGCAATGTCCATTGGGTATCGAGCCGTGCTTGAATCGGCTTGTTTCACCGCCGTGATGCTTGAACTGTTCCAGATAAAATTCTGCTATGGAGCAGTTGCCGAGTTTGCCTAGCAGGGCAGCGGGTGCGCCCATGCGAGCGAGGGCAAAGAGGGTATTTCCAGCAGATCCGCCCGGGGCACGAATGCTTCCAGCGGGTAAGTTGTTGAGCATGGATCCAAGTTCAGTGCTTTCAACGAGTAACATGCCGCCTTTGTCGCCATTGACGTTGTCTAAAAAGGCATCATCAACCAGTGCAATGGTGTCTACCACCGGGCTTCCGACGCCAATAATTTTCTTTTTCACAGAATTCATGTAGTAACCAATTAGGGTGATTATAAAAAAACCGCCAAATTTGAAAAATGACGGCTTTTGTGAATTTAAAAACTGGCGTTACAGTCCGTCTCGAATACGAGCATAAAGCACTTGAGATTCAGCTAGATTACCGAGTTCACCGATACGAATACGAAGTTCGGTTTGGCTTTCAGCCTCAGGGATGGTTACTGTTTTAATACGAACACTAACAAGCTGGTCGCCTACTTTACGGGCATAAATCTTGATGGAATCTTTGCCATGACGCTCGCCCGTGCGAAAATAGCCCATGTCGTCCATCTCACGAATAGCGACTCGGAAGATTTCAGCGACCGAGGCGTCAAGCGGGGCGTAGAAATAGCCAGCAGTGTAGGTGGCGGATTGTTCAAGGCCGGTCTGTGGGTCAATGGCAACCTGAGTGGTGCACCCAGAATAAATTGCAAGGCCAAGGAGAGAGAAGATTGAGATGGCAAAAGCTTTTAATTTCATAATTACGGATGCAATAGGACTTTCTCGGCCAGTTCAATCCCAAGCTTGAAGAAATCTATAATTTATTTGCCGAGACTGCTGGATTTTAGGAGCGGGCAGTTCCTTGCTGGATTTTTACATAAAGCGACCTGCCTCAATAAAGAAACAGGCCGCTCATGAACACAATACCCTAACTCACTAACTTATGAACAATTTGTAATAATATTGTCACTGATGGCTGGTATTAGTTCCGAAAAAGTTAGTTTTAGGGAAATTTTATTTATCTTTATCATGCTTCACCCGCCAGGTTACCGATCCATCATGGAAACGAGCCCTTATACGATCCGCTTTTTGAGCAGCTTTGGCTGAGGTGAGCAGCGTGCCGTCTGTTTTTTGAAGGATGGAGAATCCACGCTTCAAGGCGGACTGAAGGTTGGTATTTTCAAGTCTTTTATTGAGGGCAGCCAATTCAGAGGAAAAGTATTGCAGGCCTTGAGTGGTGGCGAATTTGAGACGATGGCTGATTGCATCGAGATTTTGATGAGCGAGCTCGAAACGGCGGTGGGGGTCTTGCGCCTGTAGGCGATTGTGAAGCTGTTGTTGGTGTTCGCTGTGCTTGGTTAGGGTGGCTTTATATGCGTGCAAGAGACGATTGTGGGTATCATCGACACGGATTGACTGGAAGGCCAGTTGCCTCTGTGGCGATAAAAGCTGGAAGCGGGATTGCGCTTCTTGTAAGTGACGTCGCTTGTTTGCGGGTATCTCTTGGCCAAGTTGCTCGATCAGGCGGGCCGCCATCAGGAATCTTTGACGGGCCTCCAGTGACTTTGAAGAAATGATTTCTGCGGCAGCGGAAGGTGTTTCTGCGCGTAGGTCTGCGCAGTAGTCTGTCAGCACTTGGTCGATTTCGTGTCCGACTGCAGAAATAATGTGGCTTTTTGAGGCGGCAATACTGCGGGCAAGGG
Organism: Verrucomicrobiota bacterium; assembly: GCA_009937095.1. GTDB lineage: Bacteria > Verrucomicrobiota > Verrucomicrobiia > Opitutales > Coraliomargaritaceae > UBA7445. The sequence goes on from JAACDB010000035.1 coordinate 49,289, forward strand.
ATTCGTTGTTAAAGGGCCAGAGGTCTTCAATGCTCCCGCCGCCCCGGGTCAGTACGATGCTGTCAAAAGCGGGACTGAGGGCTTCGGCATGTTTAAGAGCCGCTTGAATTTCACCAGCGGCTTCCTTTCCCTGGACGCGTACCGGGACAACAACCACTGATCCATGAAAGTTTCGCCGTTGGAGAATTTGTAGAAAATCCCTCAAGGCGGCACCGGTAGGGGATGTAATAACCGCTATTCGCTGGGGCAGAGTGGGCAGTTCCTTTTTGAGCTCAGCATCAAATAGACCCTCGCTAGCTAAGGTTCGTTTCAGGCGATCCAATTCAACCTGAAGCCTTCCTTCGCCGCTATGCAGTGCGATTTTAACAATCAATTGATAGCGGCCGTGCGGTGCATAGACTGCAACATCGCCTAAAACGGTAAGGGCATCTCCGTCGCATAACTCAAATTCTTGCCTGGCGGCATCGCGCGCGAAAAGGACACAAGGTATCTGGCTCCCATTATCCTTGAGTGAAAAATATATATGTCCGCTGCTTTGCTTACGGCAATTGGAGACTTCGCCCCGTACCCAGACCTGGGTAAAGCTACCCTCAAGGAGACGTTTTATTTGGTGGGTAAGCGCGGTTACGTCGAGCACTTGACTGGCGTCGGGCTGGAAATTCAAGTGGGACATGTTTTGAAATTGAGCTGGATGTTCTTAATTGGCAACTCTTAGGTCTGAAGGAGCGAAGAGGTCTTGCCAGAATGAGGTCCTTGGCTAGCTTGCTAGCATGGAAGAGGATTACAACACATCTAGTACGGGCATATTGCCCTTGGCTTTAGCAGTCTTGGCGCTCGTTATTGGCGGCGCGGGCCTTTATTTTGGGTTAAACGCGAATCAGGCCCTTCGATCACTGCAAGAGATGAGGAACACTGAGGAAGGCGCACTTGCAAAATCAGCGCAGGAAGTTGCAAATTTAAAGGATTCTGTGAAAGGGCTGACGGATAGAAACAAGGATATTGAGAGTGCGGTGTCGCGACTGAGGGCATATGGCAATGAGCGGGATAAGCGTATTAAGAACCTAACCCTAGAAGTGGATAAGAAAAGGGATCGCACAGAAGCAAAGGCCGATGCGATTGTGGGGAATGCCAGCCAGTCAAATAGCACTGCGGTTTCACCAACTGTGGCTGTGGGCAATTATCCCATACAATCAGGTGATACCTTTTCGAGTATTGCATCAAAAAGCGGGGTCAAGTTACAGGCTTTGCTCGACGCAAATCCTGGGGTTGATCCGCGGCGTCTGCGCATAGGTCAAACGATTACAATCCCGGGTAATTAATGAGCCAAGACGCTCCGCTTGAGTCGCGAAGGACTCCCGCTGATTGGGAAATGCTCAGTGATGAGTTGAATTTCTCCTGTCGCGTATGGGAATTACGCACGCGACGTTACCGGCATCCCATCAATGCGAGAGAAGGGGATTTCTACTACTTGAATTCTCGTGACTGGGCAATTGTTGTCGCAAGGACGGTTGCCGGAGCGTTGGTTATGGTGCGTCAATTCCGCTGGGGATCGAACGCTTTATCATGGGAATTGCCGGGTGGGATCGTGGACGAGGGTGAAGATCCCGTGCAGGCGGGCTTGCGGGAATTAAAAGAGGAGACCGGTTATGTTGCCAAAAAGGGGGTACTGATCGGAAAGTGCAGTCCCAACCCAGCGATTCTCAACAATCAATGCCACATCATCTTTGCAGACGAATGCCAGCTATCCGATTCCGGAACCGCTTGGGATGAGCATGAGGAAATAGAGGTGAGGGCGCTACCTGAAGACGAGGTCATGCAATGGGTGGCCGATAGTAAAATCGGCCACGCCCTTGCGTTAGCAGGTCTCTTATTTTACCGCGTAAAGCTATCGCAATAGCCTTACCACTTATAATTGAGGGTAGCGCCAAATTGCTGCGGATCGGCAGGGTTTTCGTATCGGCTATCATTACCATCATAGGTGTTATCAAAGTAAAAGATTCGTTTCTCGAACTTTTTGTCTAAGAGGTTTCGGCCCCAGACCGTAAGCGTCCAGTTATTGAGGCGATACCCGAAAGCACCATTCAATATAGCATAGCTACTGCGTTTTTGGTCGTGGCTGTTCGACTCATAGTAGGCATCACTGCCAGCTAGGGTGCTATTGGCAAAGAAGCCGTTTCCATGCATATAATCGAGGCGTAAGCTGTAGGTATAACTCGGAGCATTGGCGACTTCACGGGACTCATTATTCGCATAGGCTTGGCGGGTGGCTTTCATGAGGCCCAAGTTGGCGCTGAGCTTCCAGTTTGAATCAATGACCCAGGAAGCATCCGACTCAATTCCGTAATGCTTGGCACTCTTTCCGTTGACGGTAATATAGTCGAAGAAGGATCCCGCTCCTTTGGAATCGCGGAACTGAGGATTGTCACGATAAAGGTAGAAGGCTGTAAGGCCGGTAGAAAGGGCTCCATTTAATAGACGCTTTCTCAATCCTGCCTCAGCAGTCCAAAGGATTTCGGCATCATATTTAATCTGGTCATTTTTTGTGAAATTTGGAGTGCTGGCTCCTCCAGCTTTATAACCTCTGGATAGTGAAAGGAAGCCCAGTGCGGTTGCGTCTATGTCATGTTCGTAAGTTAAGGTACCACCCCAAAGAAACTCAGAATTATCCAGAGCGTAGTCAAAAGCCACTATGGGAGCAAAACTATCGTCGGGACCAAGGCCGTCAGCCTGAACCTTCATTTCATAATACTCGCCTCGCAATTGAAGGGTTAAACGATCCTTTGTTGATAGGTTTTTTCCAATTTGGCCAAAGAGGGCATATGCTTTAGAGTTGAAGTCTGTATTCCAACGATATCCACCCGTGGTCCATCTTGCCTTTCCAACTTCCTCAAGTCCTTGTGTATAAAATCCAACAGTCCAGCGATCCATGCATCCAGCAGGGCTACTGGGTTCGGAGTCGAGGCGCATCTCTTGGGAATAGACTTCCCGATCCCGCCGCAAGGCGAGGGCATCGGTGTAAAAGCTATTTGATGGAGGAGTGGCGGCAGATCCCGCGCCCCAGTCGCCATCGTAGCTGTAGAAGGAATGGGTGTCAGTGTAAGTTGTGACCGTAGCAAATCGATAGCCAGCTAGGTCAGTAAAAGCGCCCCGTAGGCTGAGGGCTTTGGATTCCTGCTCATCGCGACCTGCTTCATCAGAATAAATGGTAAAGTCTGTATTGCCCAGAGACCATTCATCGTAACCGTTGTTGGCATTTGCATAAAAGAGGGTGCCATCCCAAGCCCAATCACTACTGGCTTGCCATCTGAGTTTCAGGCGCGAATTGAATTCATCGCGTTCATTGGTGTCGTCGCGATTAAGGTATGCATTCGTACGGAAACCATTGCTATTAAGTTGATAGGTGGAAAAACGAAAAGTAAGCGCCTCGGGATCGTTTTTCAGCAATGGGCCGCCAAAGGCGAGGCCGCCACCGAGTAGATTGTCCTGACCAACGGTTGCTTCTGCCTGCCCTGTCCAGTATGGAGTCGGTTCGTTGCTGACGAGTTTGATGAGACCACCGGCGGCGTTTACGCCAACCGCCCCTGCTTGTGGCCCGCGCAGGACTTCGACCTGCTGGATATCGAAGAGATTACCGATGGTGCCAAGACCGGTTAAGTCGAGGTCATCGATCAGAAAGCGTACCGAGGAGTCCGGTGTTTCCCCCTCGAATTGGGAATTTTCGCCGATACCGCGAATTTGTAAATAGCGTGGACGGGAAGTGCCGCCGGTCCAAGTTAGATTGGGGATGGCATCAATCAAATCCTGAAAATGCCTGTTGTTGCTCTGTGACATTTGTGCTTCGTCGAATGCGGTTACGCTATTGGTAGCACGGCCTAATTCAGATTCCCAGAGACTGGCAGTAACGACTAGTTCCGGGAGTTGGTGAACCGATTCGCTTGGATCAGTTGGGGCATTTGCAAGAACGCTGCAAGCTATGCTTACTAGGGCGGTGGCGGATAGGACGATTTTCATTAGGATCTCGGTTGTGTAGTTGAGATCCAGCCCCTCGGCGAGGGAACGATGAGCCACTCTAATGAGCGTCTATCCTTTCCCTACGCCGGTACGAGCCGGATCAGGTTCGAAGGGATCGTTCTGTGCTAACGCAAGGAAACATCTCAGACCCATACCAGGTCGCCCCTAAGGAAACTATAGAATCAGTAAAAACGATCTTTAAGTCAAACAAGGATTTTAAATCCAGTCGGATATTTTGAAAAAAAGATGGTCAAGCGAACAGAGTTTGCGAACATACAGCTATGGCTCGAATATATTTATCACCCCCCGATTTGAGCGAGGCGGATCACAAGGCGGTTGCCGCTGCTTTGGCGTCCAACTGGGTTGCTCCGGTAGGTCCGGAACTGGCGTCTTTTGAGGCGTCGGTTTGTGAGATGACCGGGCGTCAGGCTGGACTTGCGCTGAATTCAGGGACGGCAGCGCTTCACCTTGCGTTGCGCGAGCTGGGTATTGGCAAGGGTGACATCGTGCTGTGTCCCAGCTTTACTTTTGCCGCGAGTGCCAATCCTATCCTGTATTGCGGCGCAACACCGGTTTTTCTTGGAAGCGAGGCACGTACTTGGAATTTAGACCCCGAGGCGCTCAAAGAAGCGCTGGAGGTGCTTTCTGCTTCAGGACAAAAGCCCAAGGCGGTTATTGTCGTTCAACTTTATGGACAATGTGCCGAGATGCCTGCTATTGAAAAGCTTTGTGCCGACCATGAAGTCGCGCTCATTGAAGATGCGGCTGAGGCCTTAGGCGCTTCATGCGATGGGCGACCTGCTGGCTCCTTTGGTGACTTTTCCTTCTTTTCCTTTAATGGGAATAAAATCATCACAAGCTCGGGTGGAGGCATGTTGCTTTCCAATGATGTCGCAAAGCTCGAACATGCCCGCAAACTTTCGATGCAAGCTCGCGAACCAGTGACACACTACGAGCACTGTGAACTGGGTTATAATTATAGAATGAGCAATGTCCTGGCTGCTTTGGGAAGAAGTCAATTGGCGGACCTTGAGCGCCGCATTTCTGTTCGCAAAGGACATTATGCCGCCTACGAGTCAGCCTTGGGTGATTTGCCGGGGCTTGCTTTTATGCCAGTAGTAGATGCGGAGGCAGCCAACTTTTGGCTCACTTGTATTACCATTGATCCCCTTAAGAGCGGTACGGACTCAGCCTCGGTTATAAAGCATCTAGAGGAGTCAAATATCGAAGCTCGTCCCTTATGGAAGCCTTTGCGTTTGCAGCCTGTCTTTGAGGGTATTCAATATTTCGGCAACCACATTGAAGAGGATTTATTTTCAAAAGGATTGTGCTTACCAAGCGGTTCTTCACTGACAGATAACGAGCGAGAGACTATTATTAAACTCGTTCGCTCATGCTATAATAAGAGCTAGACAAAGATAAGATTCATGCGCCAACCCTTAATGCCATTTCCCTTTAACCTACGAATGCTAGCGCTCTTGCTGGCATATTGGGTTGTTTTATTTTTCAGCTATTGGATCGCTTTTGAATTACGTTTTGATTTTGCGGTAACGGAACATTACGAAGCGGTTCGTGCGAATACTCTCTGGTGGGTGCTCGTTTTGAAACTGTCGCTTTTGTTGGCATTTGGGCAGTTTGAGTCGGTGCTCGCTTATTTTAGGCTGCCGGATGCAGTACGCCTTTTCGGAGCCCTCTTTGCCGCCGCAGTACTATTGATTATTTGTTGGTATCAGTTTGGTGGTAAAGCAATAGCGCCACGTTCGGTTATTTTATCCGACCTGCAGTTGTCTTTCTTCGCCTTGGTAGGATTTCGCCTGCTATTCCGTCTAAAAGCAAGTAAGAGCCTTAGCGATTGGTATAGTGTGCCGGATGCAGAGCGGGTTCTGATTATCGGTGCTGGTGAAGTGGGTGCAGGTCTCTCGGCAGAATTAATGAGCAAGGGGCGACTGGGTATGCGCCCGGTTGCATTTCTTGATGATGATTCTAAAAAAATCGGGCGTTATGTGCATGGTATTCCGGTAGCGGGTAAGGTGGATGATTTAGCCGATGTTGCTAAGGAATATAGGGTAAGCAGGGCAGTGGTGGCTTTTCCTTCAGCTTCAGTAAGGCGGGTTAAAGCAGTTGTTCAAATCGCTCAGCATGCCAACTTAATTGTGGATACAGTACCAGCGCTAACCGATTTGGTTAGTGGAAAGGCTACGGTGACGCAGTTGCGTCCACTTGAGTTAGAGGACTTACTTGGGCGAAATTCGGTCGACCTAAATGATGACGCGATTCAAGCACTACTCGCAAATAAGCGGGTCTTGATAACAGGGGCGGGAGGTAGTATCGGTACAGAATTAGTACGGCAGGTATTTCAACGTAACCCGGAAGCAGTGCTTTGTTTGGATCAGTCCGAATTAGCGATATTTAATCTTAGGCAAAAATTTGTAGACCACAAAAAACCAAACACAGGAATCCAGACCAAGGTACTTGATATTTGCGACCCCTTAAGTCTAACGCGTTTAATGGAAAACTTTAAGCCTCAGGTGGTTTTTCATGCGGCAGCTCACAAGCATGTTAATTTGATGGAGTCCCAGCCTAATGAAGCTATCAAAAACAATACCCTTGGGACTTTGTCGCTTGCTCGAATTGCTGCTAAGGTTGGTGTGGAGCATTTCATCTTTATTTCGACGGATAAAGCAATCAATCCCACAAATGTGATGGGGGCAAGTAAACGACTGGCCGAGCTGGCCTTAATTGATCAGCAAAAGCAAGCGGGAGATAACACTCGTTTTGTATGCGTTCGCTTTGGTAATGTTTTGGGGTCGTCCGGGAGTGTGATTCCTCTTTTTCGCCAACAGTTGAGCGAAGGAGGGCCGCTGACCGTGACGGATCCGGAAGTTACACGTATCTTTATGACAGTCGAAGAAGCAGTTGGACTTGTCCTACAAAGTGCAAGTCAAGGTTCCGGAGGGGAAATCTTTGTACTGGATATGGGGAAGCCTTTAAAAATTGTCGATGTCGCGCGTCAAATGATTGGGTTGGCCGGAATGCATGAGGGTGAAGATATAGAAATTGAATTCATCGGTTTGAGGCCAGGCGAGAAACGTTACGAAGAACTGCAACACCTCGGTGAAACGCTTCACCCAACCACTCACCCCCGGATTTTACGCTTTATTGGTGGCAGCGAAGCGAGCGATCTTGTGGATGGCATGGAGCAACGACTTAGCAACCAGCTTCAGGATGGTGACTCCTCGGCAATGAAGCAGCTTTTAAAGGAAATGCTTCCTGAATATAAACCCCACTTGGACGAGTAATTTAGCGTTCGGTCTCACGAGGATCCAAGGCATCACGTAGGCCGTCTCCAAGGAAATTGAAGGCGAAAATGGTCACTGAGAAAAAGACTGCAGGACCAATTAAAAGCCACGGATAAATATCAAGCTTGTCGGCGCCTTCGTTGATTAATGTCCCCCAAGAGCTTTGCGGTGGTTGCACTCCAAGGCCAAGGAAGCTGAGAATTGATTCCAGCAGAATGACTGCGGGAACGGTTAGCGTGCCGTAAACAATGACCGGTCCCAGCAAGTTAGGGAGTATGTGGTGTCTGAGGATTCGCCAGTGACTCGCGCCGCTTGCCAGTGCTGCCTCCACGAAGCTTGAGCGCCGCAAGCCTTTGGTTTGGCCTCTTACAATTCTTGCCATGGTTAGCCATTCTACTGCCCCAATCGCTAAGAAAATCAGAAAGATACTCTTTTGATCAAAAGTCACCGTCAATACTACTACCAGCATGGTAAAAGGTAGGGCGTAAAGCACGTCCACAAATCGCATCATTAAGGCATCGGTACGCATGCCACAATACCCCGCGAGTGCCCCGTAAGTGACTCCAATTAATAAGGCGACGCAAGTGGCTGCAAAGCCGACTCCAATCGAAATGCGCCCACCGATTAGGATGCGCTCGAGAAGGTCGCGACCCAGTTCGTCGGTTCCGAGCCAATGATCCCATGAAGGAGCCTGTGCTCCCCCCGCTAAGTCTTGCGCTGCAAAATCCTGTCCCGTAAGAAAGGGTCCCAATAGGCAGGCGATGGCCACTAAAAGAAATAGGAAACCACCAATCCGGGCCATGCGATGCCGGACAAGCCTTTGCCAAGTTGCGCGGCTTAGGGATTTCCCAGCACAGTCGTTGGATTTTTGTTCCCGCTTTTCTTTATTCATTGCGGGTTCGAGGTTGCATCCACATCTGAACCAAATCGACGATTAGGTTAAATGTTATGATTAAAATAGCATAAAAAAGCACGGTTCCCATCACCATGGTATAGTCGCGGTTGAGAGCGGCATTCACAAAAAAGGGACCAAGGCCGGGTATGAAGAAAAGGGTTTCTACCACAAAGGAACCGCTTATGAGACCCGCAGTGGCAGGCCCAAGATAAGCGACGACCGGTTGCAACGCTGACCGCAAGGCATGGCGTCCTACAACCGCACTCAAGGAGAGGCCCTTTGCGCGGGCAGTGCGGATAAATTCGTTTTGCAAAACATCGAGCATGCCGCCGCGTGCAAGTCGCGCAATGTATGCGCCGTACATAAGCCCAAGAGTGAGCGCCGGTAATACACGATCACTCGCATAATTCCAGCCAAGCGGATTAAACCAGTCGAGGCTGATAGCAAATGCCAATAAAAGCATGGGGCCTAAAACAAAGGAGGGGAGACAAATGCCAGCAGTGGCAATTGCCATAAGGGCTGATTCCGATGGTTTATTATGTCTCAAAGCCGCAAATACACCCAGCGGAATACCGATAAGCAATGCTACCAAGAGCGCCCATAAGCCAAGCTCTAGCGAAACCGGAAAGGCTTGTGCGATAATTTCCTGAACATCCCACCCGGCATATTGATAAGAGGGCCCGAGGTCGCCTTTGAGGAGATTTCCTAAAAAGCGCAGATATTGGACGTGTAGGCCTTCATTGAGTCCGTAATGCGCTTCAATTTGTAGCTTTATTTCAGGGCTTACCGGTTTCTCGGTATCGAAAGGTCCACCCGGTGCGAGGCGCAGCAGCACAAAGGTTGCAGTAACGATTATCCAAAGCGTCGGAATAGCCTGTAAGAAGCGTTTGATGATATGGGTGAGCATCGTTTATTTTTTTAACTGAATCGCTTGATAGGGGTGGTTATCAAGTAGGCTTGGATACCAACCCTTTACGGCAGGATGTATTAAGCGACTGGTTACGTAGAAGTAGATAGGAATGACGGGGAGGGCTTCAATCAAGATTGCCTCTGCCTCTTGGAAAAGCTCCATACGGGCTACGGGGTCCGTTTCTTTTGCGGCTTTTTTGATCAGGGCATCGTAGTGTGGGTCATGCCAGTTGGTATGATTGTTGCCGTTACGGCTTTCGCCGAGGCTGAGGAAGGTGTTGGGATCATCGTAGTCACCATACCATGCCGCTCGTAGGATATCAAAGTTCCCGCTTTGACGGGTTGCGAGATAAGCTTTCCATTCCTGATTGTGAAGTTCGATGTCTATTCCGAGTTCTCTTTTCCAGATTTGTTGAATGGCAACTGCGAGCGTGCGGTGCGATTCGCTGGTATTGAAGAGGAGTTGTAGTTTTGGAAATTCCTTGCCATCGGGGAAGCCTGCTTCAGCGAGGCGTTTGCGGGCAAGTTGGGGGTCATAGGGCAATCGGGCGCGGGCTTGGTAGCCGCCGGTGTTTGGTGGTGTAAAATGATAGGCAGGCTTCTGGCCGGCCCGCAGGATATGTTTGGTTAAATCCTCACGATTTATGGAGTAGGCGAGGGCTTGCCGCACGCGGGTGTCCGCGAGCGGACCGCTTTTCGTGTTCAGCATATAGTAATAGACGCCAAGGGCGGTATCAAATCGCAAACGCTCCGGGTGGTTTTTACGATACCAATCAATACGGTGGATAGGAACAGAGCTGGTCAAGTGCAAGTGTCCCGCACGAAAGGCCCGTTCCTCGCTTTGTACTGCTATGGGCAGGAAATGAATTCCATTGAGGCCGACTTTGCTGTGCTTACGGTAATGTGGGTTTCGCACGACACTGATGCCGTTATTGAGGCGCCAGCGCTCAAGAATAAAGGGCCCATTCCCTATAAACTTCCCCGGCTTGGTCCATTTTGAAATTCGGTCGGTAATGGCACCATGCTCAAGGATGGTAGGGGGATGAACCGGCCACCAAGTGTTGTGAGAAAGCATATTGAGGAAATACGGAGTAGGGGATTCTAATTCAATAACGAGGGTATGTGCATCGGGTGCACTTACTCCAACGCTTCCAAAATCAATGCTTTGACTACGATGAAACGCTTCAGCCCCTCGCATGGGATAAAGCATATAAGCATAGGGTGCTCCAAGGGCAGGTGAAAGAATGCGTTTGAACGAAAAGATGAAATCTTCTGGCGTCACGCGATCGCCATTCGACCAGCGGGCTTCTGGATCGAAGTGAAAGGTGTAGCGCTTGCGGTCCTCTGAGATAACCCACGATTGAGCCACACCCGGCTCGACTGCCATTGTTTTGGGATGTAAGGTAGTGAGGCCCTCCAGAAGTGCGAGCATCACGGAGTATTCAGTCAGTCCTGTTGTGAGATGCGGATCCAGTGCGGCCGGCTCAGCGCCGATCCCAATGTAGAGCTCTCCGTTTTGAATGCCGCGTTCAACATTGGTTTGCTTCTTGGCACAGGCGCACCATCCAAATGCAAGTACGAGGCTGGCAAGCTGAAAGAAGGCTTTGTTTATGAACGACACATTTGAGAGCATTTATAGCTGCTCGGAGAAATGCAACCCGCAGTGAACCTAAAATACAATATTTTCAGCTAAAAGCGCCCAAAGGGAGTTTCGATAACGGTTTTGTCCAAAGGTTAGATTCCGAAATACAAATCAGGGAAATTCCATTGCCATGGGTTCTGAATTATTTGAGTGTCTTAGTATGGATGACCGCAGTAAAAACACGCCTGAACGCAGGGAAATCAATCTCCAGCAGCTCGCAACGGACTTTATGGCCGGTATGCAACGCCACTTTGATATGCTTGCATTTAACCTCGCCGCGCGTGAAGCGGTTACCGAAGAAGACTACAAAAGGATATCGCAAGCTCCGCACCTGTTACCTTCGTTTAGGCAGCATCAAAATTTTGAACAAACTCAAGCTTATGCCCGCGATCTTATGATGCGTCAGTTGCTCAACGATGCCTTGGGCCTCGTATTCAACTTATTAAACAACACCCATTTTTTTCTCACCCTCGTAAAATGTAGCAATGGAAAGTCAGAATTGGATCCGGATCAGAAAAAAGAGGCAGAAGCTTTGCAGAAATCTTTTGTGGAGAGTCCACTGGATGAGAAATTTAATCGACTCGAAAAGGACTATTCTATCCGTTGCGAATTAGAGGACACCGTCACTTCAATCGGTTTAAGTCTTCAATCTTTAGTGCAAAATTCAGGCAAAGTGTGCGCAAACCATTTGGATGAAAATAAGGAGCTCGTGCTGGAATTAAAGTCAGCCATGGGCAATGCGTCTCAGTCGCCGGATAAGGTGATGCAGGTTAGTCTGGAAGCCTATTGTAAGGTTTTCCGCGAGGGGGACTACGTAAGCTTTAACGACAAGGAGTTACAGCTAACCTTGGTTACAATCGCCTCATTCGCGGACGGGCTCTTCAATTCAATTGCCCGCTACGTTAAAGAAACGAGGGGGAGCTAACTTAAGGGAAGGTCCTTCGAAACAATTCTCTACTCAGAGGGAGTTTCTTTTTCAAGGAATCCCAGTATGAGGTAGGTAAAGACGCCGACAACAATGCCAGAATCGGCAATATTAAAAGCCGGGTAGCGACCGCCCTCGAGGACGTAGGGAATGCTGAAAGGTAAATGAAAATCGAGAAAGTCGATTACATGACCGTGCAATAAGCGATCTAACAAATTCCCAAGAATACCGCCGCTGATAAGCCCGAAAACCCATTGATGGGAATGTCGATATAGCTCCAGGCTCTTGCGAAAATAAAAGAGCGCTCCAAGTGCGACCAGAGCTGCAATGGCTAGAAAGAGTCCCTGGCCTTCCATAATACCCCAAGCAGCCCCACGATTGCCGATATGTACTAAGTAAAAGAAGTCCGGTACAATCTCAATGGAGTTGCCGTGGTGGTAGCTATCGATCGGCAGACGACTGACAATCCAAAGTTTGGTAAGTTGATCTAAAAGAAAGACGATTCCCGCGGTCAAAAGCAACCTCCGGTAAGTGTTGATCCTATGGACTAGAGTGCCATTGGGCATGATTTTTTTCGACTGAAGAAAAAGGGTGACCTAATCGTCATCCGTCACGATTTTGGGAGCGTCTGAATTGTCACTGAAGATTTCTTCAACAGCCCGATCTTTCTTACGGCGATTATTTTTTTCGAACTCTTTTTGTCCCTCAAGAGAGAATCGGGCAAAGGGAACTGCTTCGAGGCGTTCTTTTTTAATTGGCTCTCCTGTTTGCTCACAGACCCCATAAACTCCGTCAATCATTCGCCGAATGGCCTCTTCGATTTCATAGAGGGCATCCTGTTCATTGGAAACAAGACTTAGGGCAAAGTCTCGATCAAAGGAATCGGTGCCAGCGTCAGCTTGGTGGTTCCCATAATTGGAAAGATCACCGGCATCTTCCCGCGCGGAATGCATGAGGGTATCCGAAGTGTGTAAATCAAGTTCATCCTGCAAGTGCTTACGCAGCTCAAGTAAGAGCCTGTAGTACTTCCTCCACTTGCGTGGTATGGCAGCAGCTTCCTCAGAAACAGTTTTCTTTTTTTCGGTCGGGTTGAAGCCGAGAATATCGGCGAGCGAAGCCGCGGCATGTACGCGCTTTTTAACGGGAACCTTGTCTAGATCGACAGTCTTCTTTTTAACAACCGCTTTGGTAGCTTTAGCCGCCGTCTTCTTAAGTTTGGGTTTGGTTTTCTCGGGTTCCTGTGACTTGCGGGCGGCGATAACCGCCTCCACTTCATCAAGGGAGAAGCTCGTTGGAGCGCCTTTCGCAGCCGCACTATCCGCGCTGCGTTCCACAGATGCTTTCTTGAGGGCGAGTTTTTTGTGAGCGTCGTTGCTGATCGGCTGGGTCGCTTTTTTGACAACCTGTTTTTTAATTACTTTTTTGGGTGCAGCTTTTTTAACAACTTTTTTGGTAGCTGGTCGCTTCGTGGCTTTTTTGACTGCCTTTTTAGGGGCGGCCTTTTTAACAGCTTTTTTTCTTAGCTACTTTTTTGACGACCTTTTTGGCAGTCTTTTTGACTGCGGTCTTTTTGGTAGCAACCTTCTTGGCTATTTTCTTTTTAGCCACTTTTTTAACTGGTTTCTTTACCGTTGTTTTCTTCTTAGCGGTCTTTTTCATGGCTACCTTTTTGGTAGCTTTCCGAGTCGTTTTCTTTGCCATAACAGATTTGGGTAAGTTTGCGTGTGTTGTTTATAAAATTGCTCTCAGGGCTTGGGCACAGCGAGGAGATACAGATCCCCATTCATCTGTCTCAACCAGTTCAGATACCCAGCGCCAACTGCGTGGGCAGCGGACGCCGTCAGCATGACTGACTTCAGCAGTGAGTTTTTCAGCAGATGCATCGGCGATGACATTGACCTGTGAAAGAATAAAAAGTTCTGGGAGATCGGCTTCGTATTTTTTGAGTAGTTGGAACGTTGGGTCTGATTCAGGGCCGGTAAAGACGGCTTTCGCGTCCAGACTCTGCCCAATAGCCTTTTGCTGTCGCAAAGCCTCCAGCGGTTCGTTCAGCATGCTGGACAGACATTCACGTAAAGTAGTGATCTCGCCTGCCAGTTCGGGATTTTTCCAGCCTTTATTGATGTTCGGCCACTCCAGTAAAGCAGCGGGCTCGCGGGAATCCTCACTGTCGCTGCATGCGTAGTTCCATGCCTCGTCAGCAGTAAATGGCAGAATTGGAGCTAATAGACGCGTGAAGACATCAAAGATTATGGCAATGGCAGTTTGAGAGGAACGGCGGAGGGGATCGTTCGGTGCTGCGGTGTAGAGGCGATCCTTGAGAATATCGTGATAGGTCGCAGAAAGGGTATTGGCACAGAAAGGATCCAAGAAGTCCTTGAAGGCGCGGTGGAATTCGTAGGCATCGTATGCTTCAGTGACCTGTTCTACAAGCAACGAGAGCTGATGCAGTGCCCATTTGTCAACGGCGTGCAATTCATCCAGGGGAATCCCGTCACGGGTCGGGTCGAAGTCGTGAATGTTGCCGATCTGGTAACGCAGGGTGTTGCGAATATTGCGGTAGTTATTGGCAACGTTTTTGACGATATTGTCCGACACGGGAACATCGCCACGGTAGTCTTGTGAGCATATCCAAAGACGAATGATATCGGCACCATATTGGGATATCCACTCGTTCAAGGGGCGGGCTGCGCCATCGCTCTTGGAAAGCTTGGTGCCGTCTTCCTTAACAATGAAGCCGTGCGTGAGCAGGTTTTTGTAGGGTGCGGCGCGGTCGGCAATGACAGCGGTCCAAAGAGAGCTTTGGAACCATCCGCGGTGTTGGTCCGAACCTTCCAAGTATAAATCGGCGGGCCACTTGAGCTGTTCACGTTTTTGGAGAACAGCGCGGTGAGAACTGCCGGAATCAATCCAAACATCGAGGGTGTCGCTGCCGCATTTCAGTGCCTCAGGTTCAGGCCAATCGGAAGGTAAATCGATTCCCGCGAGTAATTCAGCCGCTGTCTGACGGAACCAAAGGTCGGTGCCGGACTCGGCAATCTTCGGGGCGAGGGCACGAATGACGTCTGCGTTGAGGTATGCCTTGCCGTCGGCATCATAAAACGCCGGAATAGGAACGCCCCAAGTGCGTTGGCGACTGATGCACCAGTCCGGCCGATTTTCAACGGCAGCGCTGATGCGGTTCTTACCCCATGAAGGAATGAAATTGACTTGGTCCAGGGCGTCGAGGGCGCGTTGGCGATCGCCGGATTTGTCGAGGGCAATGAACCATTGATCCATTGCGCGGAAAACCACCGGTGTCTTGGAGCGCCAGCAATGCGGGTAGCTGTGTTCAATCTTCTTCTGCGCAATCAAACTGCCGTTGGCGGCAATGATGCGTAGCACCCCGAGATTAGCGGGCGAGGGTTTGCCATCGCTGCTCTCAAGAACAGAGGCACCGATTAATTCAGCGGGAACCTGACCGTCGTCAATGTAGCATCCGGAATCGTCCAGTGGGCAATAGATATCGAGCCCGTTTTTGACGCCCGTTAAATAGTCGTCCAGTCCATGCCCCGGAGCCGTGTGGACGCAACCGGTGCCGCTTTCCGTTGTGACGTATTCAGCCGTAAGGATTGGAGAGGGTCGGTCAATAAATGGATGACGAGCCTGAAGGTTTTCAAGCTGGGAGCCGGTGTAAGTAGCAAGAGTGGTAATTTCACCCAGTTCACAGGCCTCCGCAACGGTTTCTAAAAGGGGCGTTGCGATGATAAGGGTGCCCTTATCACTGCGCACGGCACTATATTCAATATTTGGATGAACTGCCACCGCTAGGTTGGCTGGCAGCGTCCAGGGTGTGGTAGTCCAAATTAAGACCGAGGCATCCTCGTCTTCAAGTGCCAGTGCTTTTCTGGCATCGGGTGCCAACGGAAGCTTCACATAGATGGAAATACTTTTGTGCGGACGGTACTCGATCTCCGCTTCAGCAAGGGCAGTAGCGCAGGGGATTGACCAGTAAACGGGTTTTTTGGAACGGTATACGAGGCCTTGCTCCACAAAACGGGCAAAGGTTTCAAATTCAGCTGCCTCGTATTCGGGATGAATGGTCCAGTATTCATTCGCCCAGTCTGCGAGCACGCCCAGTCGCTGAAATTGCTCGGTTTGTAGCAGACGGTATTTGTCGGCGAAAGTGGCGCAGGCTTCACGTACTTCGAGGGGTGTGTAGTCGGTGCGTCCAGCATCCTGCAGTTCGCGGGAGACCTTGTGCTCAATCGGAAGGCCGTGACTGTCCCATCCGGGAATGTAAGGAGCGTTATAACCCTGCATCCATTTAAAGCGCAGAATAGTGTCTTTGAGGGTCTTATTCAGGGCATGGCCGAGATGCAGATCGCCGTTAGTAAAAGGCGGGCCGTCGTGAAGGATGAAATCGGGTCCACCGAGGTTTTTCTCCTGAATGCGTTGGTAGAGTCCGCTTTCTTGCCACTGCTGGATTCGGCTCGGTTCGCGCTGAGCAAGGTTGCCCCGCATCGGGAAACCGGTCTGCGGCAAGTTGAGAGTTTCTTTGAGGTCTCGGCCCATGTTGCTGTAACGGATTAAACCGAACATTTACTGGAAATCGCGGGAGTTTGTTTCTTTGGGTAGTGCTGTCAAGCAAGCAGCAGGGCTAAAAAGTAGTGAAAGTTTGGGCAATGCGATAAAATAGGCTCGCAGGAGCGGTCTAAAGGGTCTTGCTAGTGAGCTTGCCGACGATTTCTAAGTCATGAATCTAGCCTTAATACAGTTTCCGGTTGTGGATTTAAACCTGATGGTTTTATCGGTTTTTGTGTTGCTCGGTCTGGTAGCTTTAGGGGGAGGCGGTCAGCTACTGACGAGGGGTGCCGTTGGGATTTCAGTGAATTTACACATCGATCCGCTGATTGTCGGGCTACCGGTTGTTTCCATTGCGACTTCCATGCCGGAACTTTCCACCACTTTATTGGCGGCCGATTCACATCCGGGGCTGGCTTTGGGTAATATCCTGGGGAGCAACATCGCGAATACGGGCCTCATCTTGGGGATTGCGGCCTTGTTGGTGCCGCTGAAGGTGAAGTTGCGCTTAGTTGAGCGGGAGGTACCGATTCTGATTCTGGTAACGGTTGTTTTCGGAATTATGATTTTCAGTAATGGATTGGGGCGCTTAGAAGGCTTGGTACTCTTAACCGGTACGGTTTCCTACATCATTTATATTGTACGTAAAGCACGCGAAGAGCATTGGTCGCCCCCGGAAGATTTACCGGAGATAAGAACCACGACTTTTATGGCACTGGGTCTTGTTTTGATGGGTGGTCTATTGCTCGCCCTTGGGGCGGAACTATTGGTACAATCCAGTGTCGAGATAGCGACTCGCATGGGGGTAAGTGATGTCTTTATCGGGCTGACCATTGTCGCTGTTGGAACAAGTTTGCCGGAATTGGCAGCCTGTATTGCGGCAGTTCGGGCAGGGCAGGGCGACCTCTGTGCCGGCAATATCGTAGGTTCGAATTTGTTTAATCTGTTGCTCATTGGTGGCGGTGCTGCCGCTTTCAAAGAGTTGCCCTTTACTTTCGAGGAAATCGGCTTGGAGTATTTCGCAGTGCTCTTACTAACCATATGCCTTTTGTGGTTTGTTCGCAGTGGGCATACCGTCAGTCGCCGAGAGGGTGCCTTCCTGTTGTTTTTCTATGTAGCTTTTATAGCACTTGCGACAGTACAGCAATATACCGCTTTCCTCTAATTTTTAATTATCAAATTATGGCTAATGCAAAACAACCGGTCGTACTCATCATTCGTGATGGTTGGGGTGAGAATCATGATGCGTCTCAGGATGCACATAATGCCGTCAAGTTGGCGCAAACGCCAGTGGCAGATCGTTTGACTGCCGAATGGCCGCGCACTGAGATCAAGGCCTGTGGTTTAGCAGTGGGACTTCCCAAGGGCATCATGGGAAATTCCGAAGTAGGCCACCAAAATATCGGCGCGGGTCGGGTAGTGGACCAGGAAATAGTACGCATTAACAAGGGAATTGCCACGGGGTCCGTTAAAGAAAGCCCCGCGTTTCAGGCAGCCTTTGAAAATGTCAAAGAAAAGGGCAGTGCTTTGCATTTCATGGGACTCGTTTCAGATGCGGGGGTGCACGCCATGCTCGACCACCTTTACGGGCTCTTGGCAGTGGCCAAAGAAGCGGGTGTGGACGAAGTTTATCTTCATGCCTTTACGGATGGTCGCGATACGGGACCGTTCACCGGTATGGGTTTCATTGAGGCCGCTGAGGCGAAAATGGCTGAGATCGGAATAGGGAAAATTGCGTCGGTTAGCGGCCGTTACTGGGCAATGGACCGCGATAACCGCTGGGATCGCGTACAACGCGCGTATGATTGCCTCACCGGTCGCACGACTGAACGTACCTTTGCTTCTGCGACGGAGGCGATTCAGGCACATTACGATGCCCCTGAAACAGAGGGCACCAAGGGCGATGAGTTTTGCCCACCGTCCGTTGTCGTCGACGCGGAGGGAAGTCCCATTCGCACAATTAGTAACGAAGACTCAGTGATCTTTTTCAATTTTCGCGGTGATCGTCCCCGCGAATTGACCCGTGCCTTCATTCAAGAAGACTTCGATGGCTTTGATCGTGGCGAAAAGTTGGATCTCTACTTTTCGACCCTGAGTGAATATCAGGTCGGTTTGTGCCCCAATGTCATTTTTCAAAAACCGCCCAAAATGGACGGTATTCTAGGAGCCTATTTGGCTGAGCAGGGTATTGCGCAATTCCGCTGCGCCGAGACCGAGAAATTTCCGCACGTTACATTTTTCTTCAATGATTACCGGGAAGAGCCCTTTCCCGGAGAGGACCGCGAACTGATCCCCAGTCGGAAAGATTGCGCCACCTATGACGAGAAACCCGAGATGTCGGCCTATGGCATCCGCGATGCCACCGTAGCGGCAATTGAGTCGGGAAAATACGGCCTAATCGTAGTGAATTTTGCGAATCCCGATATGGTCGGGCACACGGGTGTATTGAAAGCCTGCATTGAAGCCTGTGAGGTGGTTGATGGTTGCGTCGGTGACCTTCTGGCAGCCGTGGATGCCTCGGGTGGTTCGGCTCTCATTACTGCCGACCACGGCAACTCTGATCAGCTCTGGAGCACAGCAACCAATGGACCGCATACTGCGCATACGCTCAACCCGGTGGAGGTTGTCGTCTACGACCCCGGTCTTAAGGAAGCAAAGCTGACTGATGGCGGTGCGCTGGGTGACATTGCGCCCACCATACTCGATTTAATGGCCTTGGAGGCGCCCTCTAGTATGACGGGCAAGAGCTTGATTGATAAGTAGCATATTGCATTAAACTCCGTTTGGTAATTAATCTAAAACTCTACTCGGGTTGTAAACGCGAGTAATGCATTTACGCGAACCATGCTCGCGGTTTACTGCTTAACTTTACGGCGTCTGTGTTGCCACAAAGTCATAAAGGCGGCGAACCCTCCTAACACCATGATGTAGGTCTGTGGTTCCGGCACTGCGGTGTAGCCGAAGTCATACATTTTGAACAGGTCCCAATTATTGGCTTCAGTAATGCTGCCGGCATTCACAAAGCCAAAGAGGTCGGATGAGTAAGCCGCCGAATTCGATAAAGTTGTGTTTAAGGTCGCGATCGTTGTGCTGTTCTCTTAAGTCATCTGCATGCAAACAAGACAAAAACCCAATAATAATTATGAAGCAGACTGAAAGTGACCTACGAGGTTTAGAATATTTAATTGGAGTATACATGAAGTATTTGTTTTAAGTTTAAATGGCTAACACATTTCAGTATTTACGCGTATGTTCTGCTTTCAATAGGTTTTTTCCGAATTAAGAATTCGGTTTTTTTGAATTCTTAAGCCAAGACCTTAGCAATAATATTCCGTAACAATCTTAAACGAGGGTCATTATCATGCATGTATCTGCTTTTACAGTTTGCTGTTTTGGTTCACTTGTATTTTTAATTCATTTTAATTAGTTGTGCATTCCTTATTGCATCCATGCTTGACGAGCGCAGGAGTTTTTTCCAAGTTATGCGCTTTTAATAGGCCGATGGTGTAATGGTAACACTACTGGTTTTGGTCCAGTCATTTGGGGTTCGAATCCCTATCGGCCTGCCATTTTAAACCCGCTGAGCAATCGGCGGGTTTTTTGTTGGTGGATTGACAGTTCAGCTCGGAGTCGGCTCTTTTAATTCGATGTCATTTTTAGATAAACTTGAAAAGCAATATGGGCACTGGGCTATCCCGAACATCATGCTCGGTCTGATTGTGGCGCAGTTACTGGTTTATGCCCTCATTTTGGCTGGGGTGGTCTCTTATGGCGCGATGCCGCTTATTCCATCGCGGGTCTTGGGGGAGGGTGAATTCTGGCGTTTGATCACTTTCATTGTGTCACCGCCGAAAATTGCAGGTGGGGCCTTAAGTGGTCTGTTCCTGGCGATCTTCTGGTATATCCTGTGGATGATGAGCCAAGCCTTGGAGGCTGCCTGGGGCGCATTCCGTTTCAACCTCTATCTCCTCGCGGGCATCTTATTTACGGTGATCTGTTCTCTGGTGGGGCAGTTGATCACGCCATCAGCGCCTATCGTCATCTTTCCTGACTTCCTCTACCTGAGCATTTTCTGGGCGTTTGCGCTCCTGCATCCGAATATGGCGTTTTACCTATTTTTTGTGCTCCCGGTTAAAGTGAAGTGGTTGGCGATGCTGACGGGTGTTTTTACGGCTTTAACGATATTAATGGCAGGCACCACGGGTGCAGCATTGGCAGAGGTGGGGCCGGTTTTGAACTTCATCCTCTTCTTTAGGGTGGCAATGATGGAATCCCTGCGCGCGAAACAACGAAGGGTGGCGCACGCGACTGAGGTGCAAAAGCGGGCGGAAGCAGCGCGGCATACCTGTGCCCGCTGTGGAGCGACCAATCGCAGTGAACCGGAACGGGAGTTTCGTTACCGCATGGAAGCTGGCGAAGCGGTCTGCGTCTGCGATGCCTGTAGGCAAGGGTGAACAAAAAAGCCCCGGTTGGATAACCGGGGCTGAAATGGATTGGGCTGGTTTATGCCTTGGTCACTTTGCCGGCCTTGATGGCCTTAACAGAGACCCACATACGCTTCACTTCACCGCTGGGGAGCTTGACGCGAATGCGCTGTACGTTTGGACGAAAACGGCGCTTGGTGTTTTTAACCAAGCTCGTGCCGATACCACCGCTCTTTTTGGTGAGACCTTTACGGATAATGCGACCGCCTTTGACGGGGCGTTTGCCTGTGATTGCGCAGATGCGTGACATAAGTATTAATGCGTTGAAATTGAAAAGGCTTGAGAAAAGCGCTTGTGCGCGGGTTGGCAAGTCTTTTTAGGGGAATTCAGGATAAGCGTTTTGCGGTAAGTACCTGGAATTTGCGACCCATATGGGCGGGGTGAATGAGTTCCATGAGAGTTTGGCGACGCGGACTGAATTGGCCGGCACTTTCCATAACAATGGCTTCGGCAGCCGTTTGAGCGCGTTGCACGAAGAAGGCCTCCTGGCTCTCAAGGGTAATCTCCTTTAGACCACTTAGAGTACAAAGGTCCTCAAGGGCGCTCCATCAGACATCGCAGGTGATGTCGGCTTGCCCTGCGTTTTGCAGGAGATCGGTGCCGGCTTTGTGTTTAAGGTAGGTGCGGGCGGTGCCGGAAGGGCAGTTTTGGATTAACTCCTCCCAAGGTTTTCCGTAGTCAAAAAGAAGTAGGAGTCCCTGCCAGTTTTGTTGGAGTAGTTGCTTGAGTGCCTTTTCGGCGTCCAGGGGCCAATCAAATTGGTAGCCTTCAGGGGCTTTTTCAGGCAAGCGCCCAGCCTCCGCAGCGATTGCATCGCTCAATTGTGGGAGCAGGACTTCTTGCAAAATATTATTTTGGATTGCGACACCACGTTCCCGCCATTTGCCATCGGTGAAGCACAGTCGGTGAAAGGGCAGGGCGTCGAGCCATTCGTTGGCGAAAATAACAACAGGTCCCTCAACTTCAAGGGCATCTCCTAGGCGAATCGTTTTGGAATCCTTAAAGGGATGCTTGGGTAAATGTTGGAGTAAACCTCCATCGGGTTCAGCGGCGATTTCCACGAAGGTCACGTGTGCTGCCTTTTGCTCCAAAAGCTTTAACGCTCCGGAAATAACAAGCTCCGCAAAGACAGAACCCAGGCTTTCAGCGGTATAAAAATCCGCCTTGGGCTTACGGCCTACGCGTTGAGCTTTGGCGGTATAGTAACCGCATTCGGGGTGATACAGGGCGATATCAATGTAATTCCGATAGCTGATGGGACCATCTGAACAAGCATCTGCCAAGATCGCATTGATAATTTCTGATTCTTCGTTCATTGAAAGAGGTAACAAGAAACACAGCAGATCCTTGGCAACAAGCCTGAAGCTATTTTTAAATTACTTTCTATATTCATGCTACTAGCAATTGAAACCTCCTGCGATGAATCCGCACTTGCGCTTTTTGATCCTGATCGCGGTTTGTGCGGCGAGTGGGTCCATTCGCAGATTCAGCTGCATGAAGCCTATGGAGGTGTTGTGCCCGATCTGGCCAGTCGCGAGCATCTGGACAATTTGCTCCCTCTGTTGGAAAAATCGGGTATTCTGCATCAACAAAAAGCCATTACCGGCATAGCAGTAACCCAGGGGCCCGGATTGGCCGGTGGCCTGGCCTTGGGATTGGCTTTTGGGAAAAGTCTCGGCTTGGCATGGGAACTTCCCGTAATGGGCGTAAACCATTTGAGGGGGCACGCTTTTTCGCCGTTTATCGATTTGCACGAAAAAAACCCTGATGGTTTTGACGCTGCTTTCCAGGCATCCCTGCCGCATCTTGGATTAATTGTTTCCGGCGGGAACACGCTCTTATTTGAAATTGATACGGCGCGTAAGCTCAAGGTACTGGCAGAGACAGTCGATGATGCCGCGGGCGAAGCTTTGGATAAAGGCGCCAAACTTTTAGGTGTGCCCTATCCCGGCGGACCCGAGGTTGAGCGACGTGCCATGGGCGGCGATGCCACCGCATATGATTTCCCCAAAGCGATTGCTCCAAGAAATGAACAACGATTCAGCTTTTCCGGTCTGAAAACCAGCCTGCGTTACCGTATTGAAAAAATGACAGATTCAGAATTGGACACAGCCATGCCTGATATTTGTGCATCCTATCAGGCGGCGGTGGTCGCGCAACTTACGGGAAAAACCCGACACGTCATTAATGCGGGCCAGTACCGTAGCCTTGGTCTTTCCGGTGGGGTCTCGAATAACAAAACTTTGCGTGCGGCGATGGAGGTACTGGCTAAGAAGCATCACTTGCCCCTCTGGATGGCACGGAACGGGCACACCGGTGATAACGCCGCTATGATCGCCTTTGCCGCTTTTGCCGATCCCGAAGGCGTAACACCGTCAAATGGTACCGCTGTCTTGGGAATCGAGCCGGCACTCCGGTTGGCTTAGAATAAAGGCCAAGTCTTTGATTCAGAAGCGCAAGGGGTCCGTTTGCACTGCAAGCAGAACGGTCACAATGGTGGCCGGACCCAGACTAAGGACGCAGTCCTTGTGCGCAGCCGACCGGCAAGCAATCAATCGATTCGTAGTCGCAGGGCGACGGTTTGCGGAGCAAACGGAACGGTCACAATGGTGGCCGGACCCAGAATCGAACTGGGGACACAAGGATTTTCAGTCCTCTGCTCTACCAACTGAGCTATCCGGCCAAAATTGCGAAGGCTGTATATAGGCTTTCTGGAGCTTGAGCGTCAACCGAGTTTTTATAAATTTTAAGTGGGGCCTTAAAATGTCTGGCGCGCGGGCTTTTTCGCTTCCGCGCTGTTCCAGTTCCTGGGCGAGGCCAATGAGGAAATCGTTATCTCCTCCAAGGGCTTCAAGGTGCTCTATTGCGGCCGCTGTATGTTTGCTAGCCTCTTTACGGGCACCATCAAGGCCATAGAGGGCGGGATAGGTGGTTTTGCAGGCATCAGCGTCTGCCCCGGTAGGCTTGCCCATAGATTCGGCGCTAGCAGTGGCATCAAGGATATCATCGACGATTTGAAAGGTCATGCCCAGATGGTAGCCTGCCTGTTCAATCCGTTTCATTTGTTCCGCAGTGGGCTGCGTCATCCGGAAACCCATACTGAGCGCCGCGGTTAATAGGGCGGCCGTCTTATTTTCATGTATGAAGGATAGGGTGTCCGCATGGAGGTCTTGCCCGGCGCGTTCGACATCCTCCATTTGTCCTCCAATGAGACGTCTGCTCCCTGAAGCAGTGGCGAGGTCAGCGATCAAGGCATTAGCGAGGGCGGGCTCGTTGTGGTACTCTTTGCTTATGAGTTCGAAGGCGAGGGTCAGGAGAGCATCGCCTGCCAAAAGGGCAGTGGCTTCATCGTACACTTTATGGCAAGTGGGTTTCCCCCGGCGCAAATCACTGTCGTCAAGGCAGGGCATGTCATCGTGGATGAGGGTATAGGTGTGCAGGCATTCAATCGCGACCGCAGCTGCTTTTGCGTCGATCTTTGTGGGAAAGATTCGACTTGCAGCGAGTAGAAGGACCGGACGAATTCGCTTCCCTCCGGCCATAACCGCGTAGCGCATAGCGGCATGTAAACGAACCGGGCGAGTGTCCCCAGTAGGCATGTATTGATCGATGGCGCGTTCGATCTCTTTTTGAAATGCGGTTAATTTTTCTTTTAAAGCGGGTTGCACGGTTCTAAGTTGAGGCATGGATAGGATGAATTGGAAGCCTTTATTCGAGGAACTTTGTTTTCGCATGCTGGGAAATCGTGCCATATGGCCACGATTATTGCTGGGTATAGTCTTGTCCTTCGTGCCCTTGCTGAACTTTTTCGCCTTTGGTTATCTCTATCGCTACACGAACCAGATACGCACAAGCGGCGACCTTGAGCTACCTAACTGGGAAGACTGGAGTGGTTTGCTCTCGGACGGGTTGAAGTTTTTGGTGGCTTGGCTTATCTATTGGCTCTTGCCGTTTCTATTACTCACCACCTTACATGTCTTGCTCATACAAGTAGAGCTGGGACTGCTCGGTAAGATCCTGCTCCCAGTGGGCTTGCTTTGGTTCACCCTTCTTTTTTCGAGTGCTTTGTATCGGATGCAGGCGAAAGAAAATTTCCGGGCGCTACTGGAATTGCGACTCATTTTGAATATGACAAAAGCGCTCTTGCGTCCCTTGGTATTACCCCTGCTGGTCTTTTATGGTTTCCATGTTTTGGTCGCACCGCTTTACGGCCTTTCTTTCTTTATCGGATTTTTGCTTATACTTAGCTATACTGCGGTATGCCTGAAGACGATAGAGCAAAGCAAGCGCAGGGCACTCTGAGCGGGTCCGTGGGGCAACATCTTACCATGAATTCATATATCCAAAGATATATTCCTTGGTTCTTTTTGGCTGTATCTTCAGCGAACGGGTCAGCGACTGATACTTCTTTGGAACTGCACGCAGACACGGTCCACACGGATCGGGGTGCTTATTTTGAAACGGTAGGAATGGACCGCACCTCAGTTTATGCCATTGCAGAGGTGGGTCGTGCAGCAGTGCATATCTGCGATAAATTCTTAATGGGCTCGCCGGTCGAATTTCCGCAGCGCATAACGGTCTTGATCGATGGAAACAGACCCAAAGGCAGTAATGAGAAAGCTTATACTCTAAGCATGGAAAGTGGGGGATTTGTAACGCTTCGTATTTTTTGGAACGAGGAACTGAATTTAGAGGAGGTCTGTCATGCGATAACAGAAGCTTTTCTTTTACGTTACGTCCATTACAAGTACGGGAGTCAGGCAACGGGACAAATGCGTGCTTGGGTGATTGCCGCTTTGGGAAAGAAATGCTATATAAGGTATCGTCCCGCCGAAGCGGATTATTTTGCTGAAATCTTCCCCGATCTAAATCCAGAGATTTTTGCAAAGACCCTCACTATGTCGGCAAGCGAAGCATGCGACCGGGAGGCCGCGTATGCCTTGTTTGAATCGTTCTCTGCTCTAGGACTTAAGAGTGAGGAGAGAAAACGATTATTGGAGCTTGCGCTGATTGGGGGTTCCTTTGAGGCAGAGCTCATCAACCGCAAGAATAAGAGGTCCGTTGAAGCCCTTGAAGGAGCATGGTGGAAACCGGGAATGGATTCCTTCGTCCATCGATATCGAGGTGCTGTTGATTCTATGGGACAATCACGCTTATGGCTCGTTAGCTTGGCTGATATGGAGACCTTTGCGAAAGGTTCAGACGATCCTGCTGCCGCGCTGAATTTACGCGAACTCGGTAGGCGTGCTGCGAATAAGGCGACACTGGCCGAAATAGCTACGCGTCAAGCAACACTGCTAGCGGGAATGCTTCGAGTTAACCCGCTCTATTATAACGCAGCTCAATCATTAGGACGCTATTACGAACAAATATTATACGGCGAGCCGGGCTTTCGCCGAACCGTGACTTTGATTGATTATCTGAACGACTTGAATGCAGCGCGCCGTACGCAAACGCTGGCAGAAAAGGCCCTTGATGCGTCTAAACGAGCAAGCCGATAAGACTTTTTGCGAGTAGGATCATTACAATAAGTGCGATGGGGTAGGCAGAGGCATAACTGACCACAGGTGCTTGCGAATCGGTTTTATCGGTCAAAGCTCCAAGGGCAGGAGTCGAGGTCATGCCGCCACAAATGCCACCGAGCGATTGCAGGGGATCGAGTTTGAAGTAATTGCGGGCAATCCACCAGGCCAGTACGAGCGGCAAGACGGTCACACAGGCACTCAAAGCCAATAACGAAGATCCGTATTCAATGATGGTACTGTAAAATGCCTGACCGCCTTGAATCCCTGCATGTGTCAAAAAAAGCACGAGACCAAGGTCTTGCAGCAGCATGCGGGTCGGTCGTGGGATATGGCCTACAATATTACCCACCTTGCCGAAGTGACCAAGAAGTAGCGCCACGATCAGGGGACCACCCGCCAGGCCGAGGGTGACGGGCGTACCGCCGGGGAATGCAAACGGGGTGAGTCCCAGAATAACCCCAAGGCTCAGTCCGGCAGAGAGGGATAGCAGATCGGTTGAATCAATGGCATTAGAGCGATGTCCTACTGCTTTGGCGAATGTTGCGAGGTCAGCGGATAAACCAACAGCGGTGATTTGGTCATTCACCTCAATCTTCGTATCTGTATTGGGAACAAAAGTGAATCCCAGTCGTGTGATGCGTGTTATGGTGACTCCATAGTTTTTCAGTGGTGCCAGCGTCTCGATTGATTTTCCTGCAAAAGCGCGATCGGTGACCAATACCTTGCGCCGTTCATTTTCTGTATCCAAATGGATGGGCATATTACTTCTTATCCCGATGTAATCAATTGCCAGTTCGATTTCCCGCGCTTTGCCAACAAGCAGGAGGCCTTGCCCCTCTACATAGCAATCATCGTATTTCAGCGGCACCAGTTGGTCGTCCTTATAGACACGTGTGATTTGACAGGCGTGAAAATGAGTGATTCCGGAGGTGGCAATGTTTTTGCCAAAAAGGTTTTGATTGGTGGTCTCTACCAGAACGCGGGTGACTGCTTCCTCGTCCTCCAAAGCTTCAGGGTTTGCAGAAGCAATGGCGTTGAGGTCGTATTTGAGAAGGCGGGGAAGTAGCTGTACAAAAAGCACCACTCCTATGGCTCCGATGGGGTAGGCGATACCATAACCGATACTGACTCCAGGGGCAGGATTCGTGAAACTTTCCGCAGAGGCCGCCAAGGCAGGGGTGCTGGTTAAGGCCCCTGCAAAATTCCGGCAGCAAGGTCCGCAGGTAAGTGCAGCCATTTTGCTCCCAACCAAGTGACCGCTCCTCCGGTAGCGACGATAATAAAGGCAAGTTTTGCCAGCGTCGCGCCATCTCGCGCAACCGATGCGAAGAAACGGCCACCCGCACCAATTCCCACGCAATAAACGAAGAGAACCAGTCCGAGGGTACCAACGCCGCCGGGAACCTTATATCCCAAATGTCCGGCGAGTAGGGCGATAAAAAGCACGCCGGAACTTCCAAGCTGTATCCCTTTGATCGAAAAGCGTCCTAAAAGTAAACCAACTGCAACGGTTGTAAAAAGAGCAACCAGTGGTTGATCCAGCAAGAGCTGATGAAAAATAAAGTTATCCATGATAATTCTTAAAGCATTTCAAGGAATTCCGCTTCGCTGAGTACGGTAACTCCAAGTTTCTCGGCCTTTGCCAGTTTCGAACCAGCCGCTTCACCTGCGAGCAGGTAATCAGTCTTGGCGCTTACGCTCGAGCTGGTGCGACCACCCGCAGCCTCGATTCTTTCGGCGGCATCGGTGCGACCCAGCGTGGGAAGGGTACCGGTCAGGACAAATACTTTGCCAACCAGTGGCCCATCCTTTGGCCCAGCTTTGGCTTTGGATTGAAAATTCAGCCCCGCTGCGCGCAGTCGTTCAATAAGCGCCTGGTGCCCGGGTTCGGCAAACCAATCGACAATACTCTGGGCCATGATGCCGCCTATGCCGTCAATTTCTTCCAGTTGTTCCATGGATGCGCTTGCGATCGAATCCATGGAGTCCAGATGCGATTCAAGGTCTTTTGCAGATTGTTTACCCACGTTTGGAATGCCGAGTCCGTGGATCAATTGCCAAAGCGGACGCTCTTTGCTGGCTTCAAGCGCCTCAAGGAGATTGCGGGCAGATTTATCAGCGAACTTCTCAAGCTCAAGGAGTTGCTCCAGCTTGAGTTGATACAAATCAGCGGGGTCACGTGCGAGTCCACGCTGTACCAACTGTTCCACTATCGCCGCTCCGAGGTTTTCAATATCCATACATACCCGGCTCGCAAAATGGCGAAGGCTTCTGCTTTGCCGTTCGGGATTATCGCGCGCCACAACCCGCCAGGCGGCGCCACCCTCTTGGCGCTCTGCTTGAATGCCTAGTTCTATCAATCGGCTATTAAAGTCAAAGGGGGTGCTTTGTTCGGGCCGTTTCTCAAGATTTACGGAAAGCACTTGCGGGATAATTTCCCCTGCCTTTTGAACCAGCACGGTATCGCCAGGCCGAATATCCTTACGACGGATTTCATCTTCGTTATGGAGGCTAGCGCGGGAAACAATCGTACCGGCTAATTGCACGGGTTCCAGAATGGCAACGGGTGTTACTGCTCCCGTACGGCCTACTTGCATTTGTATTTCATGGAGGAGGGTTTCTGCTCGCTCAGCCTCGAATTTATAGGCAATCGCGCCACGGGGAGCCTTGGCGGTTGTTCCTGCCTCCTGTTGCTGTGTAATGGAATCCAGCTTGATAACCGCGCCGTCAGTCGGGTAGGTGAAAGCGTTGCGTCGACTGTCCAACTCCTCAATGCATGGCCAAACGGCTTCAATACCCCTGCAGGTCCAATATTTTTCAAGTACCGGGCAATTCCATGCCTTGAGTTTTTCCTGCACCTCTGCCTGGGACTTGAAATAGTCCTCTGGTTCGCACGCTCCGAGTCCGTAGAGAACGATTTCAAGTTTTCGACTGCGAGCCTGTTGCGGGTCGAGTAGTTTGACCGTTCCGGCAGCAAGATTGCGAGGATTGGCGTAAAGGCTCAGACCTTCCTTTTCACGTTCCCCGTTTATGCGTTCAAACTCCTGATGGCTCATGTAAATTTCTCCACGAATCTCGAAATGGTTGGGAGCATTTTCAAGGGCATGCGGTAGGCTTTCGAGATGTTTCAGGTTTTGCGTGATGACATCGCCCTCCGTTCCGTTGCCGCGAGTGACCGCTCGGATCAAGCGCCCCTTTTCATAGCTTAAGCTTACTGCGACGCCATCAATCTTGGGTTCGATGATGTATTGTAGTTCCTGGCCCGGAAACAGTTTCTCCAGACGTTTTCCAAAATCAAGGAGGTCTTCTTGATTATAGGTGTTGTCCAAGCTCAACATTGGCTTGCGGTGGGTATAATTATCAAAACCTTCGGCACGGTCGTCCCCCACGGAATGACTCGGTGATTCCGAGCTATCCAATTCGGGGTTTTGTTGCTCGAGTTCAAGCAGGCGTGCTTTCAGTTGATCGTAGGCCTGGTCGTCGATACTGGGCTGCGCCGACTTATAATAACGGGCATCGTGCTCGGCGATTTCAGCCCGGAGGCGGGCAATCTCTTGTATAGGGTCTGACATGTTAAACATAGAAGCTGCTTAACGCGTAGAATCAATGGCAATGCACGAAAACTAACACCCTGAAAATAGCGATGTTGATATCGATGGATGCCAATCTGACTAAAATGGCATCCCGTAGGGGATTCGAACCCCTGTTGCCGGGATGAAAACCCGGTGTCCTAGACCTGGCTAGACGAACGGGACATCAAGAAGATGGAGAACTTATGTGGCAGGTGCTGACCTGCAAGTTTTTTCTTCAAATATTATACGCGGGGTAAAGTGAAGAAACGTTTGCCTGAAAGGCTGGGAGGACTCAATTTCATGGCATGGATTACCCGTTTGAAATGCCAGAAGAGCCCTTGCTGGAAGTAAAAGGATTGCCATATCCTCACCTTGCCTCCGGTAAAGTGCGTGAAATTTATGATATGGGAGATGCCCTGCTCATGGTGGCCACCGATCGGGTTTCGGCGTTTGATGTCATTATGGGAGAGGGACTTGCGGGTAAGGGAATCCTCCTAACCCAGATCAGTCTGCGTTGGTTTGAGCTGGCTGCCACCTTAACGCCGCATCATTTGGTTGAGGATCATGCTGCTCGCATAGCAGCATTGGGAGGTGATTTCCCCTTTTTAGAACACCGCAGTATGATAGTTAAAAAACTGAACCCTCTGCCGATTGAAGCAGTGGTACGTGGCTACCTCGCGGGTTCCGGCTGGAAAGAATATGCAGCATCCGGGAAGCTTTTTGAATACAGCCTGCCTGAGGGCATGCGGGAGAGCGAACAACTCCCCGAGCCACTCTTCACACCCACCACTAAAGCCGCCTCGGGACATGATATGCCGATTGATTGTGCCGATGCGGGTAACTTGATCGGGGAAAGCCTCTTTGCGGAGGTGCGGCGCATCAGCCTGGAGTTGTATCGTATGGGAGTTGTACGGGCAGAAAAGGCCGGTATTCTCCTTGCAGATACAAAATTTGAATTCGGAACCGATGACACGGGTCAGTTGTATCTGATTGATGAGGTTTTGACGCCGGATTCCTCGCGTTATTGGCCAATGGATGCATATGAACCCGGTCGCCCGCAGGCTTCCTACGACAAACAATTCGTCAGGGATTACTTGGATGGTTTGGATTGGGATAAGACTCCGCCACCGCCGCCACTGCCCGCTGCGGTGCTGGAGGGAACCCTGGGTCGTTATCTGGAAGCGTATCGACGCCTAACCGGTTAGGTATTTTGTAAGATCGAAAAATGCCGATTTTCAGACAGAGAGTCATAACCTTGCGGGGTCATGAATCAAAGGGCGGGGGTGCTGGCAAATCCCCATGGATATGGCTGACATCACTCGGGCTTCTGGTTTACGCGCTTATTCGTAACTACCGTTTCTACACGAGCGGGTTATTGGATCCCAACTTCAGAGTAATTCACCAAGCGTTTGAATTTAATTTTGGGCAGCTGCCGCTTCTTCTGGCGCTCGGGGCAGTACTTTTTCTTCTACAGAAATTACTTTTAGGTCGTCGTACTGGTTGGGCAGCTTTGTGGTTCGCTTTCTTGGCAATTGATTTGCTTGGTTTGCGCATCTACATGACGCGAGTCGAGCCCTTCCGCCTGCAGGTGAGAACCGTCCAGGTTTTAACGCCAAAATTAACGCAGCCGGTACGGATTCTTCACCTTTCGGATATTCAGGCCGGCTCAATAACCCAGCATGAGCGGGACTTGTTTAAACGCATACGCGAGATGAAACCGGATATGATCATCAATACGGGTGATTATCTCCAAGTGGTACCACCCGCGACCTTTGAAAGCGAATTTCCAAAATTAATGGCGCTCTTTCGGAGCGTACAGCCCCGTTACGGTAGCTACGGTGTTTTCGGTGATACTGATTTAGAATGGTATCGTGTCCCCCTCGAAGCGATGCAACCACTGGAAATGCTTTCCTCGCGTTCACGCTTGGTTGAAACAGACGGTGGCACGATCAGTCTACACGGCTTAAGCCTTTATCAATCGAAAAAGAGCAAGTGGGCGCTTCGGAGTATTGATAGTTGGTTGCAAACAACAGAATCACAGGTCTTTAAAATCTTGCTCGGGCACTCCCCAAATTTCGCTCTGGCGGTTAAAGAACATCCCATCGATTTGTGTCTCGCGGGTCACACGCATGGCGGACAAGTGCGCCTTCCTTTCCTCGGTCCGCTTGTCACGGACAGCGAGGTGCCCAGGGTATGGTCGCGTGGTATAACGCGCATCGGCGTACCTTTATTGAATGTATCTGCAGGGGCGGGCTCAAATCGCTTCCAAGGCCTTCCGCATTTGCGTTTTAATTGCCCGACCGAAGTGACCTTGATCGAGCTTATGCCTAGCTTGAGTATTCGCTAGTTTCCGCAAAGGGCTTAAAACAAGCAGCAACCGATGACTGCCAGCGCGATAATCAAAAGCACCACGCTGAGCGCATATCGTTCTTGTGTCGTTAAGCGCATGCTATTTTGATTAAAAATTGTAGAAGCTATGAATGCAAACCCTTTGAGATTTCTCTTATTGCCAAGATTCAGGCCCTTTCCTTTTTTGTGCTGCGCCATAGCGGTCCTGCTATCCGCTTGCTTGAGCACTACCCGCGAGGGGGGCGATTTCGTGCAGACAACCGATTTCCACATCCTGCAAAGTTTTGCAATGGGTGAGGTTGAATTAAGCGGGATGGAATGGACGGAAGCATCCAGGGAAAGCTTAAACAAAATCACTCTCACAGAATTGGCTGCACAATTAGACCGGTGCGGCTTTACCGATGGCGGAAGTGAGGCCGACTTTATTGTGCGCGCCTATTGGAAAAAGGCTCTAAAGCTAGGGCTCCGTGCGCCAAGCAGCTTCAGTACAATTCCTGAAATGCGCGGGTATGACGAGGATGCGATGCGTCCGCAGGTTTTGTGCAGCTTAACGGTTGAGTTATACGACCCGAAAAATAATGCGGTTTTTTGGCGCGCAGAACTGCCAAACTGCTTGAATGTGCTGAGCTTAAGCCAAGACAATATTGCCGAAGCCATCGCAGAAGCTATGGCTTCATTCCCGCAACGCATCCAACTCGACCCGAACTTGGGCCTTATCAAATAAGAACGCTTACAAGTCGCTTATAAAAGCCCTGAGTGCGTCTGCGGTACGCTTAGGCTGCTCGAGGTGCGGCATGTGGCCGGATGCTTCAATACAAGCATGCCTCGAACTCAAAATGCGCTTTTCCACCTCAGCAGCAATCGCAATATATTTTTCATCTTCGGCACCACTTATTAGCAAAACCGGCATTTTTAATACCTTTAATGCAGGCCACAGATTAGGGCAGCTTCCCTGGCCAAATTGTCTCAGATTTGCAGCCAGTCCTGCCGTCTGATTTTGTTCGCGTGTTTGCTGCATGGCGGCATACCACTTCGCATTGATATTTTTTTGGCTACGAATCAGGGCCTGTTCCTGCCATTGCCGGATGAACGCGGTCACGCCTTCTTCAATGATTTGTTCAGCGAGCACTGCATCCGCTTCACGGCGTGTTTTTCGATCTGCTTCGCTTTCTATGCCTGGATTGGCACTGATTAAAACAAGGGCATCCCATTGCTCGGGAAACCTGCAGGCATGTAACAAGGCCGCTCGCCCTCCCATGGAATAACCCAACAGAATCTTTGGAGTGTGGTTTTCTTCCGACTTCAATCGAGAGGCATTTCTTTCAATGATATCAATCACCTGTTCGGGATTGCAGGCGAGGCCGCTGTTCGCACCGTGCCCGGGCAAGTCAGGGCAAGCCCAAGTCGCATCGGGCAGTGCAAGTTCTGAAAAGCCTGAAAAGTCAGCCCCTCCACCGGTGAAGCCGTGGAGCGCGAGTATCGAAGCCGAGTTATTCAACGATCTTCGCAGAAACTATCTTTTGCTCTTCCACGGGACGGTCACCGGGTCCTTTGTCGACCGTCTCCAATTTTGTGACGATATCCATACCATTGACGACTTCACCGAAAATAGTGTGTCGCATATTGAGGTGAGGGGTAGGGACCGTGGTAATGAAGAACTGGCTGCCATTGGTGCCGGGACCGGCATTCGCCATTGCCAAAAGGCCTGGACGATCAAAAGCAAGATCGGGATGGCACTCGTCCTCAAAGGTTCTGCCCCAGATCGACTCACCACCCATTCCGGTACCCGTTGGGTCGCCTCCTTGAATCATGAACTGTTCAATGATGCGGTGAAAAATGATGCCATTGTAGTAGCCGTTTTTTATGTGTGTTGTGAAATTCTCACAGGTTTTAGGCGCACGGTCTTCGAATAGTTTGAATTCAATGGTACCTTGGGTGGTTTCAATAATGACGTTGGACATAGTTTTTATGAGTCGGATTGTGTGTTTTTGAGATGAGAAATAGTTTCTACAACGAAGTGTTCGAGGTTGGACTGCGGAGCTTGGAAATCAATCGCAAGTTTATGTTTTTCCAATGCCGCGGAGGTCATGGGGCCGATACTGCCAAGAGCGGGTTGTGGCGCCTCGGGTTCGATTTTCAAAGCCTCGGCCTGTTCTGCATAGGAATGAACAGTGGATGCGCTGGTGAATAATATGGCGTCGGCTCCGTTCTCACGGAAGCGCTTGGCCTGTGGGTCTTTCGAGAGATCGGTCCTCGTGGTTTCGTATAAGGGGAGGGTGTCCACGATGGCCTTGCCCTCCTTTTCAAGGCGATCCGCCAATGCCCTCTGGTTTAGGTTTCCGGTAACCACCAACATTTTTATGCTTTCCACACCTTCTTGTTCTATGAGCTGGTTAACAAGGGCGTCACCATTGGCTTTCTTGGGTACCAAGTCTACCTTCAGCTTATGGGATTCGATTGCTTCTGCGGTTGTCCGTCCAACTGCTGCGATGCGCATGGGACCAAGGCAACGAATGTCCGGGTAGGCCTTGAAGAAAAGCTCGAAGAAAGTGCGTACGCCATTTGCACTGCTGAAAATGATCCATTCATAAACGGCCAGTTCTGCAAAGACTTCAGCCACAACCTTGGGATCAAATTTTGGTTCAACCTTAATAAATGGAAGCTCGAGAACATCCGCACCCTGCTCAGTCAATAATTGCGTCAGTCGGGCAGCCTGTTCGCGTGCACGGGTCACCACGATTCGTTTTCCAAATAGTGGACGTGCTGAAAACCAATTGTTGCGGGCAGGGTATCGTACTACTTGTCCAATGATAATGATAGCCGGAGCACCTATGTGGCTCGCCTCGTGGTCTTTCACCAACGCCCCAAGGGAACTATCCAAAGTGGACTGATCGGGGAGGGTAGCCCATTGGATCATGGTTGCCGGGGTGTCGGGATTGAGCCCGCCTTCAAGTAATTCAGAGACGATCCTCGGCAACTGCCCAACTCCCATGTAAATACAAAGCGTTGCCCCCGTTTTGGCATGCTGCCTAAAGTCCAGTTGTAGGGTTTGCTTCTCCGGATCTTCATGCCCCGTGAGAAATGTTATGGCAGAGCTTTGTTCACGATGCGTCAGGGGAACGCCAGCATAGGCGGCCGCACCCAAGGCAGCAGTCACTCCAGGGACGATTTCGTAGGCAATGCTATGCGTGTGTAGGAACTCTATCTCCTCGCCTCCGCGACCAAATATGAAAGGGTCACCCCCTTTGAGGCGCACAACCTTGCGGCCTTTTTCTGCCTGCTCTAATAGAATGGCCTGGATTTCACTTTGGGGAATGGAATGTTGTCCCGCACTCTTGCCCACATAGATCTTTTCCGCATCGTCCCGCGCCCATTCCAATAACTGCGGGTTGGCAAGTTTGTCGTAAACAATAGCATCCGCCTGTGCGATACGGTCTTGCGCACGCACCGTCAGTAGGCCCAGATCGCCGGGACCTGCGCCTACAAGGTAAACCATACCCATGGATTTATTGCTCATGTTGCTCATTTAAGTTCAAATCTGAAATAATACCATTAGCTACAGTCTGCGTCTCCCCAAGGTTTGGCAAATCCAGAGGAAAGATTCTGTAACCGGTGGTAGGGTGATATACATGAAAGGAATCCTTTTCAAAATATGCACCCACGGGTGTTTGGCAACCGCTCCCAAGACCACGGAGGAAGGCGCGTTCGAGTTCAACGGCGCGTCCGGTGTGTTCGCAAAAGATTCCTTTAAATTGGGCTAGGTCCTCACTGCGACATTCAACTGCGATAGCCGCTTGTCCGGGCGCGGGAACCATCGCGTCAATTGAAAGGGGTTCGAAACATAGGCCTTCCCATGAAGTAATTTCCAATCTTTCTAAGCCTGCGGCGGCGAGCACGGTTGCATCCGCTTGACCTTCTTGGATCTTCTGCAAGCGGGTCGCCACGTTGCCACGCAAGGTCGTCCATTCTGTATCGGGAAAACGCAACTGAAGTTGTGCGCGGCGTCGGGGGCTGCTGGTGGCAATTGTTTTGGGCGCAGGGAGTGACCCTTCTCGGTAAATAAGTACATCTTCGGATGTTGCGCGAGGTAGGTAGCCGGCTATGGAGAGTCCATCGGGTTGAGCAGTAGGCATATCCTTAGCGCTGTGCACTGCAAGATCGGCACGTCCGTCAAGAAGCGCCGCTTCCAGTTCTTTCGTGAAAAGCCCTAAACCACCGCGTTTTTCCAGTGACCAATTCAAACGCTCATCCACTTTTGTGCTGAGCGGAAGCACATTTATTACTGTTTCGGAATGATGCGCACGCAGACATTCGCAGACCAGTTCGGTTTGTTTGCGGGCTAGTGGGCTTTTACGAGTGGCAATGACAGGGGACATGTCGTGAGGCATCAATCAAAGGCATTGACTCAAGGCTGTAAACGAAAAGCGGTCGGGGGAGTGAACCGCCGACCGCTGAAAAGAAAAGAATCCTTATAGAATCAATTATAGGCGGCTTGAGCACCTTTAATATTGCGCTTCTTTACCCAAGGCATGAGGGCGCGAAGACGCTGACCGGTTTTCTCGATGGGATGATTTTGTCCGTCCTTGATGAATTGTTTATAATTGGGAAGTCCGTCTTTATATTCCTTAACCCAATTTTTGGTGAATTTACCGGATTGGATGTCCTTGAGGATCGCTTTCATGGCGCGTTTGGAACCTGCATTGATAACACGTGGACCACTTACATAGTCGCCCCATTCTGCGGTTTCAGAGATTGAGAAACGCATTCCGGAGATACCGGATTCAACCATTAGGTCAACGATGAGCTTCAACTCGTGCAGACACTCGAAGTAAGCCATCTCAGGCTGGTAACCTGCTTCTACCAGAGTTTCAAATCCTGCCATCACAAGGGCTGAAGCACCGCCGCAGAGAACGGCCTGTTCGCCGAAGAGGTCGGTTTCACACTCTTCCTTAAAGGTAGTTTGAATGACACCGGCACGGGTACCGCCGACTCCCTTGGCCCATGCGAGGGCAATCTCCTTGGCATTGCGTGAAGAACCTTTGTGTACCGCGATAAGTGCTGGTACGCCTTTACCTTCTACGTATTGGCTGCGTACAACGTGTCCGGGGCCTTTAGGAGCGACCATAATGACATCCACGCCCTTGGGTGCCTCAATCAGTCCGTAGTGGATCGCCAAGCCATGGGTGAAAGCGAGGGTCTTGCCTTTGGTCAGGTTGGGAGCAACGTCGTTTTCAAAGACCTCAGGCTGTTTCATGTCGGGTACTGCCAGCATGATAACGTCTGCTTTTTGGACTGCTTCTGCAGTTTCATAGACCTTAAAACCTTGCTTTTTGGCAACGGCCACGGATTTGCTTTTGGCATAGAGGCCGATGATAACATTGAGGCCACTGTCCTTAAGATTTTGTGCGTGAGCGTGTCCCTGTGAACCGTAGCCGATAATGGCGAGGGTCTTTTTCTTGAGGACTTTCAAGTTGGCGTCTTTGTCGGTATAGACTTTAGCTGGCATGGATATGTATACGTTGGGGCGCATGGCCCGGTTCTGATCGTTAGGTTTAAAAGAATTAGCCGCGCTTGAGGGCGAGGTTGCCGGTACGGGCCATTTCAAGAATGCCGTAGGGTTCTATGAGATTGATGAAGGCGCGTACTTTATTGGAGTTGCCGGTCATTTCAATGTTCAGGGAACCGGGTGCGACATCGATTATCTTAGCGCGGAAAATATCGCAGACCTGCATGACTTCCGAGCGCTGCTCTGCAGTTGTGGACAATTTGACCATAACTAATTCGCGTTCAGTGGCCTGAGAGCTTGAGAAGTCTGTAACCTCTAACACGTTCACAAGTTTGTAAACTTGCTTAATGGCCTGATCCAAGGCGTCACCATCTCCAAGAATGGTAGCGGTAATACGCGAAAAACGTTCGTCCACCATGGGGCCAACATTCAGGGTTTCGATATTGAATCCACGCCCGCTGAACATTCCGGCGATACGAGCCAGAACACCAAACTTATTCTCAACCAGAATAGATATAATATGGCGCATAATGGTAGGGTGGTTGCGGTAGATGAAACAATCGTGATGAGTGGTGGACGGAGAGGGACTCGAACCCACGACCTACTGGGTGTAAACCAGTTGCTCTAACCAACTGAGCTACCCGTCCTTTTAGAGAAAGACTGAAGATGTCTCCTAAGCGCCGGAGTTCAAGTCAAATTTCACTCGTCTGAATTTTTTAGTGGCAAGCCCTATAATGGCACCGGGCTTATCCAACACCGTTAATCCTTAGGGTTGCCATCATCGCCGAAAACCAAAAGGCTATATGATTATATGCGGCAAGCGTCTGACATTCCCAAACCGTTGATCAATATAGACAAGTTACTTGCTGAGGCAGGTATGTTCTCCGGGCTACTGCGCTTATTGAAACCCGTGCTTGCAAAACACCTGTGCATCGACGCTTTCAATGATTACTACTCAATTTTACAGGCTCAATTGACCGACAAAGACAACGACCCCCAGTTTTTCTTCAAGGCACTCAAGCTTACCGGGGCTCATTTCGAACTGGACGCCGAGAGTTACGCTCGAATACCCAAAACGGGTCCATTGATCGTCGTAGCCAATCATCCCTTTGGTGCCATTGACGGTGTAATCCTTGGGGCTTTACTTGCGGGCATTCGACCCGACAGCAAATTGATGGGCAATTACCTGCTCTCAACGATGGAGGGCATTCGTGGGAATATCATCAACGTTGATCCTTTCGAGCGGTCAGACTCATCGAGAAATAATTTGGACGGTGTGCGAAAGGCACTTACGCATCTACGCCAAGGCGGGTGCTTGGGTGTTTTTCCTGCGGGTGAAGTTTCTCATTATCAACACAAGTACAGAGCCGTTGCGGATGCCGCTTGGACGCCGCATATCGTTCGCTTAGCTCAAAAAACGAACAGTACAGTTTTGCCGGTTTATTTCGAGGGACATAACAGTCTATTGTTTCAATTAGTAGGTTTATTGAGCCCTCGTTTGCGCACTGCCTTGCTTGCGCGAGAGTATTGTAGGCAATGGGGTACTGAATTGTGTGTTCATGTGGGAAAACCGATTGAACCCTCAAAGCTGGAACGTTTCTCATCGCCTGAAGCGGTAAACGATTACCTTAGGATGAAAACCTATTCGCTTCGACCCACGGGTGAACCATCTAATAAAAGTCGCAAAGTAAGACTTCCGTTCCGTGCCAGTTCAGGGAGCAAAAGCCAGTTGCCACTGGCGCCGCCGCAATTAAAGCATACTATGGAGGCAGAAGTTCGAAATCTTCCTGCCGCCAGTATGGTATTAGAGCACGGTGATTTCCAGGTGTATAGTGCCCACGCGCAGGAAATCCCAAGCCTGCTCAAGGAAATAGGGCGTTTGCGTGAGGCAACCTTTCGGGAGGCGCAGGAGGGTACCGGCAAAGCCTACGACCTTGATGATTTCGACAATTACTACCTGCATCTCTTTGTTTGGGATGCTGCAAATTCTGAAGTAGTAGGGGCGTACCGCATGGGTATTGTCGATGAAATCGTAAAACGATTCGGCAAAGAGGGACTCTATTCAAACACTCTATTTAAGTTGCGTTCCGGATTCATTGAAAAACTTGGTCCGGCAATAGAGCTGGGTCGTTCATTTATCAGTTTAAAGTATCAAAAGAAACATGCTTCGCTCATTTTGCTCATTAAAGGAGTAACCGTCTTTTGCGCACAACGCCCCAAGTATAAAATAGTTTTTGGTCCTGTGAGTATAACGGATGCGTATCGGAATTTATCAAAAAACCTGATGGTGCATTTTTTCCAGGGACATAGTTTTGACAATGAGCTATCCCGTTGGGTACGTGCAAAGAAGCCGCCCAAAACAAAAGATGCTTTCCTAGGAGTATCATTGAAAAGTATAGCCGAGTCTATTCGGACGATTGATGCGGTCTCTGCTATTATTTCCGGTATCGAGGATGACGAAAAGGGTTTGCCGGTCTTGCTGAAGCATTATCTAAAGCTGAACGGTTCGATGCTTAGTTTTAACATAGATCCCGCTTTCAGTGATGTTATCGACGGCCTGATTGTAGTGGACCTAACCAAGAGCGAACCGCGTGTGATGTCACGCTATATGGGCAAAGAATTATATAACGAATTTATCGAATACAACAAATCCCTTGCAGGTAAAACGACACAAAAAAGGCCCGATATAAATTCGAACCTGATTGAGTGAACCGATACTAAAGGTTCTATTTCTTGCGCTTCTTCGTGAGCTTTGCAGCAGTCTTGATGTTCATTACCGTTGCAATAGATACACCGTATTTTTTGACCATGACAGCAGTTTTGGCGCCCGCTTTCAATTCAGCGATCATTGCTTTCTTTTGAGCGGGAGTGAGTACCACGCGCTTGCGAACAGTTGCACTTTTAGTTTTAACTGCGGTTTTGGTGGTACTGCTGCCTTTTTTGCGAGCCAGGAGTTCTTGCGGAGTAATTGAGATACCCTTGCTGGAAAGGTCCTTGGCAATTTTCTGCAATGCAACCATATCCTTGGTTGCGCTTTTGATTACTGCAAGCGCCGCCGCTTTTGCTTTTGCTTCTAATGCAGCAGTTGCAGTTACGCCTGCGGGTAATTTAATACTAATTTTTATTGTTCGTTTAGCCATAATTTAGATAATAGAAAAGAGATTTAAAAATTCCATTTATTAGATAAGGTCAACACATTTAATATATATTAAATATTTTAAAAGAATGCAGATAGCACTTGCACAGTTTTCTCCAAAACAGGCGAATGTGGTTTCTAATTTAGAACGCATTACTGATTTCGCAAAAACGGCCTCAGCTAGGCACGCAGGCTTACTTTGCTTACCTGAGGTGAGCACTACTGGATTTTCCTGGGATCAAAAGCATTTAACTTCTATTTGTTCTAGTGAAACTTTTGAAATAATCAGCAACCTTTCTAAAAGCTACGCTATTGCGATATGCGGATCATTTTTGACAGCATCTAAATCGGGGAAATATACAAATACGTTTCTCTATTTTGAAGTGGATGGATCTATCACTGCGCGATATTCAAAAGTACATTTATTCAGCCAATTTAAAGAAGATCAACACGTGGAGCCGGGTAACTCAATCGTAACGGCAACGACCGGAGTAGGGAGGGTCGGTTGTTCCATCTGTTATGATTTGCGTTTTCCGGAACTATTCCGCAAGTGTGCTTTGGATGGTGCGGAGATTCAAATTCTACCGGCTGCTTTCCCGCATCCCCGCTTGAAGCATTGGCGGGCGATGGTTCAAGCACGGGCTATGGAAAACC
This sequence comes from Verrucomicrobiota bacterium, assembly GCA_009937095.1. Classification (GTDB taxonomy): domain Bacteria; phylum Verrucomicrobiota; class Verrucomicrobiia; order Opitutales; family Coraliomargaritaceae; genus UBA7445. The sequence goes on from JAACDB010000035.1 coordinate 90,759, forward strand.
AGAATTTCATTATAGCGACGAATCAATGCGGCTATGAGGGTAACATCGAAGGGAAGGGGATCCATTATTGCGGACACTCGATGGTGGTTCACCCATCCGGCGAAATTCTTTATGAGGCTGGTGAGGAAACCGAACTGGGAATGGCCACAATCCATTTATCGGACATCGGGGAAGTCCGTAAAAGCATGCACTGTCTTGGCGACCGCCGCCCCAATCTTTACTGAGCGATGATTGCCTGCGCGAAGGCTTCTTTATCTGCGGACTTAAAGAAGGCAGTGCCGGCAACAAGGGTATCGATGCCACGACTGAGGCAAGCGGGTGCTGTTTCGGTGGTGACACCGCCGTCTGCTTGAAGACGGTAGGCGTAAGCCTTTTCTTCGCGCCATCGGGATAAAGTTTCCATCTTGGGAAGTACATCCTCACGAAAGGATTGCCCTCCAAAACCCGGCTCAACCGTCATCACTACAACGATATCACACAAAGCGAGAAAAGGCTCGGCGGCTTCTGCAGGTGTGTTGGGATTAAGCGCTATACCGCAGCGTTTACCCGCAGCCTTAATACGTTCTAGGGTCGCTTTAACCGGATAGTCGGGTTCAAGGTGAATGGTAATTTGATCGGCCCCTGCTTGAATGAAGGCATCAAGGTGCGCATGCGGATTGTCCAGCATTAGGTGGACATCAAAGAAGAGATCGGACTGTGTTCGCAAATCACTGACAAGCTGTGGCCCAAAGCTTAGGTTGGGTACAAAATGGCCATCCATAATGTCAAGATGCACCCATTCCAAGCGTGTTTCGGAAACGAGCTGGAGGCTCTCGCCAAAAGCAGTGTGATTACCGCCGAGAAGGGAGGGTGCAAGAATTACAGGGTGCGGTGAGGTTGCCATATGCTGAAGTCGGGTCATTCGATTTCTATCGCTGTGGGGTCAAAGTCAACTTTCGGATAGCTCAGTTGTAAATCATCAAGATATGCCACCACCAGGCGTGCCACCAAGAGATTGCGTGCCCATTTTTTATTCGAGGGTATCAAATACCAGGGGGCATGCGGACGGGCGGTTTCTTCAAAGACAGCTTCGTAAGCTGATTGATATTGATTCCAGTTTCCGCGAGCGACGAGATCAGAAGGATCAAACTTCCAGTTTTTCATGGGAGTATCCAAACGATTCTGCAAGCGCTCACGTTGCGTTTCGCGGTCAATGTGAAGGAATAATTTTAAAATCAGTGTGTCCTCATCAACGAGCAGCTGCTCGAAATCGTTGATGTGACGATATCGTTTGCGCCATACCGACTCTGGCTTCAGCTCATTCACGCGCACCGCCAAAACGTCCTCATAATGACTGCGGTCAAAAATCATGATTTCTCCGTCGCGCGGGGTGCGTCGGTGCACACGCCAAAGGTAATCGTGCGCGAGTTCGTGACTGGTGGGTTTATCGAAACTGGAAACGTGTACCCCTTGCGGGTTCACCCCTCTAAAAACGTGACGGATGGTGCCGTTTTTTCCGCTGGTGTCCATTCCCTGCAGCACAATTAAGAATTTTTTGCGGCGATCCACGAAGAAACGTTGTTGTAAATCGGCAAGCTGCTTATGCAAAGAGTTCAGCTCCTCATTTGCAGCGTCCTTACAGCTTGGAATATCGCTCCATGGCTCTGAAACAGCCTCGGAGAGTTTGTTATTTTGTTCAGCAGTAATGAGGTAATGGCTGAAATCCTTTAATTCCATAACCCCAAACTTTTTATAATACCGACCGAAGGGCAATGCATTTATCCTGCCCCACGAGAATTAAGCCTTGAGAGTTGTCAAACTAGGGTATTCTGCTTTGTTCTCAGCTAGTGATTTGCGAAAATACCAGAGACTTGGCAGGGCGATTGAATGCTCTTTG